>JAZBOZ010000001.1:0-16798 GCA_036351405.1 Halieaceae bacterium
AAACGCGTTGAAGTTGACCATCAGCGTGCGCTCAAGATCGATATCGGGGTGCGTCTCCAGCATCGCCTTGACCGAGGCAACGATTGACGCGACTTGCGCCGCATCGTCATAGCGCACACCGATCGTCTCGTAGATCCGGCGATTGTGCATCCGCGACGGATTTTCCAAGGCCACGGTCGAAAAGATTGCATTGGGAACGTACAGCGGCCGCTGATCAAAGGTTCGGATCACGCTCATGCGCCATCCAATTTTCTCTACTGTGCCTTCAATCTGTCGATCGGGAGAGCGAATCCAGTCGCCCACCGCAAAAGGTCGATCGAGATAAATGCTCAATCCGCCTAGGAAATTGGCCAGAATATCTTTAGCCGCGAAGCCGACAGCAATACCACCGATACCGCCGAACGCCAACAGTCCGGACACCGACACGCCTAACGTTTGCAGGATCATCAGCCCGGCGATCACCCAGACGATGATGCGTCCAATGCGCGCAGTTGCGCTGACCGTTGCCCTTTCGGTGGAGTCGCGGGGACCGCGGTGATCCGATAGCAACTCCTCTTCGATACCCACCAACAGACGGTGGAATAGCCAGCCAAGCAGCAACACCAGCCCCGTATCGGCAAAAGCAAGCATGCCCTCCCTGACCCGCTTCGCCACCTCAAACTGACCAAGCGACAGGTAAATCAGCACCACCCACATTGCGTACTCGGCGGGCGGCGAGATAGAGAACACGATCACATCATCCCAGCGAGTATCCGTCCGGTCAGCCACCGTTCCCAGGCGACGAACCAACCAGCGAATGGTGAGATGTCCCGCAACCCCCACAAACAGTAGTGCAACAAGTAACAACGCGGGCATGCTCGCGCCCGTCAACTCAGAAAGGGGTGTCAGCAGGTGTGCAAGAAAGTCCATAGCGGCTGATTCAATCGCGGTCAGAGCGCTCGATGTTAGCGCAGCGCGGTAAGGCCGACACCCCCGCTCGGTGAGTCGTTGAGCAATGGGGTGACATTCAGCAATAGGTGGATATAATCACAGCTGTATATCCAACCATATTAGGTGTCGCATGCTGAAACTAACCGCCCGCCAACAGCAAGTGCTCGACATTATCCGACGCTACATCGACGACACCGGTTTTCCGCCGACCCGCGCTGATATTGCCAAGGAACTTGGCTTTCGCTCTGCCAACGCCGCTGAAGAGCATCTCAAGGCTCTGGCCCGCAAAGGCGCCATTGAGATGGTGGCAGGCGCCTCTCGAGGGATTCGGCTGGTCGAAGAGCGCGGGATCCCCGTAGTGGGGCGCGTTGCAGCAGGCTCCCCTATTCTCGCGCAGGAACACATTGAGGATCGTCTGGATATGCCTGCCCAAACCTTCAGCCCAGCTGCCGATTACTTCCTGGAAGTGCACGGGGACAGCATGATCAAGGTCGGCATTTTTGATGGCGACCTGCTCGCCGTGCACCGCACGACCGATGCGCGGGAAAACCAGATCGTGGTCGCCCGTATCGAAGACGAAGTCACCGTTAAGCGACTGCACCGACCGAATCGCCATACCGTCCATCTGCTACCCGAGAATGATGACTACGAGCCCATCGTTGTCGATCTGCGTGAGCAGCCACTCGATATCGAAGGGATCAGCGTCGGCGTAGTGCGTCGCCACTAGACGGTTCTGTTTTTAGCCGGTCTAGTTTTCTATGGGCATCATCAGGCGCCCAGAAACCTACATCTGATCGTTATTGGCTGTACGCCAGCGAGGGTGATCAATTTCCGTCGCGAACCAATTTGTTCCGTGATCGGAGGCTGTTGAGGTGCGGCGCGGACCCCATCGGCCCGCTGTAGGGTTGTACGCGGCGTTAGTGCAGCGTGCGGTGCTCGGGGATGTCGTGGTCTTCCACTTCAACACTGGCAACTTCGGCCAACTGAGAAGCGGCCTGAAGCCCGGCCTGAATCATCGCCTTGGCCACCTCGAGATTGTTCTCAAGGAGATACGCCGTGGCTTCATCAGAGAACTGAATACTGAGCAGTGGCTCAGAATCATCATCGGCGCGCTGAAGCACGATCTCACCGTCACCCAAATCAACAATTTCAAGAAGAGACGTAGACACGCTCATTACCTCGTTTTTGGTGGGTGGTGGCACCACTGTAACAGCCCCACTGCACCGTCACAATGACCGCCGAACCACGCTCTAGCTCTCGTCAAGCGTCAGATCAATAGACTCAAGGAGTTTATCCAGTGCTTCCGCCCACAGCCGATATTGATCGAGGTCCGGAGTGGACCGCGTGGTCGCCAATAGATTTGATTGGCGCGGCGGCGGCGAAGCCGTCGGCAACGGCGCCAGCATGTCCGACAGCCATCCGTCGGTTTCCAGATCTTCACAACGGACCAACTCCGCCGACATCGCGATACCGGGTGCCAGACCGGGCAGCTCACTGACTGAATGAGGTGGCTGAGGTGGCGCCTGAGCTACCCTTGCCGCTGCCAGCAACAGCCAGCCATACGCCTGCCGCAGATGCCATCGCACCGCCGGCGCGAAAGCCGCATCGACAATCCACCCGGGCCGGTTGTCATCGGAAAGTGCCCGCTGCCAGGCCTCCATTTGCAGCGTCGCGAGATATCGCGAGTGATTGGCGAGTGACCGTGGGCCGTTCATCGATGGCTAATTCAACACTGCAATTGTTCAGCTAACGGGCTTTTCAATCACGCGACCTTTCATTTACCGGACTTCGTCGCAGCCTTTTTCTTGGCGGGCGCCTTTTTCTTGGCGGCAGCTTTCTTTTTGGGCTTGGCTTTTGCCGAGCCTTCGGCGACCCAGGCACCCTCGTGGAAGAACGCCTTCCAGCCCGTTGCCTTGCCATCCACCTCAGTCATCACGTACTGCTCTCGCGTTTTGCGGCTGTAGCGAATCTGGGAGCGGTTGCCGGCATCATCCTTGACCGGCGCATCGAACAGGAACCCGTATTTAGGGTCAATCTCCGCCTGATGTGGCAGGAGTTCATCGACAAACGGCGGGCGCGTCTCCCTATTTTTGGGGAACTGGCTTGCAGCGAGGAACAACCCGGATGCGCCATCACGCAGCACGTAGTGGTCGTCCACCTTGGCACAGGCCAGCTCAGGCATGGGTACCGGGTCCATTTTAGGCGGAGCGACTTCTCCATTGCGCAACAGTTTGCGCGTGTTTTTGCACTCGCTGTTGGTGCAGCCAAAGTACTTCCCGAAGCGACCGGTCTTGAGTTGCATCTCAGCGCCACACTTGTCGCATTCGATCACTGGCCCGTCATAACCCTTAATCTTGAACCGGCCCTCTTCTACCTCATAGCCTGGACAATCAGGGTTGTTGCCGCACACATGGAGTTTACGTGTCTCGTCGATGAGATAGCTGTCCATCGCAGCGTTGCACAACTTACAACGGTGCTTGGTCAGCAACAGGCGAGATTCCGCCTCATCGTCGGCGTCTGCACTGATCGCTTCGTCACCGGGAATCAAGTTGACCGTGTTCTTACAGCGCTCTTTCGGCGGCAGGTTGTAGCCTGAGCAACCGAGGAACACACCCGTCGAGGCAGTCCGAATCTGCATCGGCCTGCCACACTGGTCACAGGGAATGCCGGTCGGCGTGGGCGAGTTGGCCTGCATGCCATTGGGCTCGGGCAGCTCCGCCTGTTCCAGCTTCTCACGGAACTCCGCGTAGAAACGATCCAACAATTCATGCCATTCAAGACGACCCTCGGCGACTTCATCGAGATGCTCCTCCATAGCCGCCGTGAAGCCATAATCGAGCAGATCTGCGAAGTTGTTCTGCAGTCGCTGAGTAACAATATCCCCCATCTTCTCAGCATAAAAACGACGGTTCTCGAGCCGCACGTAGCCGCGATCCTGGATCGTCGAAATGATGGCCGCGTAAGTCGATGGCCGACCAATGCCCCGTTTCTCGAGCTCTCGCACCAAACTGGCTTCGCCATAACGCGCGGGCGGCTTGGTGAAATGCTGCTTGGGTAGAAGCGCCTGAAGCTGCATGGCGTCCCCCTCTTTGAGCGGGGGCAGAACATCGTCATCGCCTTTGCGGGCCACCGGCGTCTGCACCTTGGTCCAGCCGTCGAACTCCACCACACGTCCCTTGGCGGTCATGTCGAAGTCGCCAGCGGTCACCGTCACTGTCGTCGACAAGTACCGTGCGGGTGTCATCTGACAAGCGACAAACTGCCGCCAGATCAATTCGTACAAACGTTCTGCGTCGCGCTCCATGCCGCCCAGCTTTGACGCGGATACTTTTACGTTGGAGGGGCGGATCGCCTCGTGGGCCTCCTGAGCGCCCTCTCGAGAGCCGAACCGATTCGGTGACTCGGGCAAATACGCCGCTGGATATTGGTCGCTGATGTAATCCCGAGCGGCGGCGATCGCATCGGCGCTCAAATTGGTCGAGTCGGTTCGCATGTAGGTGATGTGGCCCGCCTCGTAAAGCCGTTGAGCCAAGGTCATGGTCTTCTTCACGCTGAAGCCAAGACGGGTGCTCGCAGCCTGCTGTAGGGTCGACGTGATAAATGGCGCCGGCGGCTTCGACGTGGTCTTACGCGCCTCGAGACCGGAAACCGCGTAACTGGCCTGCTGTAGCGCAGTCACAGCCGCCTGTGCATCGGCCTCGGTCTTGGGTTCGAATTTATTGCCAGCCCGGCGCACGACCTGGAAGCGAACCGTATCCTGCTTGAATCCGAGGTCCGCATGAACCTCCCAATATTCCTCAGGCACGAATGCGCGGATTTCTCGCTCGCGCTCCACAATCAAGCGCACCGCCACCGATTGCACCCGCCCGGCGGACAGGCCGCGCGCGATCTTCGCCCACAATAGCGGTGAAACCTCAAAGCCCACCACCCGGTCGAGGAATCGTCGCGCCTGCTGGGCGTTCACACGGTTAATATCAAGCTCGGTGGGATGCTCAAAGGCTTCCTGAATCGCCTTTTTGGTGATTTCGTTAAAAACGACCCGCTGGTAGCGAGTAGCATCGCCGCCGATCGCTTCTCGCAGGTGCCATGCGATCGCTTCACCCTCGCGGTCCAAGTCGGTGGCGAGGTAAATAGCGTCACTATTCTTGGCCAGCTTGCGCAGCTCGCTGACCACCTTTTCCTTGCCGGGCAGAATTTCATACTGCGCCCGCCATCCATGCTCCGGGTCGATGCCCATACGGCGGACCAGCTGCTCCCGCTTTTTCTTTGCCTGATAGCGCGCCTTCTCTTCGGGTGCCATCTTGCGGGTGATCGCCGCCTGCGCCGCGCGCTCCTTCGGATCGGTCGTTGTACCCGATCCCGAAGTGGGCAGATCGCGAATATGACCCACGCTCGACTTCACGATGAAGTCCGGGCCCAGATACTTATTGATCGTCTTGGCCTTAGCCGGGGATTCGACGATAACCAGCGCTTTTCCCATGTTGGATAATGATTCCTTGCTCTGTCGATGGTCCATTGCTCATCCGGACCAGAAGGACGGGCATCTAACGGGAGGCAACCGCGTGGGTCAAGCCAACACCCGCCTTTATTTAGCGATAACGCATTTAATCGGCTCTGCGCAACTCCCCAAGCACGTGGGCAACCTGATCGACAGCCGCCTCACCACCCTCCTCATCCCAGAAAACGCGCAGCGCATCCCATCCCAAAACTAACACCACAGCGCCCGCTGGCAATGCATCCGCCACCGACGGTATCTGTCGATCACTATCTCGGCTCTGCCATCCCGCCTCCGTTCTGACGAAAAGACCGGGCTGCCAATGAGGTCGTTTACGCGGATCAAAGCTCACTTCGTAGCACATGAGGTCATACGGTGGCTCAAAGCGAAATCGCGGCGGGATTTCAGGGAGTTGGCGCAACCGCACAGCGAGCCCCTGAGCGGCGGCGTAGTCCCGCTGCGAGGCCAAATAGCGCTGCCGTTTGCTCGGCAATACCGCCATTAACGGCCCCAGCACGGCGCCGGCAACCAACAGTACAATCAGATAGGACAAGATAAGCAGACTTCCGGGTGGTGGGTTGAAGAAAGTGAAGCTACTCTAGGCACTGAATTTTTCATACCGGACGGAGCAAACAATGTCTTACAAGCGTGTTCTGGTGGCGGTTGATCTGGGGGAAACATCCGAGAAGGTGGTGTCCCGGGCAAGCGCTCTCGCCCAATCCAATGATGCCCAGGTGCACATCGTGCATGTTGTTGAACCCCTGTCGATCACCTACGGCGGTGACATCCCCATGGATTTTTCTTCCATTCAGGATGAAATCCATCAGCAGGCAGCCGAGCAGCTGAAAAAGCTAGCAGCTGCCCATGGCGTGCCGGAGGACCGACAACACATTGTGGTGGGTCGGCCGGAGACCGAAATCCCGGAGAAGGCCAAGGAGATGTCTGCAGATCTCATCTGTGTAGGCAGTCACGCACGCTGGGGCTTGGCACTGCTGCTGGGCTCAACCGCTGACGGCATCCTCCATGGCGCCGAGTGCGACGTATTGGCTGTTCGCGTCGAGTTAAGCGACTAACGCACTCAAAGATCGGCGCTCAGATATCGACCGCGAGAAAAGCGGTTACTGCGCTGCCATCGAAGGGCCATCCCAACTCCCTACCCGATGGCAGTGCAATGACCGGGATGCGTACCCCGTAGCGTTCGATCAATTCGGGCCTGTCGGCGATGTCAACGGGCGTGAATTGCACCCCACAGTCGTGGAGCACCTCTTCAGCCATCTCACAAAGATGGCAGCCCGCAGTGGTATAAAGTGTCACTTCTCTCATCGAACGGCCCCTGCCCTGTGTCTTCGTCGAAACCCCACGCACCTCATGCCAAATTCCAGCTGTTGACCGTCTATGGACGCAAGCCGGTGCTGGAGGCCTTGCAGGATAACAAGCTGGACGCCGAGCGCCTGCATATCGCGCACTCCAACAAACGGGGCGGGATCATGGACGAGATCATGACGGCGGCCGCTCATCGAGGCATAGAGATCCGTGAACACGAGCGCGCTGCGCTGGCGCGCATCTCCCGTAATGGCAAACAAGATCAAGGCGTGGCTCTCGATATTCGCTGCCCCGACTTTGCCGAATTAGACAGTATTGAGGCGTTGGCAAAATCCCCCAATACGCGCCTGCTGGCCCTCGATGGCATCACCAACCCGCAGAATGCAGGCATGATTGTGCGGTCGGCTGCTGCGGCCGGCATCGATGGCATTCTCTGGCCAAGGAAAGGCGTCGCCGCATTGGGGCCACTGGTCATCAAAGCATCCGCCGGCACGCTGTTCCGGGCACCGATCGTGCATTGCGAGGACGCCTTCTCGGCGATTGAGCAGTGCCAGCTATGGGGGATAACCGTGGCCACCCTGCGCGCCGACGGCGAGCAAACGGTGTTCTCGCACCAACCTAAGGGCGCCATGGTTTACGTTCTGGGCGGCGAGAGCGGCGGCGTGAGTCCCAAGGTGGCAGCCCTCGCCGACATGGGCTTGAGCATACCGATGAGTAATAGCGTGGAGTCTCTCAATGTCGCGGTGACCGCAGGCATTCTCGCCTATGCTGTCACCGCGCATTGACGCCCATTTTCGTTACTCAGACGGCGCTTCTGCCTCACCGAGTGCGACGGCAACCCAGGCTTGTTTGACCACATAGGCGCGTACCGCGTCGGTGTCTTCTTTGCTCAACAAGTCCGCGAAAGAGCGCATACCGTTTTTGCTCAGGGCCCCGTCACGCACCACGGCATCCCAGGCCTCCTCACTTGCCGTCATGGCTGACCAGCGAAGATCTGGCACCGCACCCGAACTCAGCGCAAATGTGCCGTGGCAGAACTGGCAGTTGGCTGCGTAGATGCGCATGCCGTGCTCCAAGGTGGCTTTGTCACCGAATTCGGCGATCTTTGGCTGCCTGACGACGGTATCCGCCATCGGGGCCGGTAAAGTAGCCTCACCGCCGATCTTGAAGGTGATCACGCGACCCACCTCCGGCGGCGCTACCGTGTCGAGTGCCAGCGAAGAATTCATCGCCGCGCTGCTCCCCCACCCAGCGAGCACCGTCACGTATTGCTCGCCATCAATCTCATAGGTCATGGGTGCCGCGCCTGGCGCACCGACCAGCGGGTGTGACCACAACCGGTCGCCCGTCTTGGCGTCGTAGGCAATCAGCTCCTCGTTTTTGGTGCCCTGGAACACCAAACCACTCGCCGTGGACAAGGTGCCGCCATTGAAGGGCATCGGATAAGGCACTGCCCAGGCGGGTTCGCGCTTCACCGGATCCCAGGCGAGCAGCCCACCCTTGATGAACTCCTCGCGAACATACTCGACCATGCCGGCTGGCCGCTCGAGCACCCAGCCCGGATCGGCATCAGCGCGATAGCCAATATTCCAGAAGCTTTTCGCCAGCCCCTCTTCACCGGGCAGGCTGAGCAAGAAGGGAATGTCATTGGTCGGGATATAGACGAGCCCCGTATCCGGGTTATAGGACATGGGGTGCCAGTTATGAGCGCCCAGAGGGCCCGGGGAGACAATGTAATCCTCCGCAAGGTTACGCGCCGCGGGGACTTCGATCGGGCGGCCGTTTTCATCGAGCCCGGTCGCCCAGCTGGTCTGTGCGAAGGCATCACCCGAGATAAACTCGCCGTCCTCGGCGTCCAGCACGTAGAAGAAACCGTTCTTGGGCGCCTGCATCACGACTCGTCGCGGTGCACCGCCTTCACCCAAGGGCAGCTCGGCGAGCACAATGGGCTGGGTGGCAGTGTAATCCCACTGATCACGCGGCGTGGTCTGGAAGTGCCAGCGGTACGCACCAGTATCCGCATCCAACGCCAGAATGGAGGACAGGAACAGGTTATCTCCGTCACTGTTGGGGTCACGGATTTTGGCGTTCCAGGGTGAGCCGTTGCCGACACCGGCGATCACCTGGTCATTAACGGGATCATAGACAATCGAGTCCCAGACAGTACCGCCACCTCCATCGGTCGTCCATGCGCCATCATCTCCCCAAGTATCGTTGGCGAGCTTCGCAAAGATCTCGTCAGAGGCAGCACCGTCCGGCTTTTTCTCGGGGTTCGGCACCGTGTAGAAACGCCACACCAGTTCGCCGGAGTTGACGTCGTAGGCCGATAAATAGCCTCGCACACCCAGCTCTCCGCCTGCGTTGCCGATCAGTACCTTGTCTTTGAAGACCCGTGGGGCACCCGTGATGGTGTAGGGCTTGCTCTGGTCAACCGTGACGGTGCTCCAAAGCAGCTCACCGGTCGCCGCATCGAGCGCTTCGAGACGCCCATCGAAAACGCCGACAAACACCTTGCCCTCATACACTGCGACGCCACGATTGATGACATCGCAGCAGCCCTTCCAAGCGTCGTCTCCCGATACCTCGGGGTCGTAGACCCAGAGCTCCTCTCCGGTGCGCGCATCGAGCGCGTAAACGATGGACCAGGAGCTGGTGAGATACATCACGCCGTCCACCACGACGGGAGTCGCTTCCTGCCCGCGGGGTTTGCGCATTTCGTACACCCAGCCGACACCGAGTTGGGACAAGGTGTCGCGATTGACAGCACTCAACGCACTGTGTCGCTGCTCGTCATAGCTACCCCCGTAGGAAAGCCAGTTTTCAGGTTCTGACGCCGCGTTGAGCAACCGGGAGGTTGAGACATCAGCCACGCTGACCGCAACCGGCTTTTGCTCGGGCGGTGGCTGATTAGCATCGGGTGCAGGCGGCTCCTTGGCGCTGCAGGCGAACAGCAAGGCGCTGATCGCGGGGACGATGGTCAAACGTCTCATGGGCTTTCCCTCGAGTTATTGGCTTTTATTAGGGGTGCCTTGAGTGTAGCGGCTGGCTATTTGGAAAGGAAAGACATCCCCTCTTCCAGCCCCTTCAAGGTCAGGGGATACATCTTGCCTTCCATCAACTGGTTGGTCATTGAAATCGACTGGGTGTACTCCCACTCATCCTCGGGCACGGGATTAATCCAGATCGCTTTTTCGTAGGTCTCACGCAGTCGCTGCAACCAGACGGCACCGGGCTCTTCATTCCAGTGCTCAACCGACCCGCCCGGCTGGACGATCTCATAGGGCGACATCGAGGCATCACCGACGATCACAACCTTGTAGTCATGGCTGTACTTGTGCAGTAAGTCCAGCGTCGGCGTACGCTCGGTGTGGCGGCGAATGTTGTTACGCCAGACGCTCTCATAGAGGAAGTTATGAAAATAGAAATACTCGAGGTGTTTGAATTCCGTGCGCGCGGCAGAAAACAGCTCTTCACAAACTTTGACGTGGGGATCCATCGACCCGCCCACATCGAGAAACAGCAGTACTTTCACCGCATTGTGGCGCTCGGGCACCATCTTGATATCCAGCAGTCCGGCATTGCGCGCTGTTGAAGAAATCGTGTCATCCAGATCCAGCTCGTCGGCCGCACCGGTGCGAGCGAATTTGCGAAGCCGACGCAGCGCCACTTTGATATTACGGGTGCCAAGCTCGACGCTATCGTCAAGATTTTTGAAATCGCGGCGGTCCCAGACCTTCACCGCTTTCTTATTCTTGCTTTCCCCACCAACGCGAATACCTTCAGGGTGGTAGCCGTCGTTGCCAAAGGGTGACGTGCCACCGGTGCCGATCCACTTGTTACCGCCCTGATGCCGCTTCTTTTGCTCCTCAAGGCGCTTCTTAAATTCTTCGATGAGTTTTTCTAGCCCACCCAACGATTCGATCTTGGCTTTTTCCTCTTCGGAAAGCTGCTTCATGAACTCGGAGCGAAGCCAGTCGTCGGGGATCAGCGCCTCAATGACGTCGTCCAACGCCTCAAGCTCACGAAAATGCAGCCCGAAAGCGCGATCAAAACGGTCATAGTATTTCTCGTCCTTGACCAGGATCGCCCGGGAAAGGTTGTAAAAATCATCCATGTCGGCGAAGACCAGACGCCGCTGCATGGCCTCAAGGAGATCCAACAGCTCGCGAGGCGTGACGGGCACCCCCGCGTCCTTCAGCCCATGGAAGAAATTGACCAACATGCCGCGCGCCTCAACGTGTCTCGCGACGATGCATAAACGCGAGCCGCTCCAACAGCTGCACGTCCTGCTCGTTTTTGAGCAAGGCGCCATAAAGCGGTGGGATCGCCTTGGTCTGGTCCCGGTTCTTCAACACTTCATCGGGAATATCGTCAGCCATCAGCAATTTAAGCCAATCGATCAATTCTGACGTGGAGGGCTTTTTCTTTAGCCCTGGCACTGCGCGTAGATCAAAGAAAATCTCCAGGGCCTCCTGAACGAGACTCTGACCAATGCCCTCGTAGTGCACGTCGATAATCTCGCGCATGGTGTCGCGGTCGGGGAAGTTAATGAAATGGAAGAAGCAGCGACGCAGGAAGGCATCGGGCAGTTCTTTCTCATTGTTTGAGGTGATGATGATGATCGGTCGATGCTTGGCGCGGACGGTCTCGCCAGTTTCGTACACGAAAAACTCCATCCGATCGAGCTCTACCAGCAAGTCATTGGGGAACTCAATATCGGCTTTGTCGATCTCATCGATCAGCAGCACAACCTGCTCGTCGGCAGCGAACGCCTCCCACAGCTTGCCGCGCTTGATGTAGTTGGCGATATCGTGGACCTTGTCGTCACCCAGCTGGGAGTCACGCAGTCGCGATACCGCATCGTATTCATACAGGCCCTGCTGCGCTTTGGTCGTTGATTTGATGTGCCACTGGATCAAGCGCTTACCCAAACCTGCTGCGACTTCTTCAGCGAGCATGGTTTTGCCCGTGCCGGGCTCACCCTTGATCAACAATGGCCGCTCCAAATTGACCGCCGCGTTAACGGCCATGCGGAGATCATCGGTAGCAACGTAGCGCTCGGTTCCTGTGAACTTCATATCCAATCTCTATGTTGAACGGTTAAAGACAGTTGAACGGTTAAAAACAGACCCTCACACCTAAGCAAAGCCAGGGGTCTCAATGCAACGCTATCCGGCTCGTGCTCTGCCCGATTCAAGCGCTATCGTTGGCCGCATTCGCGGCTCGCTCACGACGCCCCGCGAGTATGCCACCCAGCACACCGGCTATGACGGCCATGCCTGCCATCGCCACCAGCAGACTGGCGACGGCAGGAACCGCCGAAGCCCAGCCTTCGCCAAACAACGTGTTAAAAACAGCAACCACCAGCGCCGGCGCCAGTGTCTCAGCCGACTCTTGTGGTGGCGCGGGCACCATCAGCAAGCCCGCTAACATTCCCATACCGCCCCACCGGAGCCAGGCGGGCCAGCGACGAGGCACCCACCGTAACAACACAGCCAAACCGACCAAAGCAGCGAGCCACCACACTGCAAAAGCGACAATATAGGATTGCGTGGTCAGCATGCAGCATCCTCGTCAGCATCCGATTCGGGGAGTTGTAAAAAGAAACCCTGCTCCTCAATCGCCGCCAACACTTCAGCGCCAGTGAAACGCGCGAGCTGACGATCAGGGGTGAGGTCCAAACCGAGCACATACTCGGGCTTGCCGAACACCTGCCGCAAGGCTTCAGGCAATGTGTCCTGTTCACAGCCCCTAGGCAGGTACAGATAAGTCTCTGATTTTCGGTTGCTTTTGAAGACTTCGACCAACGCCATATCACTGCTTTCCTGTCACTGTTCCTGCCACCTTACCTGTCACCAGCGAGGCCGCTGTCTCACGCAGCGGCTGCACAACCTGCTGGGCTCTCCAGCCCTGCCAGGCCGGTGGCTCCTCGATCGTTTCACCGAGGGCCTCGCGCAACAACAATTCCAGGTCGCGATTGGCCACCAGCACCTCAGGCGCGACAGCCAATGCCGCCGCAATCTCGTCACGGCGGGCGGCGAGGACATTCAGCTGCGCCTTGGCGTCCCGGGGCAACGGCTTTTGCGGACACCAATCGGTAACGTACGTGCCGTCTGCGGCCCGCGCCACGACATCCAGAAGGCGCCTGCCCTGCCGGCGCGCCAAGGGTTCGGGCACGCCGTCGAGAGCAGCGAGGCTGTTGACACTCTCCGGCAGGCGCTGGGCAATAGCCGTCAGCGCTTTGTCGGGAGCAATCCAGCTGCGCGGCTTGTCGCGATCCCGGGCCCTTTCGTCGCGCCATTCCACCAACGCTGCCAGCGCGCTGCGCTGTCTTGAATCCAATTTCCAAGCCGATTTGAATTTGGCCAGTGGCCCCTTGCCACCGGTCGCCATGCGAGCACCGTCTTCCAGCACCCAGTCGAGGCGCCCCAATTCCGTCACCCGCGCCTCCAGCTCGCGCCCAATATCGAGCAGATACACGACATCCAGCGCAGCGTATTCCTGCTGCGCGTCGGTCAGTGGCCGCTTGAGCCAGTCGGACTGGGTCTCATCCTTGGGCACCTCTATCCCTTTGAACTCGGCCACCAGAGCGCGATAACTGATGCCAGGATCAAGCCCGACCAATCCCGCGGCCCGCTGTGTATCAAACAGCGGCGTGGGCTTGATGCCCAGCCAATGCTCGAACACTTCGAGGTCCTCGCTGGCACTGTGCAGATACTTGGTGACCGCGCTGTCCAGCAGCAGACTCTCGATGCCTGAGGCGTCAGAAATAGCAATTGGATCAATCAGATAAGCAACATCATTCCAGCAGATTTGGAGCAAGGCTACCTGCGGAAAAAAGGTATCTCGACGGCGAAATTCGGTATCGATGGCGACGTTGGCAGCCCCTCGATGTGCGTCGAGTGCGGCTGCCAGTGCGGCGTCTGAATCTATCCAGATGTGCTTCATTGTTCAGGCATCGCGGTACGGCCACTCAGAGCATGTGCCAGCGTCGTGGCGTCGGTGTACTCAAGCTCCCCACCGAGGGGCACGCCATGTGCAATCCGGGTGACGGCGACACCAGACTCGCGCGCGCGCTGGGCGATGTAATACGCGGTCGCCTCTCCTTCAACTGTCGGATTCGTCGCCAAAATGACCTCCCGCACGGTCCCTGATTGAAAGCGGTTGCGCAAACGATCGAGCCCCAGCTGCTCCGGGCCGATCCCATCGAGTGGCGACAAATGCCCGAGCAAAACGAAATAGTGCCCGCGATAGCTGCCGCTACCCTCAATCGCCATCACATCCGCCGGGGTCTCTACCACGCAGAGTAGCCCAGCGTCCCGCTTCTGGTCGGCACACAACTCACAGGTACTCAGTTCGGTAAAGTTGCGGCACTCGCTGCAACGACCCACCTTGGCGAGCGCATCCGTCAAGGCATCGGCAATAGCCTGAGCGCCAAGTCGATCCCGCTCGAGAAGGTGCAGGGTCATGCGCTGCGCGGACTTCGGGCCCACCCCCGGAAGGTGGCGCAACGCTTCAATCAGCGACTCAATTGACGGGCTTAATTTCATTAAAATCAGTACGTTAAAACGGCATCTTAAAGCCAGCAGGAAGACCCATGCCGGCCGCCACCTCGGTCATTTTCTCCTGAGCAGCAGCCTGCGCCCGTCGCACACCGTCATTGACGGCGGCGGCCAGCAAGTCCTCAAGAACCTCTTTATCCTCACTCAACACCGCCGGATCGATTTCGACGCGCAGTACCTCCATCGCTCCGCTCATCCGGACTTTGACCAATCCAGCGCCAGACTCACCCTGAACTTCGAGCTGTTTTACCGACTCCTGCGCGGCAGCCAGATTGGACTGCATGGCCTGCGCCTGCTTCATCATTTCATTGAGTTTCATGAGCTTCCTGCTCCATAGAAGGTGGGCGGATGCTACCCGGGATGAGCTCCGCATCAAAATCATCTAGCAAAGACTGTAATCGCGGATCTGTCGCCAATGCCGCTTCTGCTGCAGCCAATCGCGACTCAGCTTGTCGCGCTCGGTAAGCGGCCGGGGTGTCTTCGCCCACAGTACCGATCTCGATATCGACTTCAATCGGCCGCCCGAAGGTTTTGCTGAGCGCCGCGGCCAGTACCGGGCGCTGCTTATCGTTGTAGAGCGTTGCATTGCGCTCATCGAGCCGCAAACGCACACGGCCATCAGCCGCCCCAACCCATTCGGTATGCAGCGCCACACTGGCCAATAACCCGGTCAAACCCAGCCGCTCGTAGAGCCGCGGCCAGTCCGCTTTGGCGGCCAAATGCCCCGCTTCCGGCGACACGATCTCTGTCGCCATTGGCTGGCTACCTCCACTGCCGGGAAGCACAGCTTCGCTACCTTCGCTGGCGTCAGGAGCCGCGCGCTCATCACTGACTGCCGGGGCCGCCCCGCGGCTTACGACGCGGTTCTCTGCGCTCTCACCGTTTGACCTAGGAGCCAACGCGGCAGGCGACACCCGCTCTCGATCAGGCATTGACGGCGCGGGACTCGGCGGCACTGGTGCGGATCGGCTTGCTGGTGCCCCAGAGGGCTCAGAGGTTGCCGGGGTTGCCACCGGCAGCGCCGGCGGCTCAGGCTTTTTTGCGGGTGGCGCTCCCTTGGCCGCATCGTCGATGACGACTGCGGGTCTGAAGGCGATCATGCGCAACAGCACCATTTCCAAACCCGCACGCGGATCCGAAGCCATCGCCAACTCACCGCGGCCAGACACCGCGAGTTGATAGCAAAGCTGCACCTCATCGGGGCTCGCGGACGTCGCAAGCTCGATCAATCGCGCCTGCTCAGACCACGCGGGATCCAGTGCCTCAGGCACCATTTGGGCAATCGTCACCTGATGGAGAATAGCGCCGAGTTCACTCAGGGTCGCCGCGTAGTCCGGGGCGTGCTCAGCGATATGCCTGACCTGCTCCAGGACTCTCGCAGGGTCAGCGGCGAGCACCGCCTCCGCCAGCGTAAGCACCCGGCCTCGGTCCACAGTGCCCAACATGGCGCGGACTTCCTCCGCGACCAGACGACCACCGGCAAAGGCAATCGCCTGGTCTGTCAGGCTCAGTGCATCACGCATGGAGCCCTCGGCTGCCCGGGCGATCAATTGCAGAGACTCGGCATCAAACTCAACCTGCTCCTCGCCGAGAATGTGCTCCAACCGCGAGACCACCTCTTCCGGAAGCATGTTCTTCAAATTGAACTGAAGACAGCGCGACAAGATGGTCGCGGGGAGTTTTTGGGGATCCGTCGTCGCCAACAGGAATTTCGCGTGGGGCGGTGGCTCCTCCAGCGTCTTGAGCAGCGCATTGAAGCTGTGCGTGGACAGCATATGCACTTCGTCGATCAGGTAGATTTTGTAGCGTGAACGCGTGGGCGCGTACTGCACGTTATCGAGCAGGTCGCGGGTATCCTCCACCTTGGTTCGCGACGCCGCATCCACTTCAAGCAGATCGACGCTGCGCCCCTCAGCGATCTCCACACAGCTCGCGCATTCACCGCAGGGCGTCGCGCTGACGCCGCGCTCGCAGTTCAGACACTTGGCGAGAATCCGCGCAACCGTGGTTTTGCCCACGCCGCGTGTACCGGTGAACAGGTAAGCGTGATGTAGCCGATCGTTGTCGAGCGCATTGATCAGGGCGCGCAACACATGTTGCTGCCCCATCATCTCGCCAAAACTTGCGGGACGCCACTTTCGGGCGAGCACCTGATACGACATGAACAACCGTCCACCGAGAATTGGAGGCGACCCGGATAGCCACACCCCGGCACCCGAGTCAGTAACTACCGTTGCTCCCTTCCGGGCCTGGCGGGGTTCGCTACCTATCGCTGCGGGGGGACCATCCGAGCCACCATGACGCCCCAATCGGTCACTAAGCCACCGGCCGGGGATGGGTAGTGTCGCGAAATCCCCTGCCCATCGCAAGCGAGTGATCATCCAAATGCCACAACCCCGCGTAATGTTAATCAAATTTACATTATGTTATGGTTTTTAACATTGCTCGCTGAGGACACCAAAATGGCGCAAAGCCTGACGATTAGAGT
>JAZBOZ010000002.1:0-4365 GCA_036351405.1 Halieaceae bacterium
TACATCCACCAAGCCCTCGGTTCTTGAGTGACGTAACCCCCAACCGGGTAGCGCTGCTTCATAGCCACGAATGCCTTTATTCATCGGCATGAGGCAAGGTATGGCATGAGCCATGTCAGCCAATTCGTGAAATGGCGCCAAGACCTCGTCGCTGACAGACTCCTCGGTAAGGAGGTAGACAAACACCAATTGGTTACCCAAGCGGAATGCCAAGTGCTCGATGAATGGCGTATCCAAATCGGCGCGTATCCACACCATGCTGTCGCCACCCAACCGCTGGAGATGCCGGCCCGCAGCCTGCCATGCATCCATGAAATCCTCGCTGGGTTGGAGCTGGTCGATGTGCTGCATAAGTGAAATCCCGTTCAGAAGTGGCCAATAGAACTGCGGGGTGCTTCTCTTAGTGCCCAGAGTAATTATGGTTCGAGGTCGCCACCACACTGTGCAAATCCTCATGTAGCCGGAAGCGACAGTACTCGAGCAGGCCGATGCGCAATCAAGTAGGCTTCTCAAGCCAGTGCTGGATCATGGCAGAAGCGGTGTGCCTGTGGCATCTGCCACCTCATCCGTATCAATGGGCAAGTGCGCGAAAATCATCTAGCCAGGCTGGCGCTCAAAGCCTCAATTGGAGCCTAAAAATGAGCAAAGTGGGCACGGTAATCGGTGTTGATGGCTGCAAGGATGGCTGGTTTTACGTCGAGCTCAGCGAAGCCGGGAGCTCCTACGGAGTTGTAAGACACATCGACGAACTCCTGGAAAGGGCGAGCAAAGATACCTGCATTCTGATCGACATTCCGATCGGCTTGATAGACAAGGGTGATGCTTGGCGACAATGCGACGCCGAAGCTCGAAAATTACTGGGATGGCCGCGGCTTGCCAGCGTCTTTCGCCCACCAGTTCGCCCGGCGCTGCAGGAACCTAACTACCAGGCAGCTAGCGCATGTAACCGGCGATTGTCAGGAAAGGGTTTGAGCAAACAGGCCTATGCCATCGCACCCAAAATTCAAGAAGTCGACGACTTATTGCGGCGGGATAGTAAGGCAAGGAGCATCATCCGCGAGGTGCATCCAGAGCTTTGTTTTTGGGGGCTCTCAGGTGGCCAACCCATGGAATTCAACAAAAAGACGACCAAGGGGTTTGAAGAGCGCATGGCAGTGCTTTCTCGTCACTACCCGGAGAGCCAAGACTTGGTCGAGAAAGCGGTTGTTGAATTTCCCAGAAAACGTGTTGCTAAAGACGACATCATTGATGCGATGGTTGCGGCCGTGACTGGCCGCATGAGATCCCAATGGTGTACGTTGCCTGCGGAGCCGCAAGCAGATGCCCATCGACTTCCGATGGAGATGGTTTATGTGGTCGCTAAGTGAGCGGCACCAGCAGCGACACACCGTGGAACTTCCGAGCTGTTGTTTATCGCGGCGATAGGTAGCCAAGATGCTGGGTGCGATCATTGGCGACATCGCAGGAGCCCCCTACGAATTCACCACAATCAAGGTGAAAGAGTTTGAGCCCTTCCTGCATCCGAACTCCGGCATCACAGATGACAGCATCATGACCACTGCGATTGCCGATTGCCTGCTGAATGAGCGACAACCCGCCGAGGCGATGCGTGACTGGGCGCGCCGAATCAAAACCGCGCCCCACCTTGGCGGTTATGGACAGAAGTTTATCTTCTGGTTGTCCGCCAAAGAGGTACGTCCGCCCTACAATAGCTACGGCAACGGAGCAGCGATGAGAATTTCACCGGCGGGTTGGCTTTATGGATCGCTGGGTAAATCTCTTGAAGTCGCAAGAATCGTTACTGAAGTAACGCACAATCACCCCGAGGGCGTAAAAGGCGCACAAGCCGTGGTGATGGCCATCTTCCTCGCTCGAACGGGAACAGCGCCAGACGATATTGCGGCTGAGGTTGCCAACCGTTACGGCTACGACCTGGCTCGTAGCGTGGGCGAGTGCCGCGCTACACATGTTCGCAATGAAACCTGTCCGGGCACAGTACCCGACGCTTTGATCTGTGCACTCGCCGCGAAGAATTTTGAGGATGCAATCAGGAACGCGGTCTCACTCGGCGGAGATGCAGACACCCTAGGGGCGATTGCGGGGAGTGTCGCGGAGGCACTGTTCGGCATACCGAGCGCTCTGCGGATGCAAGCCATGGAGTATCTACCAGAGCAGATGATCGCTGTCGTTGATCAGTTCTATGGGCGCGTTCGTCGTAGTGTTGAGTGACCATGGCCTCAACGAGGCAGTTACAGACAAACTGCGGCCTGTGTCGTGTCAAACTTTCACCGTCAACAATTCTGGTTCTGGACCTCGCATAGAACTTGCACTCAAGTCGATTGCCACCGTGCAGGACATCGAATTTTCCCGCGCTTACCCCGCACTTCTGAGGGTAAAAGCGAGTCCGCAAGTAACTCGTTTGGTATGTGATTCTCAGACCAGTTGACTAGGCTGACTAATCCTTTGGCGGCCTGCGCATGATCGCTTGCATGGCTGGGCTTTTGAGGGGATACATGCCCAAGCACTAAACTAGGAAAGTCGTTTCTGATGTGCCTCAGAGCAGGTACGAAATCATGATCGTTTGAACAGAGAATAATCTGGTCACAGACTGTACGAGAGGCGTCTCTGTACATAAGCGGCAAATATTCAGCCATTTGTATGGCGTTCCCTTGATTCGACGGTAATAGAAGTTGAAGCCGTCAATGTAGACAACAGTTTTCAGCGTTTGTCCTCAGAGGAAATGAAAAAGCCGCCCGTGGGCGGCTTTTTCGCCCGAAGCTACGCGAACTTAATCGCAGCAGGTCCGGGAAGGTGATGTGAAGATGATATGTCTCGGAGGAAACGCAAGTCAACATCAAACATGACACATCGTCAGCCCACTGAAAACGCGGCCTTTCTCGCGACCAACCCATCCCTTCAATGCCATTCGAGCACGTGTCAGAGTGAGCTCAACATTACATGCAACTGCAAAATTTCAGTGCCAGCCACCTCGGAAAATCCCTTATTGCTGGCCCAGGAACATGATGTGAAGCTCTTCTGAGAAGGCGTTGCGGGAGCTTAGCCAAGGACGCCATCGGCCACGAGTCAACGAGCGGCGGCCATCGACGCCACCGTTGTAACAATCACTCAGGCCCCAAGCGCTTTTTGACTGACGAGGCATCTAATTGAAGCTAACACTCCAGATCGCTCTAGGCGTGTTTCTCGCACTTTTCATGATGTGGCTAGTGGAACTGGGCGCAGCTGCGGCTGTGATGAAATCAGTGAGTGACACCTTGGAAGAATTCGTAACAAACGTCTCAGAACAGGAACGCCAGCGCCAAGAGGAACTGCGTAAACGCGAACAGCAGCAACGAGCCTACCAACAAGCCCAGGAGCAGCTGGCTGAAGCTCGGGCGAAAAGCCAGGCGGCAAGACAAGAAGCCGAGTTAGCGCGGAGGTCCGAAGCTAATCGCCTGCACAACTTACGGGTGAGTGAATTCGATAAAACCTACAAACCACCCTTTCGGTGTATAGAGCCAGAGGATCGGCAGGAATGGGCGTGGTGTGTCACCCATCGGAAACGAGCCCAAGACGAGTTTCTTGCCCGCTACAATCTCAAGGTCAAATCTCCATTGAACTCTGCAGGCTCACCCACCGACAGGTAACAGCATCGATACTCACCCCATGGACCACTACCCACGACTCAAAGCCCGCCACCGCGAAGAGCGTGATGGCTACTCGCAAAGTCTTTCACTGCGTGTTCACCGCGCCCTGAGCTGGCTCAATCGCGCGGAGCAGTGCGAAGACGACGACGGTCGATTCATCTTCCTCTGGATTGCCTTCAACGCGGCTTACGCACAAGAGATCCACGGCATAGAGCGCGATACTGAACGCGCCAAGCTCTCAGCGTTCATCGAGAAGCTCGTCTCGCTCGATACGGACCGGCGGCTGTACGACCTCATCTGGAAGCAGTTCCAGAACACCGTACGCCTCCTGCTCGCCAACGAATATGTGTTCCCGGATTTCTGGGCATTCCAGCAAGGCACCATCAGCGAAGACGAGTGGAAGCAAGCGTTTAGTGCCGCCAATAGGGCTGCGCATGCAGCACTCGGCGCAGGAAGAACCGCCGATGTACTCGGCGTCATACTCGTGAGGCTGTACACCCTCCGCAATCAGCTGGTGCACGGAGGGGCCACCTGGAACAGCGGCGTCAATCGTGACCAGATGCGCGACTGCACCGCCTTCCTGTCCACACTGGTGCCAGCCACCATCGAACTCATGATGGATAACCCGCGCACTCTTTGGGGAGACGCGAGCTATCCGGTGATAGATTGAGGGCCCGTATGCCTTGAGTTTCATCAGCGTCGATGTCTGTCCCGCTCATCA
>JAZBOZ010000003.1:0-6727 GCA_036351405.1 Halieaceae bacterium
AGGATTTTTTGACAGAACAGTTAACCGAGTAGAGCCCGTCGGGGAAAACCCCTTCGCTCAAAAAGTGTTACCCATGTCCTCGGAATAAACTGTTACCCATGTGCCAAGAAAGCACCGAAAAAAGGTGGTGCCGGAGATAGGAGTCGAACCTACGACCTTCGCATTACGAATGCGCTGCTCTACCAACTGAGCTACACCGGCATGGGATGGTGAGGGCGCGCATTATAGCGGCCAGCAGAGGTCTGACAAGGCGCCATATTGCGCAACCTCTGGGCCAATCAGTGCGGAAGTACCTGCTGAGCCGCCCGCTCGCCGGCAGCCAAAGCCCCCTCGATCAACCCACCGAATTGGCCGTCTGTTTCAGCGGAACAAAAGACCAATTTCCGGTCAAACCAAGGCTCCGCGAGCACAGGTTCACCGTAAGGCGGATGAGACCCCGTTGCGTGCAAATCGGCATCGGTGGCCGTCAACGGCTCGCGAGACCAATCCATGAACCACATCGTCTCTAGATTACCCGCTTCGGGCCCAAACAAACGCTGGAGGTGCTCGAGCGCCTGCGCCTTGAGATCAACCTCTCCCAGCTGTCGTCGTTGCGCAGCAGGCGTGCCAAAAAACCCGAACAAGGCGTAACACCCGCTGGATGGATCTGAATGATCAACCACTTCAAACAGGGGCCCGCGCTGACTCACCGCGGAGCCCGAGAAACCCGCCTCGCGCCAGAACGGCTGGCGATAGCACGCGACGAATTTGGCGTGTGCCGCCATCCACGTTGGCCAGCGCCGGATACCTTCGACCAACTCGTGGGGGAGCGCGGGCGTAACGATCCAGGACAGCGCTAGAGGTGGGGGCACCGCGACCACGACCGCGCGTGCCCGGTACGGCTGGGCGCCTTGCACCGCCAGCGTGACACCATCATTGACACACGACACGGCCTGCACCGTTTGCTCAAGCCGTATCTCGACATCCTCCAGCTCGCCAAGCAGGCCATCGATCAGCGACTGCATTCCACCGCGTAGTCGTACCGTATCGCCGTAGCGCTTGGGATAGTGACCACGACGTATCGCGCCCTTCGCGTCTTCGACAACAAAGGCCCCATCCTCATATTGGGGAATGACTTCGAGATTACAGCGCGCGATGAGGTCGCGAACCCGCGGCTGGAAATTTGGCCACAGCCAGGCAGGGCCCAGATCGATACCCGCACCTGAGGGCAATCTCTGGCTGAGCACTCGGCCGCCCACCCGATCGCGCGCTTCGATCACCAGCGTATCGAGCCCACGGGCTGATAGCGCGCGCGCTGCAGACAAGCCCGACGCCCCGGCACCGATAACGATCACGTCTCTCAAAGCGGAACAGCCTAGCGATAACCGCGGAACAGCCGCGCCCAGAGGCTACGAGAGCGACCGCTCTCACCGGCACAGACAGCCATTAATCATCCGGCCCCGAGAGTTCACGCAGGTAACCAACCATCGTCTCGTTAACGAGTTCCGGATCGGAGTACCGAGCCGCCACATCTTCCACCCAGATGACGGAGTCGTCACGACGATGGAAGCGATAACGCAAATTCCAACCGTTAGAGCTCGTGTCGGTGTAGGCATCGCGCATCTTCTGGCGATCTTCAGGGTGCACCAGGTCAAACAGCAAGCTGGGGTCCGAACGCAACAAACCGACACCGCGACCGACAATGCGCTCGATTCGATCGTTCAGCCACACCACTTCTTGATAACCGGGCTGGCCCGTCCATACGCCCACATTTAGCGTATCGCCCACGCGCGCCAGCAAGGCATCTTTCATCGCCAGCTGCGCCAACGACTCGGTGAGCTCCGTGATCTCGGAGAAAGTAATCACACCCCCGCTGATCGCGCCGATATCGGATCGATACGGCGAAATCGACACCAGATACCGCGAATCACCCTGACTCACCTCGATACGCCGGGGCATACCCTCGGTGATCACCTGATCGATCAACTCATCAAATTTCGGCACATCAATATGGCTGGGGATACGGCTCAAACGCTGACCGACATCCCCATCCATGATGCCAAATAGACGTAGCACCTGAGGCGTAAAACGCTTGATACGCAGGTCTTTATCGACCAACACGATGCCTAAATCCAGGGAGTTCTGAATGTTATTCAGGGTTTCATTGGCCTCGGTCAGCAGCATGGACTTTGCCTGCAGCTCATCGTTGACCGTGCTCAGCTCCTCGTTGGTCGCCTGCAGCTCTTCGTTGGTCGTCTCCAACTCTTCGTTCGAGGCCTGCAACTCTTCTGTTGACGCCTGCAATTCCTCATTGAGTGACTGCAGCTCCTCGTTGGAGGTCTCCAGCTCCTCAATCACCGCCTGCAGGTGATCCTGGGTACGCTTGAGTTCCTCGTCGAGCGCCATGTAATCCGCGGCCGAGTATTCACCCTGTGTCGCTTCACTGTCGCCAGGCCCGACGGCAGGGGTCACTACTCTAGCCTGCGGCGAGAAGGTAATCGTATAACCACCCGACTGCGCATAGGCACCCATCGCAGCGACGATCAGCTTGAGATCGGTCACTTCACCGCTACCAGGGAGGCGATAACTCAGGGTGCGCTCGAGCACCGATTCTTCGCTGCGACGAACACGCCCGAGAATGGCGCGTAATTCGACCTGCAACTGCGGGTTACACAGCGCCAGCAAATCAAATTCTGCCCGGCCTTTGGGCAAGCTCATATAAGGCCCAAGATCGCCGATAAACTCGAGGGGTTTTAGCGACTCATCCACAATCACGGTCGGCGGCACAAAGCGCTGTAGCAGCGTCATCTTGCCCGTGTCGGAGCTCTCATCACGTCGCGTGCGGACGCGATTTTCCGATGTCATCCGCGGTACCAACCCCGCTGGCATATTGACCCGGCCCGTAGAGAACACACCCGGCCGCGAACGATAAATCCGCGCATCCTTATCGATCGGTACGAACAAATCCTCGGCGTTCACCGACTCGCTCTTACCGAGGAACAACAACCCCTGAGGCACCAGGGAGTAATGGAAGTTACCCAGCACCGTCCGCTGCATATCGTTATTGAGGAAAATCATCAGGTTGCGACAACTGATGAAATCCATGCGCAAGAAGGGCGGATCCTTGGTGACATCGTGACGCGCAAACATGCACATATCGCGCAACCACTTGCGAATCCGGAAGCTGCTTCCCTCCGGCTCAAAGTAGTTATAGATGATCTCCGTCGGAAGACTCTCTACCACCGACTCGGGATACAAACCGCGTCGCGCGGTCTCCAGAGCGATGTCATCAATGTCGGTCGCATAGATGCGGATATTTGACTTGCGCAGCTCTTTGGGGAAAGCCTCTGAGAGCATAATGGCAATGGTGTAGACCTCTTCACCCGTCGCACAGGCTGGCACCCAAATCCGCAGCCCACGCTCAAGCAGCCCCTGCTCCTTGAACTTCTCGATCTCCTTACGCAGCTCTTCAAAAGCGGACAAGTCACGGAAGAAGCCGGTGACCGAGATCAGGAAACTCCGCTGCAGGATATCGACTTCGCCCGGGTTGCCGACAAGATATTCGAGATAGTCCTCAACCTTGGAAAAACGCATCGCAACCACACGCCGCATCAGCTGGCGTTCGAGGGTCGCGCGCTTGTAACCCGAGAAGTCGATGCCGGTTTCGTCCAATACGACGTTGATCACCGTTCTCAGAGGGCCGGTGTAGTCGTCGCTAAAGTGCTCGCCGGATACTTTGCGCTCAGGGAAATCCGACTGGGACGCGACCTGAATCACGTAACTCGCGATCTCCTCAGGAGACAACTGCATGTCGGCCAGTTTGGCGCGGATAACAGACCCCGGCATGCCGTCAAACTTGGCCGTCTCCGGAGTCTGGGCAATGGTAATACCGCCGCCGTCCCTAATCGATTTGGCGCCTAGCGTGCCATCAGATCCCGTGCCTGAAAGAATCACCGCCACAGCCTTGTTGCCGTAGTAGGCAGCGACGGTTTGAAGAAGCTTGTCGATCGAGGGGCGAGGCCCAATTTCGATCGTCGGTGAGACTGTCCTTATCTTCCCCTCTTCGACAATGACGTCGCAATTCGGCGGATTGACGTAAACCTTATCAGGCTCTATCTCAGTACCGTCTGTGACGTTGACCACTTCATAGGCACAATCCTTGGCCAGCAGTTCGGCCAACAGACTGCGGTGCTGCGGCGCCATATGCTGCGCCACAATAATCGCAGCGGATCCGTTCGGCTCCAAATTCCGCAACAGCGCCGTAATCGCCTCTAAGCCGCCTGCTGAGGCTCCGACCGCTACACAGTGAAAGGGCGATGCAGAACCTGGCGCCTCCAAAGCAGTTTGCGCGGCCGCCTGATCCTCCTCGCTATCGATCTCAGCGTGAATATCAGCTATAGCGCTAGCTTCGTCGCCCACCGCAGCGGGATCTATCTGCTTCTTATCGCCGGCTTCCTCGGTGTCCGCCAGCTGCTTATTCTCTTCGTCTTCTGAACTCAAACCAGTCTCCCAGCGACACGTTGACCTCACCGATCACCCCCAGTGGCCGGATAAAGCAAACGCTTACGTCTAGGTTAGAACTGATGACACGACCACACAATAGATGACACCTACAAACCGACAACAATGGTCTACAACCCGCGCGCTAATACCCCAGCTCCAACAAGGGTTATTAACAAGTAATTCTCTGTAGCGATGAGAAATCATAGAAAAGTGGGCGTTTGCTGGCTAATATCGCACTCGAAGCTGAGGCTGCGTAGCTCGGCCATGCGAAAGCCGTGTAAAAGCGATTTGAGCGCCATGCTAGAGCCACGCGATAAAAGCGGCCCGGTTAACTGGTACTGACAGGTGTCCTGCGCAGCCGTGCGAGCCACCTTTGGGGGAGAGAGCGACATGCAACTTGTCTCGCAACATGATGAGACCACAGGAACCATCATCCTTCAGGTCACGAGCAAATTTATTGATGCGTCTAACTGCACCGAGATGCGGGCGACGTTCCATAGCTCGATGGAAGACCAGAAGAATGTGATCATTGATCTATCTAAAGTGGATTTCGTCGACAGCTCGGGCTTGGGCGTACTCCTTTCCTGCTTGCGGCATGCCAATGACTCGGGGCAACGCCTCGCGCTCGTCGGCCTAGCCGACTCGGTTGCCGCATTATTTGAACTGGTGCGAATGCACCGACTGTTCAAAATTTACGACTCTGTGGAAGATGCCCTCAGCGCTTTCTCCGGCTGAGCCAAGAACTCGTCACTGCTCTTCAAACCTGGCGCCGCGGCTCCAATTGGGGCCCGTGTTAATCAGCTTGGAGAGCAACAGCTGATTCTTATCCCCTCGACGCTCGTAAAACATTTCATCGACTGACCGCGACACCAAACTCAGCCCGAGGTGCGGCGTTTCCTCGGCCAGCGACAAATCACACACTTCGGTGCGCGCAGCCGCCTTGGTCGGGTCAAACTCGGGACCATAATCCAGCAACGTCACCCCGACCCGCTCGCGGTCATCAATCAGCGCAACCTCGATCACCTGATTGCCGTCGTAAACACCTTGATAGCCGTGACGGATGATATTGCTCAGCGCCTCCATCATTGCCAGCCGCAGCTCCGCGGCAACTGCTCGCCCGCGTGCGTCTTGAATAATCGCGCCGACAAGCGCGCTGACGGCGGAAGCACTCTCCATCGTGGCAGGTACCCGGGACCGCAATAAGGTTTGTGTATGCACGCGCAGGTTGCTGGCGGTATGTTCGGTCTCGGTTTCTGGTAAGCGCCTGAGGATTAAAACACTTTGATCATCGAGCACAGGCTCACCCGCACGCCACATCGACCCTCGGTTATGAATATGGCGCAAAAGCTTGGTGACGTTGTGGGTGTCGGCATTCCCCAGATCTTCAAGCAGCCGCTGCATGCCATAACGCTCACCCACATGGTTAGGCTGATCGACCACACCATCCGAGAACAATAACGCTACGGCATTCGGCGGGAACGCCACCTGCAAATCAGTGAACGTTGCCGATGGCGAGACACCCACCGGGGTATCACCGTCGGATAGCACCACGGGCTCGCCATCCCGCCAGACAATTACCTCGGTATGACCCGCACGGGTATAGCTGATCTCACCTTCCTCGAAGTCGATCACGCCGTAGGTCATCGTGAAATATCGAAGCCCGGTTTCATCGAGCGGAAAGGCATTGTTCAAATCCGACACAACGAGTGACGGATCCCGCGGGCGCCCCAACTCATCCAGTAAATTGCGGCGCACATCAACCTGCAGCCAAGAGGCAACGCTAATAGCGTAAAGTGTGGACGCGATACCGTGCCCAGCCACATCGATCATGTAAAAGATGGTGTAGCGCGGGTCAATCTCAATCACGTTGGCGAGATCACCACCCAGCGCCTGAGACGGTCTCAGCAGGTGGGCGATCTCAAGATTATTCATCCGGTCGTAGGACGGTGCAGAAAACTCCAGCTGCAGCCGCCGCGCCTCGGTCATGTTGCGCTGCTGCTGCTGTAGCCTGAGTTCAAGATCTTCGATGCGGTGACGCGTCCCGTCATCCCGCAACGCGCGCCTGAGCGCCACGTTGAGCCGGGCGCGAATATCAAACACCTCGAAGGGTTGGCGAATAAAATCAAAGCATCCGAGCGCAAACGCGTCGCGCATCCCCGCCTCTGCCATATCCGCAGGGGCTGTTGCCAGGATCGGCGGGCATTCGGCTTTGCTCAGAAGCTTGGCAAAATACTTGCGCAGCCCC
>JAZBOZ010000004.1:0-20891 GCA_036351405.1 Halieaceae bacterium
GCCATCATTGCTGACGAGAACCAGCCTGTACCCACGCTGGACGCCATCGAGAACGATGAGCGATTCCGTCAATTAGTGCTGCTAACTAACATCCGTAGCCTAAGTCCTAGACTGGTAGGTCGCAGATGGCACGGACTTCACAAGCCCGTGACCTCGGCCAATCTAGAGGATGCACTGCAACTGGATAACAACAAACCTCGGCACAACGGAGAGCTGGATCGCTTCAAAGGTCGCGTACTGTGTGTCGAAGATAACCCCGTTAACCAACTGCTGGCTCGAGAGATGCTTGAAAGCCTGGGGCTTGAAGTCACCGTGGCAGAAGATGGTGCCAAGGGCGTCAATCTGTACATGTCCGAGCATTTCGATCTGATTCTTATGGATTGCGAGATGCCTGCGATGGATGGCTACGAAGCCACGCGGATGTTGCGCAAGTTTGAGAAGGACGCGCACCGGATCGCGGTTCCCATCATTGCGGCCACTGCGGCGAGCCAGAGCGGCGAAGCAGAAAAGGCGCGCGAAGCCGGAATGAACGACTTCATGACAAAACCCTACTCCGCGCGGGAACTCGCGGGCTTGCTCGCAAAGTACCTGCCCATTGACGAGAGATTGGACGACGCAAACAGCACCGACACCGAAGTGGCTGGGGCCGCGAAAGTCGAACTGATCAGGGAAGACGCACTCAACAACATCTTACAGATCAGCCCAGACCGCGGCGCAGAGCTGTTGGCTCGAGTTATCAAGACCTTCGCTGTTCAACTGCCGGGCGCGCTGGACGGGCTTGAGGCGTGCGTCGGCGACAACGATCACGAAACATTGCGAAAGCGCGCGCATGCCCTCAAATCCGCTGCCTTGAATATCGGTGCAGAAAGGTTGGGCCAACGCTTGTCAGAGATTGAGCGTCTCGCACGCGAAGAAGCGCACGTTCTGAGTCAGAAAGAATTTCAGAGTTTGGCCTCTCTGGCGCGTGACTCACTCAGCGAGGCAGAGCGGCTATCGAATAAGCTTGCGGCCTAACACGATCGTCGCTTAAGTTTTTAGCTATTCGTGAACACAGGCGAACGGCGTTCACGCCTCGCCTGCACACCCTCCCGGAAGTCATCAGACTCAGCACAGGCATCAGCTAACCGCTGCGCCTCAGCAAGATCGAAACTCCCCTGCTCCACGCTGCGAATGATTTTCAGCATATGACGCACCGCCATGGGCGCGAGTTGGGCAATCGCTCGCGCGCGAGACTCCGCCGCCGACAAGGCCTCATCGCGCGGGTACAACGCCTCGACCATACCGAGTGCCAGCATGCGCTCAGCGGAAAATGACTCCGCACCCACTAACACGCGCTTCGCCAGCTGAATACCGAGACGCTGCACCAGCCGGAAAATCCCCTCGGGCGGATAGCAGAGGCCCAAAGCGGCAGCCGGTATCCTCATCACAATGTCGTTGGCCGCAATCCGGAAGTCACAGCTCATCGCCAGTTCCACCCCGCCACCAAATACATCGCCATTGATCAACGCAACGGTGGGCACTGGCGCATCCGCTATCGCGTTGGTGACTTGCTGAAACCGATCGCCTGACAACTCACCAGCGCTAATTTGGCTGAGATCGGCGCCCGCGCAAAAGGTTCTATCCCCCTGCGCATAGATCAACAGCACTCGCGTCTCTTCATCAAGTCCGGCGAGGGCATTCTCGATAACATTTAGCTCGGTATTACCCAGCGCGTTGTGTTTAGCCGGATTATTGAAAACAAGCGTTGCCACGCCAGATCTTTGAGAAAATTGAATCGTACTCACGTCGCTCTGGTGCACTCTGGTTCAAACGGAAGCTCAGTTTCTCACAACGTCGATCGTTTGCTGACGAACGCCAGAAATAGACAGAGACAAAAAAAATACTTAAAGTTCAAATATTCGAACTTGGGGAATGCTGGCTAGCGAGCCGACTTCAAGTAAGCGGCAAAAACATCCCAACGCGGTGGATCAGGACTTGGACGAAACAGGCACCGATAAAAGTTCGCCCTTCAGCCGTGGCGTTCAGCACGAAGCCAAGCGCGGCGCGATACTGTCCCGCGCCGCGAAGCTGTTCAACACCAAGGGCGCTCGAGCCACCACCCTGAGTGATGTGGCGCAAAAACTCGGCCTTACCAAAACCAGCCTCTACTATTACGTCAGAACCAAGGAAGACCTTATCTTCCAATGTTACGAGGCAACGCTCGCGAATTCCCACCGCAAGCTAGACGAGATAGAACGACAAACCAGCGACCCGCTTGAAAGGACGTTGCGTTTTATGGAGCGTCATATCGAGACGATCCTGCTGGCGTTGCGCGGAGACGGCAATTACTACGCAGCGCCACTCGAACTTGCGTCCCTGCGCGCTGACCACCGCGAAATACTCGAGGCTGAGTATCTGCGTTTGTTCAAAAGAATCCGAGAGTACATACGTGACGGTATAGCATCAGGGCAAATTCGCGCCAGCCACTCTACGACAACCACCCGCGCACTCATCGGCGCGCTGGATTGGTCGTTTTATTGGCTCTACGAAATGCCACCGGAGGAATCAGCGAAAGCAGGTAGCGCGCTGCGCACCATTATTCGCGATGGCTTATTCTCGAATCAGTGCGGTTATACGCCGGCCAAACATCCCCTGACACCGGAGGCATCGGCACCCGCACGTGGCTTTGATCGCGAAGCGCACAATCGACTCAAACAAGAAGCCTTTTTTAAAGCGGGCACCCGCTTCTTTAACCGTAAAGGGTTTAGCGGCACCTCACTTGATGAGATCGCGGAGCACCTGCAAGTCTCCAAAGGTGCGTTCTACTATCACTTCGCCAATAAAGAGGCACTGCTCACACAGTGCTATGAATACTCTATCGACCAGCTCGACGCGATATTCGCGGAGGTCTCACTGACAGCCGAGACAGCGGCTGAAAAGCTGGACCAGGCTTGTCGGCGTATTTTTCATGTACAGAATTCGGATTTGGGGCCACTGATACGCTACAACACGATCACGGCCCTCCCGCCTCCCATTCGCCGTTCAGTGCTTGCGAGAACCGAAGCCAACACCAATATTCTTGGTCAGTACATGCAAGAAGGTATCGACACCGGAGAGATTAACGCTATCGATTCCCGGGTTGCCCAAAATCTGTTGATGGGTGCGATCAACGCCTCAATGGATCTCAAGCTCTGGCGCAAAATCGAAGACCTCGATGCAGCAGCGGTCGAATATTTTGATGTTTTCTACTTTGGTCTGGCGAATCACAGCCCCTGACTCAAGCTTGGAGTAACTATGCAGTCTTTTCCCGAAGTGCTTGAGCTCATCAAGCCGCAACAGGTCGGTGATTTCTGGTTCACAGGGAGAAGCCCTACCCCCCAGCAAAGGATATTCGGCGGTCAGGTCCTGGCCCAGTGCTTGATGGCTGCCAACGCCACCGTGGAAAGCGACCTCACAGCGCACTCTATGCATGCGTATTTTTTACGCGCCGGAGATTCGGAATCTAAAATCGAGTTTGAAGTCGACCCCATTCGCAATGGTCGATCCTTTTGCACGCGTCGGGTGGTTGCCCGTCAACATGGCGAAGCGATTTTCAACACTTCGGTCAGCTATCACAAGCAGGAGTCGGGCGAGCAACACAGCATCATCATGCCCGAGACATGCCCGCCTGAGACCTGTGAACCTGTCACCAACCCACAAGCTCTGGTCGGCTTAAAGTCACGACACCCCAACCTGATGGACCTCTACGGAGTAGAGCGTCGCAGAGTCCCTGTTGCCCCCGACAGACAGCGGCAACCCTTCCAACAGTCGTGGATGCGGGTGAACGGCTCACCCGGCGATGATCCCGCAATGCATCAAGTTGCGCTGGCCATGATCTCGGACTTCGCTTTGCTCAGCACCGCCTTCCGGCCACATGATGTGGAGAGACCTGATCGTCACTTCATGGCCGCGAGTCTTGATCACTCAATTTGGTTTCACAACACGCCCGACATGAGCGACTTCATTCTGTATGACTGTGACAGCCCATGGAGCGGCGGCGCTCGCGGGTTTAGCAGGGGGGCGTTGTGGAGTATGGATGGCACGCTCCTGGCTTCGACTTGCCAGGAATCACTGATGCGACCCATCAACCGGGATTAAGTGACAACGGATTCCATCTGCTCACCCAGCGCAACCGCTTCGATCCGCTCTGAGTGGACCCGAAAATGGTGAATGGAACCATTGGCCGGCCATGACAACAGCACCGAATCTCGCTGCCAGCACTCCGCCAGCACCGCATTGATGACCAGAAAATGGGTAAATATCACGGTGGGTTCACGGAGGTCGTGAATCGTCCCGGTGATTGCCTTGCGCCACTCCCACAGCGCAGCGGGCTGCTCCGACCATCGCTGGCTCATGAACTGGCGCAGCCATTGTTTTCGCTCGCTAAGCGCCACCGGTGCTTGCACTTCGATGAATGCGGCACGCTCAAGCAAGTCTTGCGCCCTCAGCGTCGAGAAGGGCTCACCGGTCTCCCGCGCGCGGGCCTTGGGACTCGTAATTAGCGTTGCACCATGCGGCACCCTAATCTGCAACTGCTCAGCAGCGGCCCTGGCCTGTTGCTGACCTAGTGGTGACAAACCAGGATCGGGCGATTGATCCCAACTCGCTGCCGCTTCGCCATGACGAACCAACCAGATATCAGTCACCGGTAAGTCACCAAGCGCTCACCCAACTGCGCACTCAGCAATTGCAGATGCGCTGCATCGTTAAAATTTGACAGCGAAACCCTGTTTCCGCTGAAAATAAAGCGCGTCACCGAACAGTTAAAAACCGGCTCATAAAAGCCGTAAACCTTATCCGACGACACACCGAGTACGAGTCCGACCGCGGTGGCGATCGTGCCGCCCGAAGTAAACACTGCTGCATTGCCCCCAGAGACGGTCGCTCTCATGACCGACTTGAGTGCCGCTTCAACACCATCGCGAAAATCCGACCATGGGGTGATACCAACATCCGGGCAATCGGGAGCGACCCAGGCATTGAACACAGCGGCAATGACTTTCTGATAGCGCTTCGAGTCAGTCAGACCCCCATCAACGATCTCAGCAAGCTTGGGGTCTTGCTCGCAGAGGCCCGGCAGCAACGCATGAATTTGCTCCTCGTTATCGATCTCGTTAAAACGCGGGTCGGTAGTAAGCGCTACTGGGGACTGCTGACTGGCAAGCACTCGCGTACCCGTTTCCTGTTGCCGAGAAAGATCTCCGGCCACCGCGTAGTCAAAAGTCAGGCCGACATCTCGCAGATACTGACCGGTCAAATCTGCTTGCCGCTGACCAAGGGTCGACAACTGATCGTAGTTGTCGCTGCCAAATGATGCCTGCCCATGCCTGATGAGATAGATCGATGCCATGGCTGAGACCTAAGCAACAGCTCGTCGCGCAAAGCGCATTTGCTGGGGATACGGATAGAAATCTTCAACGAAGCCATTGCGGAGCTTGTTCTGAAGATCAGTCCAAAACTCCGCTTCGTAGATATCGCTATGCTGGGCGTCAAAGGCTTTGCGCGCGCGAGCGTTGCCCGAGAAGAACAAACGGAATTCCTCGGGGAATACGTCATTAGGCCCAACTGAATACCACGGCTGGTCAGACATCTCCTCGAATTCGTCACGGGGTGGCGGTATGCGACGGAAGTTGCACTCTAATAAAGGCTGAATTTCGTCGTAGTCGTAGAACACCACACGGCCATGCCTCGTCACACCAAAGTTCTTCAGCAACATGTCACCAGGGAAGATATTGGCCGCTGCAAGCTCTTTGATCGCGTTGCCGTAGTCGAACATCACCGTGTCTACCTGCTCATCGGTAGCGTCCTGTAAATAGAGGTTGAGCGGCGTCATACGGCGCTCAACGTAGCAGTGCTTCAATATCAGCGCGCGACCGTTGATCTCGATCTGCGACGGGCACGTTGCGTACAGCTCCGCCATGAGCTCATCGGAGAAACGGGCCGCTTCCAGTACGAGATTGGTAAATTCCTGGGTGTCCGCCATCCGCCCCGCTCGATCCCACCGCTTCACCAACTGGTATTTTTCTTTCACCTCTTCGTGGGTGACTTCTTTGGGCGGTGTAAAGCGATCCTTGATGATCTTGAACACGAACTCATAGGACGGCAGCGTAAACACGGTCATCACCATGCCTTTGATGCCCGGGGCGACAATGAACTTGTCATTGGTAGAACGCATGTGCCGGTAGGCGCTGCGATAGTAGTAAGTCTTGCCATGGCGATGATGGCCGATGCACGAATAAATCTCCGATACCGCTTTCTTTGGCATCAGTTGCTGAAGGAATAAAACATACTGCGAGGGGATCGAGGCATCGACCATGAAGTAGGTTCGGGTAAAGCTGAACAACAGGCTCACCTGATCTGAGCCAAACAAAAACGCATCGATGTAAACGGCTGGGTTATCGGGATCTTCGTTGTGCAGCACAGGCAATACGAAAGGCAACTGCTCACCGCCAGCAAACAAGCGCCCCACAATATAGACTGCCTTGTTGCGATAGAAATGATGCTCGAGTAGCTGGAACTCCAGATCAGCCGCATCCAGGTCGAAGACCCCCTCGAGACGCTCGCGCATCGCCGTGACAATCGACTTCACATCTCGATCGATATCTTCGTAGGGCAAAAACAGCGCGTAATCCAACAACACGTTGGTGACAGCGAGTTCGAGATTACCTTCGACCGGATACCGGCAGATGACTGGGCTTGCATCGACTGGAGGCATATCACCCTGCGGCGAAAACACAAACGCGTATTCGTCGCGTATCCAGCGGTGCTCAAGCACGGCGTTATAAATGGAGTTGTAGAAAGTTTCCGCGATTTCGAAATTGGTCATCCCACGAACCAACTCGGCGTAAACCTCTCGGGTTTGGGTCCAAAATTCGAAATCCGTCAGTTCGTCAGCAGCGATGTACTTAACAAACTCCAGCGTTTCCAGCACTTTCTCTTTATAAAGATCGATCCTCCGGGTGGAGGCATCGTGCATGGCATTCCACTCGGCGTTCTCGAAGCGAGTCCGCGCGGCGAGCGTTATGTTTTCGAATTCTGCGAAATAGGCGGCAAACCCGTTGAGAATGGTGCGCGCCAGACGGGTTTGCTTGTCCACTTTAATCTCCTGAACCGGGGTTCAGTCCAGTGTAGGTGCCCCAAATAAACGACGCAATTTACGCATACCGCCAAGCCATCGATCGTAGTTCTCGGCTTTATTCTGGCGATACGTTTCAACCTGAGGATGCGGCAAGATCAGGAATTTTTCTGTCTCCAAACCTTCAATGGCCTTGGCGGCGACGGCCTCTGGTGATAGCACACCATCCAGACCCGCAGTGCCGCCATTCTCGGCGCCTTGAATCATGGCAGTGTCGACCGCCTGAGGACAAAGACAACTGACCTTAATGCCATCATCGCCATGCGTGATGGACAGCGACTCGGCCCAACCGATGGCCGCATGCTTGGTCACCGCGTAAGGCGCGGTGCCGATTTGGTTCAATAGACCCGCCGCCGAAACCGTGTTGAGAAAATAACCAGAGCCTCGCTCAATCATCCCCGGCAGGCAGGCGCGAGCGGCGTATACGTGGGCCATGACGTGAATCTCCCACATTGACTGCCATTGCTCGTCGGGTGCAGAACACGCCCACCAAGGGGGGCCGTCAACGCCGATGATGCCAGCGTTAGAGCAGAACAAATCGACGCGGCCCTGTTCTTGCTCCACCGCCTCGACCATCGCGCGGATCTGGGCTTCGCTTCGCACATCGACAGCGAACCCCTTACCACCCACTTCCGCTGCGACAGCATCAGCGTCTTCCTGACTGAGGTCTGCGACAGCTATAAAGCGAGCGCCGCCCTGATGCAGCGCCTCAACCAGCGCCCGGCCAATGCCCCGGGCGCCTCCTGTCACAATGCAGACCTTGTCAGCTACCTGCATGATTAAGCCGCGTAAGAGAGTTCAGCGAAGCGAGCGCGGTGGAAGCTGCCATCACCGAAGGTCGCATTGATCATCATGAGACGCTTCGCATAGTGGCCGATATCGAGCTCGTCGGTGATACCCATGCCACCATGCAGCTGAATAGCCTCGCCGTAAACCAGCTTGCTATTACGATCGATGATCATCTTCAATGCGTGAACTGTTGCGTCTGCTGAAGCTGGATCCTCTGCGTACTCACAGAGCGCCTTATACAGCAACGACTTGGCCTGTTCGAAGGCCATCATGGTATCGACCATTCTGTGTTGCAGCGCCTGGAAAGAACCGATCGCCGTGCCGAACTGCTCGCGCGTCTTGGTGTACTCAAGAGTTTTGGCATTCAAGGTGCCCATGATGCCTACCGCTTCTGCGGCGAGAGCAATGATCGCCTCGCGCTGGAGCGCACCCACGACACCGGCGGCGGCACCTTCTTCACCCAATAAAGCGGTAGCGTCTAACTGCACGTTATCAAAGGTGATGTTGGCCACACGCTGGGCATCCATCAGCGGGTAAGCGAACTTGGACACACCGGCTGCGTTGGCATCGACCAAGAACAGTGACAGCCCGTCACAGTCGAACTGCTCGCCTGAAGTCCTGGCCAAAACCACCAACTGATCCGCATGCTCACCGTTAAATACCACGACTTTCTCGCCGTTGAGGACGTAACCATCTCCCTGCTTGGTGGCGGTGGTTTTACAATCAGTGATGGCATAACGGCTCTGGCGCTCAACGTAAGCAAAGGCACCCAACAGGCTACCGTCAATGACCTTGGGAAGGACTTCACTGCGCTGCGCCTCATTACCCGCACGCGCCACCAATCCACCAAACAGCACCACGGTCGGGAAGAAGGGTTCAACAACAAGGCCTTTGCCCAGTTCTTCCATCACCACGCTTAAGTCGACGATATTGCCGCCAAACCCACCATCCTCCTCGGAAAACGGGATCGACAACCAACCGAGCTCAGCGAAGGTATTCCAGTTGTCGCGGCTCATGCCCTCGTCTGAGTCAACGATGGCGCGACGGGTATCCCAATCGTAGTCGTCCTGCACAAATCGCGCGATGGAGTCGCGCACCATTTGCTGCTCTTCAGTAAAATCGAAATTCATCGCTCTGTATCTCCCTCAACTTATTCCAAGCCAAGCACGTACTTGGCGATGATGTTTTTCTGAACTTCGTTGGAGCCGCCATAAATGGTCGACGCGCGTCCGTACATAAACTGCCGGCGGGCATCCGAGCCAAATTCGTGACCCAACTGCTCGGGATCGAGGTCGGTGGGTAGAACACCCTGGTAGTAAGCAGCGATCTCCATTTGCAGCTCCTGGGTCGCCTGCTGCAGTTCGGTGCCTTTGATTTTCAGCAGCGATGATTCAGGACCGGGGAAGCCACCGGCCGCCATTGCCGCCAAAGTTCTCAGTTCTGTGAACTCCAAAGCCATCAGTTCGACTTCGATATCGGCAAGCTTGCTCTGGAATGCAGGATCCTGCATCAGGGAAACGCCACCGTTCACCTCTTTCGCTGCCGCTTCTTTGATAAACCGTAAACGACGCTTGGTGTCGGCGACGCCAGCGATCGAGGTGCGCTCGTGAGCGAGCAGCGCCTTCGCAACGGTCCATCCCTTGCCCACTTCTCCGACCACATTCTCGGCAGGAACGCGTACGTTGTTGAACTCCACCTCGTTCAAGCTGTGGTGGTTGTCGATGGAGATGATTGGGTTGACCTTGATGCCTTCTGACTTCATATCGACCAGGATGAAGGTAATACCTTCCTGCTTCTTGCCGCTGTTATCGGTCCGAACCAGTACGAAAATCCAGTCAGCGTATTGCGCGTACGTCGTCCAGATCTTGGCACCATTGATAATGAAGTCGTCACCATCTCGCTCGGCTTTGGTCTTGAGGCCTGCGAGGTCAGATCCGGCACCCGGCTCAGAGTAGCCCTGACACCACCAGTCATCGCTGGAGAGAATGCGCGGCAGGAACTTTTGCTTTTGTTCGTCACTACCGAATTGGTAAATCACGGGACCGACCATGCTGAGGCCAAACGGTACGGTAGACGGGATGCCTGCCAACGAACGCTCGGTTTCATAGATGTACTTTTGCGTGGGCGTCCAACCGGTGCCGCCATACTCAACGGGCCAGTTCGGGGCAATCCAACCCTTTTCGTGGAGTTTCTTTTGCCACTCCACGATCGCTTCACGGTACTCACTACTGCTCAACCGTGCGCGCAGGTCATCGGTGAAATGCTCGCTGAAAAAAGCGCGGACTTCCTCGCGAAACGCCAGATCTTCTGGGGAGAATGAAATATCCATCACATGCTCTCGCTTTGGGGTTAATGGCTCAAGCGAGGCCTCTGAAGCCAGAGCAGCCGCGCTTTTGAACCTTGAGTATGTTTTCTTACGCTCGGGAATGTAGGGCAGTTGTGAGCGGTTTGCAAGTCGGACAACTGACCAAGTCCAGTCCGTCAGCAATCATCCGATGACTGCCTCACGCAGAGCAGAAAAGAAACGCTTGAGATGGGTTTTGATCTCCCCGCAAGCCAACGCGAAGCGGGGAGAACGAGAACTCAATAGAGGAGGGAAAAAAGCTTGCGTTGGTACTCGGCGGCGAGCGGGTCACCCTTACCGATCGTCGCGATGGTATCAAGATAGAGCCGCTTTGCTTCGCCGTTCCCGTAATCCCGATCCGCCCGAATGACGGTGAGCAAGTGCTCCAGAGCATCCCGATACTGGCCCGTTTGACTGAGCTGCACTGCAAGCTGCACCCGCACTTGCAGGTTATCCGGATCAGCCGCGAGTTGCTGCTCTAGCGCCTCAATCTCGGGTGACTTCGCGGCCTCCCGTGATAACTCGATTTGCGCCATCAACTGCTCATATTCAGCATCCTGATCGACCAGCTTAACTTCAGCAAGGATAGACTCCGCATCATCACAGCGGTTAGCCGCCAGTAACGCCCGAGCATAGAGCAGCGTCAGCGCTTTGGCATGCCCAGACTCTTCCCACGCCGGTCTCACCGTGGCAATCGCTCCAGCGCTGTCTCCCGCCTCAAGCAGCTGCTGTGCGGCAGTGGCCGCAGCCTCCCAAGGCGCAGGCAAGTACTTGGCTAGCAGCTCACGCACCACCGATTCCGGCTGTGCACCGGCAAACCCGTCTACGGGCTGGCCGTCCTTGATGACCATCACAGTGGGCAAGCTGCGTACGCCCAGCTGACCTGCCAGCATTTGCTGCTCATCGGCATTGACCTTGGCCAACAGAAAGGCACCGGCAAATTCATTCGCGAGCTTTTCCAGCACGGGCATCAGCTGACGACATGGACCACACCACTCAGCCCAGAAATCGACCACTACTGGCCGCTGATACGATTCATCAATCAGCATCGCCTGGGCGTTGCTCTCATTGACCTCAACAATATATGCCGATTCGCTCACGGGCTTGTCTCTCCGATTCCAAGTACATCTTGCATGTCATAGTAGCCAGGGGGTTGTCCACATAGCCATGCTGCAGCGCGAACAGCGCCAGACGCAAAGGCCATACGTGAGCTCGCTTTATGCGAGATCTCGATCCGTTCGCCATCGCCCGCAAACAGTACAGTGTGCTCGCCGACAATATCGCCCCCGCGGATGGTCGAGAAACCAATGGTCTGAGGGTCTCGCGCACCCGTATGGCCTTCTCGACCATAGTTCGCGACCGCTTTGAGGTCGCGACCCAGCGCACCGGCGACCGCCTGACCCATCGCTAGCGCGGTACCCGAGGGGGCATCGACTTTGTGTCGGTGGTGAGCCTCAACGATCTCCACGTCGAAGCCATCACCTAGCAAACGGGCCGTCCTCGACAGCACATCCAGCAGCAAATTAACGCCGATACTGAAGTTCGCTGCCACGCAGAGCGGTATGCGGGCTGCAGCAGCCTTCATTGCAGCCAACTGCGCTTCAGAGAAGCCAGTGGTGCCGATAACCATAGCGATCTTTTGCTTTACGCAGTAATCCAAATGTCGAAGCGTGGCCTCAGGTGAGGTGAAATCAATCAGCACGTCAACATCGCTGGATAGCGCAGCGAGGTCATCGACAATCTCAACACCTGTTGTCAGGCCCACCAGTTGCCCAGCGTCAGCGCCGACCAGCGCATCACCAGGACGAACGGTGCAGCCCGCCAAATCCAGTTCACTGTGCATGGCGGCAGTGAGCAATTGACGCCCCATGCGACCGGACACACCGGCAATGGCAACGCGCTGACTCAAGAAGTCATTCCGTCAAAAAATGACTTCACACCCTCAAACCAGCTCGACTGGCGAGGTGACTGCTTATCACCACCTTCGCTGAGCGTGTTGCGGAACTCCTCAAGCAGCTTGGCTTGCTCTTTGCTGAGGTTGACAGGGGTCTCGACGACCGCCCTACACAACAGATCACCAACCGGGCCACCACGGACGGGCTTAACCCCCTTACCGCGCAGCCTGAATAGCTTGCCCGTTTGGGTTTCCGCCGGAATTTTCAATTTCACGCGACCGTCCAGCGTCGGGACTTCCAGCTCGCCACCCAGCGCCGCGTCCGCAAAGTTGATGGGCACTTCACAATACAAATTGCGCCCATCGCGCTCGAACAGCGGATGCTGCTTGACCGCAATCTGTACGAACAAATCACCGGGAGGGCCACCAGCCGGGCCCGCTTCACCCTCGCCGCTCAAGCGAATACGATCGCCCGTGTCGACCCCAGGCGGCACTTTGACCGACAGCGTCTTGGTCTTTTCTACCAGCCCCTGGCCGTGGCAGTCAGGGCACGGGTCGGAAATCGTTTTGCCTCGACCGCGACACTTGGGGCAGGTCTGCTGTACCTGGAAAAACCCTTGTTGCATCCGCACCTGTCCGGTGCCACCACAACTGCCACAGGTGACCGGGCTGGTGCCGGGCTTGGCACCGCTGCCGTCACAGGTATCGCAGTGCTGTAAGGTCGGAACGCGAATCTCTACTGAGGTCCCGCGAACTGCATCCTCCAGCGAAATTTCGAGCGTGTAGCGTAGATCCGAACCGCGCTGCGGTCCCGATCGTCGACCGCCACCACCGCCGCCAAAGATATCGCCAAAGACATCACCGAAGATGTCCGAGAAGCTGCCACCCTGGAAGCCGCCAGCACCGCCACCCATACCTTGATCAACGCCTGCGTGACCGAATTGGTCATAGGCTTGCCGCTTTTCTGGTGTCGAAAGGATTTCGTAGGCTTCACTGGCCTCTTTGAACTTCGCATCGGCATCGGGATCATCCGGATTACGATCCGGATGAAACTTCATGGCCACGCGCCGGTAGGCCTTTTTGATGTCCTGCTCGCTGGCCGATTTATCGACCCCAAGCACCTCGTAGTAATCACGTTTGGACATGGGCTCTGACCCTGCTTACTCCCATAAAAAAATGCGGCCACGCAGATAATCGTGTGCTCATCTGCGCCGCCGCCCGATTCAGCATGGCCGGCGAATCTCGCCGGCTGGGCTGGACTTACTTCTTGTCGTCGTCCTTGACTTCCTCAAACTCCGCATCGACGACATCGCCGTCATCCGCATCGTCGGTTTGGGCGCCGCCGGCAGCACCGGCACCCGCGCCGGCTGCCTGTGCACCTTCACCCGCAGCTTGTTGAGCAGCATACATCTTCTGGGCGACGCTGCCCGTGGCTTCAGTGAGCTTGGTCGTTGCCGCTTCAATGGCGTCTTTGTCGTCGCCCTTGACCGCTTCTTCCGCTTCTGAAATCGCCGCTTCGATCGCGCTACGCTCATCGGCCGTGGCGTGCTCACCCGCCTCTTCCAGCGTCTTCTTGGCAGCGTGGATCATACCGTCTGCCGAGTTACGCGCAGCAATCAACTGTTCGAACTTCTTATCCGCTTCGGCGTTGGCCTCAGCGTCGGAGACCATCTTCTCGATCTCTTCATCCGACAGGCCGCCCGACGCAGTGATGCGAATCGTTTGCTCTTTGCCTGTAGCCTTGTCCTTGGCTGACACGTTCAGGATACCGTTGGCATCGAGGTCGAAGGTCACCTCGATTTGCGGCATGCCACGCGGTGCAGGCGGGATGTCTGCCAGATCAAAACGGCCCAGCGACTTGTTCTGTGAGGCCTGCTTACGCTCACCCTGAACCACGTGAATGGTCACCGCGGTCTGGTTATCTTCCGCTGTCGAGAACACCTGCGACTTCTTGGTCGGAATGGTGGTGTTCTTCTCAATCAGCGGCGTCGCAACACCGCCCATGGTCTCGATGCCGAGCGTCAGTGGCGTCACGTCCAGCAGCAGTACGTCTTTGACGTCGCCCGCCAGTACCGCGCCCTGGATCGATGCACCCATGGCTACCGCCTCGTCAGGGTTAACATCCTTACGCGGCTCCTTGCCGAAGAAGTCCGCCACCGCTTTCTGAACCATTGGCATCCGGGTCTGACCACCCACCAGAATCACATCATCGATCTCGCTCGGTGACAGCCCGGCATCCTGCAGAGCAACCTTCACCGGCTCAAGCGAGCGCCTGACCAATTCGTCCACCAGAGACTCAAGCTTGGAGCGTGAAAGCTTCACGACCAGGTGCTTGGGACCCGTCGCATCCGCTGTGATGTAAGGCAGGTTGACTTCGGTCGCCTGCGAGCTGGACAGCTCGATCTTGGCCTTCTCAGCCGCCTCTTTGAGACGCTGCAACGCCAGCGGATCGTTGTGCAGATCGATACCGTTCTCTTTCTTGAACTCCTCCGCGAGATATTCGATCAGACGCAGATCAAAGTCCTCGCCGCCCAGGAACGTATCACCGTTGGTCGACAACACTTCAAACTGGTGCTCGCCGTCCACCTCTGCGATCTCGATGATGGAGATATCGAAAGTACCTCCACCTAAGTCGTATACCGCGACCGTGTGATCGCCCTTGGCCTTGTCCATGCCGTACGCCAACGCAGCCGCAGTCGGCTCGTTGATGATGCGCTTGACCTCAAGGCCAGCAATTTTGCCGGCGTCCTTGGTAGCCTGACGCTGGGAATCGTTAAAGTAGGCCGGTACTGTGATCACTGCCTCAGTGACAGGCTCACCGAGATACTCTTCAGCGGTCTTCTTCATCTTGCGCAGGACTTCAGCCGACACCTGCGGCGGTGCCATGGTGTTGTCCTTCACCTTGACCCAGGCATCCCCGCTGTCCGCCTTGACGATCTCATAAGGCACCATGGAGATGTCTTTCTGTACGACCTTGTCCTCGAACCGACGGCCGATCAAACGCTTGACCGCAAACAACGTGTTCTTGGGGTTGGTGACCGCCTGACGTTTGGCAGACTGACCAACCAGAATTTCGTTGTCGTCGGTGTAAGCCACAATTGAAGGCGTCGTTCGACCGCCCTCGGCATTTTCAATCACTCGGGGTTTGCCACCCTCGAGCACGGAGACGCAGGAATTGGTCGTTCCCAGGTCGATACCGATAATCTTGCCCATTTCATTTCTCCTCTCGGCCGCCCGGCGACCGGTCAATCTCGATGTTTTCTATGTGGGGTCTGGGTTCTGGATTTCAAGCCCGCCGAATTCAACCAGCGGCTTTGCTGACCACCACCATGGCAGGGCGTAGCAAACGGCCGTTCAACAGGTAGCCTTTTTGCATCACGCTCAGCACCGTGTTGGGCTCAACGTCGGGGTTTTCCACCATGCTCATCGCCTGTGCCGTTTGCGGGTCGAAGGGCTCACCCGTGGGATCAACGGCTTCAACGCCTGACTTGTGCAGCACGTCGACGAAGCTCTTGAGGGTCAACTCGACACCTTCCACAATGGCTTTGGCTGCGTCACTCTCGCCCGCAGCGATCAGCGCCCGCTCCATATTGTCGACAACGGGCAGCAATTCGCCGCAGAAGCGCTCAAGGGCAAACTTACGCGCCTTCTCTACTTCCTGCTCTGCACGTCGCTGGACGTTGATGGCATCAGCTTGCGCACGAAGCGCTGATTCCCGCGCCTCAGCGAGATCAGCCTGCAGCGCCTCGATTGTCTCCTCCAAGGTTGCCTCTTCAACCCCGTCGGCGCCGACATCAGGCGCTTCCGCCGACGCCTCTACGGCAGCTTGCTCCACGTTCTCGGGCTTTTCTTCAGACATGTGTTTCCCCTGCGTTATACCGCCTGCTGAGCCACCGGAGACGGCGCCGTCAGGCAATCAAAGTTCGTATCCGCGGGGTATTGGGGCACTCGCCGCTGAATTCAAGCATGCCGCGCCAAAGAATCGAAAATTTTGCCAACCAGCTTAGTGGGAGAGCGCAGCGCTGAGCATTCGCGCGGTGACATCGACCATCGGAATGACGCGCTCGTATGCCATGCGGGTTGGTCCGATGACACCCAAGACACCCAGGGGCTGCGTACCGCGACCATAGGGTGCGGTAATCACGGAGAAATCACCGAATACCTCGTAGCCTGCCTCCTCACCGATAAAGATTTGCACGCCGTCGGCTCGAGAGCAGCGCTCCAGCAAATCCAAGAGGTCTCGCTTCCGCTCAAAGGCATCAAACAATTCACGGAGCTTATCGATGTCCTCGGCGGCGGTCTGCTCGAGGAGATGCCCTTCTCCCGCAACCACGTAAGGATCGTCTCGCTCGTCATCGTCCGCCAAGGCCGAGGAAGCGAGCTCCAAGGCAGAAGCCATGTAGTGGTCAATGCGAGACCGCGCCTCTGCCATTTCTTCCACCAGGCGCGTCTTGAGCTCCGCCAAATCTCGGCCCGCATAGCGCTGATTCAGCAGATCCGCAGCAGCCCTCAGTTCCCTCTCGCTCATCGGCCGGGGTATTTCGATAATGCGATTCTGCACCTCGCGCTCATTCACCACGAGAATGACCAAAACCCGGTTGTCTGCCAAAGGCAGAAACTCGATTTGCCGCAGCTGAATCGCACTCGGTTTGGGCACCGTGACAATGCCAGCCTGGGAGGTAACGCGTGCGAGTATGTTAGAGGCGGCCTGCACCAGCTCGGAGGCGGGTCTATTGGGATTCAGTTCCTCCCGCAAGCTCTGAATCGCCTGGCCAGCCAAGGGCTGCACCTGCAACAGCGCGTCCACGAAAAACCGGTAACCCTGGGCCGTCGGAATGCGGCCTGCAGAGGTGTGCGGTGAGGCCAAAAAACCGCGCTCCTCGAGATCTGACATGATATTGCGGATCGTTGCAGGGCTAACCGTTAGGCCGCTTTCAGAATGAAGCGACTTGGAGCCGACCGGCTGCCCGTCACGAATGTGCATCTGCACCAGCGTCTTAAGCAATGCGGACGCTCGAGGCGGCAGTTCATCCACAGTCATGACAGTTTCCTGTTTTCATTGGTTTCGTTTTAGCACAGCGATAGCGACCGACAAAGTCCGTTGATGGACGCTCAGGCCATTCCGCGGTGACGCGCGATAGTCTATAAATGGAGGAAACCGGAGCCGGACACCATGCTCAAACATCTCGCCATTTTTCACTATGCCATTGTTGACCGACTTGAGCTTGACCTGCGTGGCGGCATGACCGTCATCACCGGCGAGACAGGCGCTGGCAAGTCGATCATGCTCGACGCACTGGGTCTTTGCCTTGGTGATCGTGCCGATTCTAAAGCGGTACAACCCGGCGCAAATCGCGCCGAAATCAGCGCAGAATTCGACGTCAGCGCCCTGCCGGCCGCACAAGCTTGGCTGAAGCAGCGGGAGCTCGATAGTGATGACGTTTGCATCCTCCGGCGAACGATTGGCGCTGATGGCCGCAGCCGCGCATTCATCAATGGCAGCCCCTCACCGCTGACCGACTGCGCAGAATTAGGCGCATTGCTGGTTGATATCCACAGCCAACACGCGCATCAATCATTGCTGCGATCCGCGGTTCAGCGCACGTTGCTAGACGCCTACTCCAGCACAGAAAAGCTTGCTCACGAAGTTTACGAGGCCGCGCTGCGCTGGCGTTCGCTCAGCGAAACCTACGCCCAGCTCAGCAATCAGGACGAAAATGATCGCGCGCGACGAGATCTGCTGGCCTACCAAGTCGAGGAGCTGGAGCAGCTGGCCGTTGGAGAAGATGAGGTCGCTCGCCTCGAGGCCGAGCAGAAGACCCTGAGCAATGCCAGTTTCATCATTGAAAGCGCATCGCGAATGGCAGCGGCTTGCGAGCAACAAAGCGAACAACTGCGGTCGTTGCGGTCAGATATCGCCGATGAGCGACACAGCGAAAAAGCCATGCGCAATGCTCGCGAGCTGTTTGCCAGCGTCGAGATTCAACTCGAAGAAGCGCGCAGTGAGTTGAGCCATTACGCCGATTCGGTCGATCTGGACCCGCATCGCCTGGGCGAGATTGAGCAGCGTTTGAGCACAATCTATGACTTGGCGCGTAAGCATCGTGTGCAACCCGAGCAGCTCCCCACCCACCTCCTGACGCTGCAGCAAGAGCTCGAGGCACTTGAGGGTGGCGATGCCAAACTTGAAGCGCTGGCCCAAGAGATTTCTGCCGCGCAGACAGCGTGGGAAAAAGCTGCCGCCAAGCTCACCAAACTCCGCGTTAAAGGGGCAAAAAAGCTGGCTGCACGCACTATGGATCTGCTGGCGCAGCTGGCGATGGAGCGCTGCACGCTGGAGATTGCATTGCAGCCCAACGAGGCCGGCACGCCGGAGCCACACGGCGCCGAGAAGGTCGCCTACCTTATTAGCACCAACCCGGGTGCCGAGCCCGGGCCGCTAGCCAAAGTGGCCTCGGGCGGAGAGCTGTCAAGAATCAGCCTCGCGTTGCAAGTCGCGGCGGCTGAGGTGGCCACATCGCCGACCATGGTGTTCGACGAAGTAGATGTGGGTATTGGCGGTGGTGTGGCAGAGATCGTGGGCTCGCTGTTGCGGGAACTGGCGTCCCGGGTGCAGGTCATTTGTGTCACCCATTTGCCGCAGGTTGCCGCCAAAGGACAACACCACCTACAAGTCCAGAAAACGGGGGATAAAACCCGGGTGGTCGCAGGTTTGTCTCAGCTTGACCACGATGCCCGCATCGAGGAAGTGGCGCGGATGCTGGGCGGCGTGAAAATCACTGAAAATACCCGCTCGCACGCTCGGGAAATGCTGGAAAGCGCGTAAAGCCCGAACTCAAGATTTTTTGCGGACGTAAAGCACCAGCGAGTGATCGATAATCTCGTAGCCATGAGCCTCGGCGATGGCATGCTGACGCTTCTCGATCTCTTCGTCGAAAAACTCGATCACATCATTGCTTTCGACATCGACCATATGGTCATGGTGATCTTCCGGCGCCAGCTCAAACACCGAGTGACCGGTCTCGAAGTTATGTCGCACGACCAATCCGGCGGTCTCGAACTGGGTTAACACACGATAAACTGTCGCGAGGCCTACGTCCTCACCGGCATCGCGCAGACGCTGGTAAACATCTTCTGCGCTCAGATGCTCAGATGTACTGGAAGTCGACTCCAGCATTTGCAGGATTTTCAGTCGCGGCAACGTGACCTTCAGTCCGGCACGCTTAAGTTCTGCATTCTGGTTCGGCATAGGAAAGTTCTCGAAACGTGATAATTGCGCGTATGATGCCAGCCAAGTTCAACCCATGGTAGTTAACCTTGTCTTTTAAACAATTTCGCATTCTGATCATCATGCTAGCGCCTGTATTTGCCGCAGGCTGCGGGGGCAATTTTGGCTTCCCCGGTGTCTACCGCATTAATGTGGAGCAGGGGAACATCGTCACAGAAGATATGGTGGCCCAGCTGAAACGCGGCATGAGTCGCCGTCAGGTCCGATTCATTATGGGAACACCTCTGATAGAGGACACTTTCCACGCAGAGCGCTGGGACTACCGCTATACCCTACGCAATGGCAACGACACGATCCGTGAGAACAATGTCAGTGTGATATTTGACGGCGACGAGCTGGTAGACGTACAGGGAGAAATCCGGCCCGAGTGGGCAGGCGGGACCGCTGGCGTTGAGAGCGAAGAGACGCCATCCGAGGGTAAATAAGCCCCCTAGTGCGACTCCCGGGCGCGCTGGGCCCGGGCACGGCGGGCCTCTTTGGGGTCAGCGATCAACGAGCGATAGATTTCTACGCGCTCGCCATCTGAAAGCACCCGAGTTTGCGCCACTTCCCCACCAAAAACGCCGAGGCGGGTGTTTTGATTGAGCTGCAAATCGTCAAACAATTCGGCAATACCGGAGCGCTCTGCAGCCTCTAACGCTGTGGTCCCCTCGGGCACTGCCAGGCGCACGATCTCCTGCCGATCGGGCAGCGCGTAAGCAACCTCAACGGTAATAGTAGATTCGCTCAAGAGGCCGCCTTCAGTGCGTCCGCTCGCCGCACTACAGCGTCCACCATGTCCAATGCCACGCGATCGAAGAGCTTGCCCGCAGCCGCATTCACGAGGCCGCTGCGCAGCTTGAAATCGAGCTGGAGAGTCACTTTGCAAGCATCGGGCGCTAGCGCCTTGAATTTCCAGCATCCTTGAAAACGCTCGAAGGGCCCATCCACCAGCTCCAGCTGCATAGATTCCGGCGCGTGCAGCGTGTTACGCGTCACGAAGCTGTGGGTCAACCCAGCCCGCGCCAATTTAAGGCGCGCGGTGACCGTGTTCGCTTCCCGTGCAATGATTTCAGCCCCGACACACCCGTCGAGAAAGTCCGGATAACGCTCGATATCTGCCACCAAAGCAAACAGGTGTTCGGCATCATGGGTGAGAAGTGCACTGCGATCGATGGTGGTCATGGGCGCTATTGTAAACCAGCGAAGCCCCGAAGCTGCCACAGCAATAACGCCACACAAAGCGGTGGCACCACCCAGCGTAGCAGCACCCACCACACAAAAAATAACCAGCGCGGCGCGCGGTACAGCTCGCCACGTACCAGAGGACGCGGCATTCGCCAACCGACGAAGATCGTGACCAACAAAAAGCTGACGGGTAGCAACAGTGCCAACCACCCATCAAGCTGATGCAACAGCTGCGCTTGCTCGCTCGCGATGACCA
>JAZBOZ010000005.1:0-7953 GCA_036351405.1 Halieaceae bacterium
GCGATACTGACGGCGAAGGCCACCAAGAAGACGCCGCCGACCATCAAATGATGCCGCAGCGCGAAGGCGAGGAACGGCCTGAAACGATAACGAGCGATGTTGACCAGCCAGTCTGCGCAGCCATGCCGCAGACGCTCGACACGACGCATAAACGCGCTGCGTGCGGGCTTCTCGGGCCCCATATGCGCCAGGTGTGCCGGCAATATCAACAAGCACTCAATGAGTGAGAACGTGAGTGCAAGCAGCACCACCGTAGGAATCGAGCGCGCGGCCACCGCCCAATCCCCCGGCAGCATCAACATGGGCACAAAAAACACCATGGTGCTGATCACGGCAAACAGGACAGGCTTAAAGACACTGCGCACACCGGCCAAAGCGCCGGCCTCTCCCGTCTCACCGCGACTCTGCGCGGAGTGCACCGCCTCGCCGACGATGATGGCGTCGTCCACCACAATTCCGAGCACCAGCAAAAAGGCAAAGAGGGAAATCATATTGAGGCTGATGCCGGTATAGGGCAGTAGAAAGAACGTGCCGAGAAAAGCGACCGCGATACCCGATGTCACCCACAGAGCCAGTTTGGGCCGAAGAAACAGCACCAGCACCAGCGACACCAGAATCAAACCGCCGATGCCATTCTCAAGCAACGTCCTGACGCGATCGCGGAACGGCTTGGCGGTATCCCGCCAGAATGTCAGCTCGACATTAGGGGGTAGCTCTGCAGATTTCTCTTCCACCCACTGGCGAATGATTTTGCTGCTCTGCAAGACATCAGGGTCGGAAGTGACATAGGCGTACAGACCGAGCGCCGGCCGGCCATTGAATAAGTTATCGACGTCCACATCTTCAAAACCGTCCACCACGCTCGCGACATCGCCGACATGAATCTGTGTGCCATCGGCTGTGGTGGAGACCACAATCCGCTCGAATTCATCCCGCTCATAGGCCTGACCCCGAGTCTGGACGCGGATATCACCGCCTGCGCTCTTGATCGCACCCGCGGGCAAATTGAGTGAGGCGCCGCGAATCGCCGATACTACCTGCTCGAAGGTCAGCCCGTAGCGGCGCAGGTCCAACTCAGAGACTTCAACCGATACCTCGTAAGGCTTGGCCGTGCGCAATTCCACCAGTGAAATCCAGGGTTGCCGCGCCAGATCGTCACGCAACCGCTCACCCAGCTCCTTGAGCTCGCGAGGATCGATATCGCCCGCGACGTGCACCACGCCCATCATATGTTTGTAGGTCAGCTCGGTGACCACCGGGCGCTCGGCATCCGCAGGGAAGGTATTAATGGCATCGACCCGGGTTTTAATGTCGTTGGTCAGGCGCTGCATGGGGTAGTCGGCGATCGCCTCAACCATCACTTGGCCACTACCTTCACGGGCCGTCGAACGAATCTCATCAATGCCACTCAGATCATGAATCGCCTCCTCGATACGTACGCAGATCTGCTCCTCAACCTCACGCGGGCCAGCGCCGGGAAAAGGCATGGTGATGCTGACTTGGTTGATTTCCGCCTGGGGAAAGAATTGTTTGTCCAATCCGGGGATACTGGTGACGCCGCCTAGGATCAGCAGAATCATCAGTAGGTTGGCGGCAATCGGGTTATGAATAAACCAATGTAGTGGACCGCGTGTCATATCAGGCCTCCCCCTCGACAGCGACGTCGACTAGCGCACCTGCGATCAAGCTGCTCGACTGGCGCGCCACCACCCGCTGGCCGGCTACCAGCCCGGACACCCAAGCGGATGTACCCCGCCGCAGCTGCACTTCCACCGGCAGTCGTTCTAATACGCCCCCTTCGGAGACCACCAGCACCGTATCGTCGCTGCGCAGTGCCGTAGCCGGGAGCGTGGTCACTGCCGGCAGCGCGCGGCCTGCGATTTCAGCGCGGACAAACATGCCCGGCGACAGTGGCGGTTGGCCAGGAGCGCTTTGTGCAAAAGGATCATCGACTTCAGCAATGGCGTAGACCACACGATTCGCGCGATCAATCTCCGCCTCGGTACGGCGGATCCGGCCCTGCCATTGCCACTCTCGCCCACCGAAGCGAGAGGTCAGCGTAACTGCGGGCGCCGCGGTATCAGCCCGCAGCAGAGGAAGATCCAGGAGTGACAGTTGACTGTCGGTCAGTGGCAAACGCACTTCCATCACATCGGTGGCATAGATATCGGCAAGAAGCGCACCCGGGGCCACATACTGTCCCAGGTTAACCCGCTGCCGCTCGACTCGACCGGAGAAAGGTGCAACGACAGTGGTGCGCTTGAGTGCCAACTCTGCAGCGGCCAGATCCGCCTGGGCGGCGGCCAGAGACGATTCAGCCGCTTTGATCTGCGGCTTGCGCAGGAACAGATCATTGGCCTCGTTAGTACCGAGATCGCGCCACTCCCGCTTCGCCTGACGGGCGCGTCCACGCTCCTCGGCCAGACGCTGTTCCGCTGCAGCCACTGCTGACCGTGCACGGGCGATAGCAAACTCATAATCGTCTTTCTCGATTTGCAGTAAGGGCTCCCCCGCCTCGAAAAATCCCCCTTCATTGAAATCCGCGCTCACAGACTCAACGATGCCACCGACTTGCGCGACCAGCGCAATGCGCATCAAAGGCTCGACCGTTCCCTGTGTTTGCACAGGTAGCGCGCGACTCTCGGGCACGGCTTCGACTACCGAGACAATCGGGCGCCGCGCGGCTTCACGCGGCTCAGGCTGAGGCTCGGGTTTTCCCGTCAGCAACCCCCAAGCCGCAAACAGACCGACCAATGTCACCAGTGCCGCGAGGGCAAACTGTCGAATAGAAAAACGGCGCCCAGATGGGGCTGGGGTGACACGAGACGAGTGACTGCTCACGGTTCCTCCGGGAGTGGGTGGGATTATCGGCAACGCATTCTAACCAGCAAACAAAAGGTCGAATGCCTCTGGACGTGGAAAATTACGCAGCAGGCTAGAGTGTGGATTCTAATTTTTGCCGCAACAATGTCCCCATCAATTACGAACCCAACCGGTTCGACAGAGGAGACAAACCATGGACGACAACACTGTAGAAAACACCGGCACCGCTAAAGCTGCACCGAAGCGCAAAGCAGCCGCGAAAAAGGCGCCCGCCAAGAAGAAAGCGGCTGCCAAGAAAGCCTCTGTGAAGAAGGCACCCGCGAAGCGGAAGACGCCTGCCAAAAAAGCGGCAGCGAAGAAGACGACTGCCAAGCGCAAGACCGCTGCACGCAAGACAGCCAAGACCAGCCAGGACTTCAAAGCACGCGCAGTTGAAACTGGCCGCAACGCATTCCGTGCTGGCCTTGGTGTTTATGGCAAAGCCTACGATCAAATGATCGAGCAGTTCGAAGCCCTGCAGAAGCAGGTCGACGACGCCCAAACCCAGCTCAACGAGCGTCGCAGCAAGGCGGAAGCGATCTACGTATCACTGGTCAAGCGCGGCGAAGTGGTTGAGCGGGAAGCCATCAAAGCTTTCGACGAGCTCGAACTCGATGCCATCACTGATCGCAAGATGCTCGAAGAGCAGATGAACAAGGCCAAAGCGCGCTTTGAAGCACTGCGCGAGAAGCTTTCTAAATCGATCTGACCGCTCGGTCCGTCGATTCTTTGGGCGCCTCGGCGCCCTTTTTTATGTCCCGACAAACAGCGTAGCGTCTCACCCGGGGCTGACACCGGCTGTGGTTACCACCACGATGAACGTCGGTTAAGCTGGCCATCAGTCAATGATGACCGTGGCCCCATGAAAACCGCCGACCGCATCCTGAAAACCAGCCTTACCCTGTTCAACGAACAGGGCGAGCGCAACGTGACGGCCGCCGATGTCGCGCTGGAATTGGATATCAGCCCGGGCAATTTGTATTACCACTTCAAAGGCAAGGACGACATCATCGCCGCACTCTGGCAACAGCATCAGCGGGCGCTGGCCGGGACCTTGAGCGCACCGATGCACGACCGGGGTGTATTCGATGGCCCGGATGGCAGTGTAGCGGGCCGCATCGAACGCGCCTGGCTGTATCTGACGGTGGTTATTGAGGAGATGTACGAGCACCGCTTCATCTACTACAACCTCGACGATCTGATGCACCGCTTTGAGGCCATCCAGCGCGGTGTCCCCCGATTGATTGCGCTGCTCCGCGCCGCTTGTACCGCACTGACGGCGTCGCTGTTGACCGAGGAGCTGGAAGCAGAGCCCGGGCGCTCGGCCCAGATCGCTGAGTCAATGACACTCACCCTGACCTATTGGCTGAGCTACGATCGGATGCAGCGCCGATCACCCGACCCCCTGGGCACGATCCACGGCGGTGTACTGCAAGCCCTGTCCGTTTGCGCACCCTATCTGGGTAACGAGGCAGCGGTGTTCTATGACGAGTGCGAGTCGCTGTACCATCGCATGCTGCTCGCCCAAGACGAGTAACCCCCCCAAAACCAAAGAGGACAACACCATGACGATTACCGTTGGCGATAAGCTGCCTGAGGGCACCCTGATGACCATGGGCGATAACGGCCCGCAGCCCGTCACCACCGAGGCATTATTCGCCGGCAAGAAGGTCCTGCTGTTCGCCGTACCCGGTGCTTTCACGCCCGGCTGCTCAATGACCCACCTGCCAGGCTATGTGGTTAACGCCGACGCCATCAAAGCCAAGGGCGTTGATACCATCGCCTGCCTCTCGGTGAATGACGCTTTTGTCATGGGCGCCTGGGGTGACAGCCAGAATGCGGAAGCCATCCTGATGCTGGCCGACGGCAACGGTGATTACACCCAGGCACTCGGACTCGAACTCGACGGGCGCGGCTTTGGCATGGGCGTGCGCAGCCAACGCTACGCCATGATCGTCAACGATGGCGTCGTCGAGCACCTCAACATCGAAGAAGGCCCCGGCGTTGATGTCAGCAGCGCAGAAACCATGATGGGTCTGCTCTGAGCAAGGGATCAGACGCCCCCTCCCGCTAAGCAGCTCTATTTAGGCGGGTAAAAGCAGATAGCCCAGGGTCGCAATGACCAATGCGCCCGCGAGATTGACGGCAAGTCCCTCGCGGGCCATGCGCTGGATGGGTACCTGACCACTCCCGAAAATCACCGCATTGGGGGCTGTTGCCACCGGCAGCATGAACGCACAGCTCGCGCTCATCGCTGCCGGCGCCATCAACAGCGCAGGTTCAATCCCGCCAGCCACCGCAGCCGCTGCCAGAATCGGCATCAGCAGCGCCGTGGTTGCCGTATTCGACGTCGCCTCCGTCAGAAAAGTCACGAACAAGCAAACAAGCAATAGCAGCGCATAACGCGGCAATTCAGTGGCCGCCAATACCGCTTGGCCGGCCAAATCACTGAGGCCCGAGGCGACAAACGCCTTGGCGATGCAGATACCTCCGCCAAACAGCAACAATACACCCCAGGGAATTTCGGAGGCCTGCTGCCAGGTAATCAGCCGCTCGCCGCGGTTATCGCGCAGCGTGAACAACACAGCGACCGCCAACAGCGCCACCGAAGCATCGTTAGCGGTAGGCACGGACAGCCACTCGCGCCAGCCACCGAAAGGTTCTGCCCGCGTCATCCAAGCCAGAGCGGTGAAAGCGAACACCATCAGCACCCGCTTCTCGGCACTGCGCCAGGGACCTACGGGTGGCAGCTCGATCGGTAGCGCATTCGGTACTGAGCGGGTCAGCCACCACCAAGCCAGGGGCACCATAATCACCACCACTGGCACCGCCCATGCCATCCACTGGGTGAAACCCAGCTCCCAACCGGTGGTTTCTGCGTAGACCTGCATGAACAGCAGGTTAGGTGGCGTGCCAATCGGCGTGCCAATACCCCCAATGCTGCAGGCCCACGCCAAACCCAACAGCAGCGGCGGCGCGAGCAGCTCACGCTGCCCAATGCCCGACAAGACCGCCAGTGCCACAGGCAGCAGCATCAACACCGTCGCCGTGTTGGAAATCCACATGCTGAGCAACGCCCCGGTGACCATGAAACCGAGCACCAAGCGTCGGGGGCTGTGTCCACCCACCAGATTCACCACTGCGAGAGCCAGCCGCCGGTGCGCACCACTCGACTCCATGCCTCGTGACAGCAGGAATCCACCCAGCAGCAGTAAGATGAGCGGCGAACCGTACGCTTCCGCCGTTTCTGAGGGTGTCAGCACCCCAAACAACGGCATCAAAGCGAGTGGTACCAGGGAGGTGACAGGAATCGGAATAGGTTCGAAAATCCACCAACCGATACATAGCGCAGTGACACCTGCCGTGATCGCCAGCGGCGCCGGGTAGCCATAACCCGTGAGCAGCCCCCATACCAAAAGGGCAAACAGCAGTCCGGGCAGCGCGCTGGTTCTGGGATCCATGGAATCACTCCTGAATATTCACCGCGCATGCTCGCCAAAGTTCTGACTTGTGTAAACTCGCGCCATGACAGCATTGCAACCCCAGCCCCTTATTGACAGCTTTGGTCGCGAAATCAGCTATTTGCGGATTTCGGTAACCGATCGTTGCGACTTCCGCTGCACCTACTGCATGGCAGAGGAGATGACTTTCCTGCCGCGCAAGCAGGTGCTGTCGCTCGAGGAAATCGAGCGGGTCGCACGTATTTTCGTGGGTCTTGGCGTCCGCAAAATCCGTGTCACGGGCGGCGAACCTCTGGTCAGGCACAGTGTGGATCAGCTGATCGCCAACCTTGGCCAACTCCCGGGGCTCAAAGAGCTGGCTCTGACCACCAATGGTAGCCAGCTGACACGCCTCGCCGAGCCGCTCAAAGCGGGTGGCGTCACCAGCATGAACATCAGTCTCGACACGCTCGAGCCTGAGGCCTTCCGCCGGATCACTCGCACGGGCGATTTGGATAAGGTGATCGCCGGGATCGATGCGGCTGTCGCGGCCGGTTTCCCTCGCCTCAGGCTCAATGCCGTCGTGCTGCGCGGACACAATGAAGACCAAATCCTGCCGCTCACCGAGTTCGCCATCGAACGCGGTGTCGATATCGCGTTTATTGAAGAAATGCCGCTGGGGCAGGTCAACGCCGCGGGTAAATCCCTGGAGTTGGTGACCTCAGATGAGGTTCTCAACACCATCGCTGCCAAGTACTCGCTCACGGCAGCTGACGCGCAACAACACAGCGGCCCGGCCCGATATCACACGATCGCAGGCACCCAGACCCGGGTGGGATTGATTTCGCCCCACAGCAATAATTTTTGTTCGAGCTGTAATCGCCTGCGGATCACTGCAGAAGGCCGCTTGCTCTTATGTTTGGGTAACGAGGATTCGATCAGCCTGCGCGACTTGATGCGGGCAGGGCTGGATGATAAGGCGCTGACCGGCGCTATTCGCGATGCGCTGACTTACAAGCCCGAGCGCCATGTCTTCGACCGCCCTGACGAACCACAAATCTTGCGATTCATGAACGCATCCGGTGGCTGAGGCCATCGCTGCGCGAGGAGTTCCCTTGTCGACAACCTTGTACCCCGAGCTGGGATCGGTCGAGCAGATTACTGCGCAGTTTGAGGCCGCCGGTTATATCTGCACGCCGCGGATTGCGACCGTAGTCTATCTCGCGGCCGCTATGAACAAGCCCATTCTGGTCGAGGGACCTCCGGGTGTAGGCAAGACCGAACTGGCCAAGACCTGCGCGAGCGTGATCAACCGATCGCTGGTGCGACTGCAATGTTACGAGGGCCTCGACGAATCCAAGGCCTTGTACGAGTGGAAGTACGGCAAACAATTGCTCTACACGCAGGTACTGAAGGAGCAGCTGAGCGAGGTGCTCGACGGCGCCCAGGGGCTGCGCGACTCGATGCACAAGCTGCACAGTCTCAGTGACGTGTTCTACGCCAAGGAATTTCTCGAGCCCAGACCGCTGCTCAAGGCGATGGAAGAACCCGACGGCGCGGTGCTGTTGATCGATGAAATCGACAAAGCCGACTTCGAGTTCGAATCGCTGCTGCTCGAAGTGCTGTCGGATTTCCAGGTATCGATCCCCGA
>JAZBOZ010000006.1:0-11133 GCA_036351405.1 Halieaceae bacterium
CCTTCCGCGAGCATGTGCATGCTCTCAATGATGTCTTCGATGGTGCGGCCTTTGGCGAGTTCAATGCCGACATGCCGGTTGCGACTCTGGGGGCTGGTGCAGGTGGCGATCATGTCGCCCATACCCGCGAGACCGGCAAAGGTTTCCGGTTGTCCGCCTAGCGCCGTTCCCAAACGCGTCATTTCCGCCAAGCCGCGAGTAATCAGTGCCGCTCGGGTGTTGTCACCGGCGCCGAGACCATCGCCCATGCCCACCGCAATCGCAATGATGTTTTTGAGCACGCCGCCGAGCTCGCAGCCGACATAGTCGGTATTGCTGTAAACCCGAAACAATCCGACGTTGAGAAGCGGCTGCAACCAGCTGATGGGTGCAGTGTCATCAAGCGCCAGCACGCTGGCCGCTGCCTGACCCGCGATAATCTCCCGAGCGAGGTTGGGGCCGGTAAGTACACCTGCGGGGTTGCCCGGGATTACCTCGTGAATGATCTCGGTCATTCGCAGCCGGCTTCCGCGCTCCAGACCTTTGGTCAGACTGATAATCGGGGCGCCTTCGGGGATGTCGTCAACAATTTGCTCAAGGACCGAGCGAAAAGCGTTGGAAGGAACGCCCATGATCACCACGTCAACGTCGCTCACGGCTTCTTTGAGCGTATGCGTGGCACGTAACTTGGGATTGAGGGGCGCATCACCCAGATAACGGCTGTTGCGGTGGTTTTGATTGACGTCCTCTACGGTTGCCGAATCTCGCGCCCACAACACGGTGTCGGCATTTCGGCTAACCAGCGAGGCGACCGTCGTACCCCAAGAGCCGCCGCCAATAACTCCGATTTTATAGCGCGCCACGTGCTGCATCCCTCATTGTTTCCGCTCCACTGCTGGCAATGCTTGAAGCACGGCTATACTCAATGCGTCTCACCAGCCGGCTGAGATTGTTGGCCTGGGCGATGCGCTGTGACTCAAAGTCGGGCAGCGATTCCCTGATCAACTCGCGTGAGCTGAATAGCTTCCATGCGTTTTTGAACAAGAGCAAGCCCACCGAGGCGTCACTGCTGACCCGACCTTGCAGATACGCCTGCTTTCCATAACGCATGCAAAGTTCGACGAATTCGTCCTGTTTATCGAGGACATCCGGGCGCATCACCATGACGTCTGCGGCGACGCTATAGGCCTCAGCGAACATTTGCAGTGTCATATGTGCCACGTGGGGCATGAGTTGCTCCAGCAGCTGCCGAGCACCCGCGGGCCCGCTTTCCAGTATGGCCTGCCAATCCTGTGCTGCGTCAGAGAGTTCGGCTTCGATCTCAAGTCGGAACACGTCGCTGGGCGGGTAGAAAAATTCAAATTTAAAGAGGTCGCGCAGTGCCTCCACTTCCGACCAGAAAACCTCGACACACTCGGCTGCATCACAGTCTCTGGATGAGACTTCCAGCAGTGCCAGCTCGGTGATCGCCTTGTTGACGAAAAAATGCACGATCGTGTTGCGGTAGTAGCTCGCGACTGGGGCCTGCCCTTCGATGATGCCGTAGACCGTTTCGGTGCCGCCCTCGAACTGGCTAATGATGCCCTCGTCGATCATCAGCTGAAGTTGGCTGCGCATATTGCGCGCGTAATCCCGGTCAAAATCTGGCGAAAGGCGCAACTGTCGCGCCTCGCACCAGTGCACGAGTGCGCTCACTGCGACGGTGACTTCATTCGCAGTCAGTGCTCTGGGATAGCGTCCGAGCAGGCTCATGCTAACGAGCGCGGGTAGCGTAATCGGCGCCACCCGGTTGGCTTCTACCGCCACCTGAAAGGCGATTTTCTCCAGCGCGAGTTTTTCATCCGGTGGCGGCACGGTAGGCAGTACGACAGGCTTGCCGAAGTCCACGTAGATTTTACCCATTGGCCGCGCGAGGCTGCGGATATAGCCAATGAGCCAGCGCAGCGATTCAGGGGCTTTGGGCACCCCCGATTGCTCCCGGGCGTATTCTTCGGCATCGCGAACGAGGTCGTAGCTCACCGTTACGGGAATGATGTGCAGGTTCTGCGCTCCGCTATCGTGGGTGGCCTCAAGTACGTATTTAAGCAGGCCGTATTTGGGGGGCATCAACTTGCCTAAACGTGAACGCGTGCCCTCAAAAGACCAGGTGAGCGGGAAGCGCTTCTCCATCAGATAGGCGATGTACTGCCGCATGGTGGTTTTATAGACCTCGTTGTCCTGGAAGCTGCGGCGTAAAAAGATGCCCCCTGCTCGCGGTAGCAAAAACCCCAGCCCCGGAATTTTCAGATTGGCACCGCCAAAGAAATGCGGCATCGGAAAGTCGTTGTCGAACATGATTTTTGGCACCACGAAACCGTCCAGATAGGTTTTGTGGGTAAACAACAACACCGAGGGATAATTACGCACCGCACTGCGAATGGCTTCGATCTCTTCGGGCCGATAGCGGATGCGGGGTTCGTAGGCCAAGCCCAGACAGAAGCTGCAAAACCATACCCAAACGTCCAGCCAGAAGGGCGACGGGTGGGACACCATCTCCTTCAGGTACTCATTGAGTTCTTTGTTGACGGTGCTGCGATCGACGCCACGGTCGAGTGCAATCGCGCTCAGTCGTGTCCTTAAATCGCGATTTTTGCGCAAGCTCTGACTGACGTAGCGGGGTACTTTGTAGCGTCCCCCCTGTAATTGACGCTCGCCCATGTCGAGCACCACGGCTGCCTGCCTTGCGACAAAGATTGCGAAGTCGGCCGGTTGCTCCGCTGCATTGTGTTGGTATTTGTTGAAGAAACGCTGCCTCAGATTTTCAGCGCTGTCGGGTGTGCCGGCGATCAGGTGAATGCGGCTCGGGTCACGCTTGGCGAGGCTCCCTGCCAACAGACTCGGCGGCCTGCGGTCGGTTCCGCGCAATAAATCGATGAGTCTCGGCCGCCTACGTGTGCTGGTCCTTGGTCGCAGCCAGCTCACTCGGACTGGGGCTACGGTCGCATCCGGGTGTGCTTGGAGTGCCTTTTCCAAAGGTGCTGCTTTGAGTGGCCCACGGTGATCGCCCAGCTGCAGCGTAACGATGGTGACGCTCGTCTGGTCGGCTTGATGTTGGTTAATCCACCGCTTGAGTAATTGCTCTTCGTAACCATTGTTGCCATCCACGAGAAAGATGACGTGTCCGGCCGTATCTGGCCACGGGGAGACCGACAGCTTGTCGGTTAAAGATTCCGGCTTGCTCAACGGTTCAACGCTCCGGGCTCAATTTGGGTTTGACCTTCGACGGGACGCGTTTAGCCGATCGCGCTGGCTGCTTTTTTTTCGCCGCTTGCTTTCGCTGACTGGTGCCGGCGGCGGTGCGCTTGGCTGGCGTCCGTCGAGTGCTCTTTTCTGAGACCGTCTTCGCCTTCAACTTGGTCTTGGTTTTAGCGGTTGTCTTTGTTTTGGCCTTCGCTTTGGTCTTTGACTTTGGTGCGCGGGTCTTGCGCGCAGCCGGGGCTTCGTTCTGGCCCAAGGCCTCGAGAAATTGTGCTCTCACCTCGGCGACATGTTCCTCAATCGTCTCTTCCCGCCACGCCTTGGTATCCACAGGGGGGAGCACCCGTACTTTCACTGTGCCACGACGGAACACGAAGTCACCCTTGGGGGCGATGTCGCCGGCGTTAAAGATCACTACCGGCACGACGGGTACGCCTGCTTGAATCGCAATATGAAAAGGGCCCTTTTTGAAAGGCGCCAGTTTGCGGGTGGGCGTACGGGTTCCCTCAGGCGAGATGACCAGGGACTTGCCTTCCTCGCGCATGGCATGAATCAAAGGCTTCATCGAGTCGATCGCCGCTTGGGCGTTGCTGCGATCAATAAGCGTTGTGCCCGCCATTTCCATGACCGAGCCAATGAGCGGCATCTTTTTGATTTCTTTTTTGCCCACGCCCACGACATCACGGCGAACCAGGCTCGCCATGACGGCCACATCAACCTTGCTCTGGTGATTGAACATAAATACGGCCGGTCTATGACTCCATAAGTGCTCCTCACCTTCGATGTCGAGTTCGAGCCCGATCAGCGCGCTTGCAGTATCGGCAAACAGCGACAGTGAGAAGTTGAGCGAGTCGCGCTTGGAGCCTGTGAGGGCATAAATCGGCAATCCTGCGGCAAAGCTGGTGACCACGCTGGTTGTGGCAGCCACGGATCTTAAAAAGCGGTTCACCGATATCTTGCCGCGGCTATCGAAATCCGCCATTGGCCACTGTCGCTCTTTCGCGACTGAGCGTAATCGCTTGCGGCCATTGAGCACGACGGGTTTGCCGACATACTCCAGCAGTTGAATGTCGTCGATGCTGTCGCTGTAGAAAAAGCTGTTGTCGAGATCTGCCCCGGTCTTGCGGGCGAAATCCTGTGCTGCGTCGACTTTGCCATCGCCAAAGACAGTTGGTGTGATGACTTTGCCCGTGAACTTGCCGCGTTTGACGTCGAGCTTGGTGCAGTAAACCGCATCGATGCCGAGGTCACGCGCTGCGGCCTCCACCTGATAAGGCGTTGCCGAGCTGACAATGGCTACGCTGTGTCCTTTGGCCTGGTGTGCCTCGATCAGAGCCCGGGTCTCCGGATAAATCAGGCGCGCAATCGATTTTTTGAAGAGCGTTTCGCTGTTGGCGATGTACTCCTTTTCCGACCGGCCCGCCATGTATTGGGCGTGCACAGCCATCAGCGCGGAAAAGCCCATATTGCCCAACCCAAAGCTGGTGAGGGCCTGCGTCATGTGGAGTAATTCACCGGGCGAGAGTTCACCGCGGCTCAATTCATCGCGAAGAAACACCGTCGCCGAGTAGCCGGCAATGATGGTGCCGTCGAAATCAAAAATCGCAGCGACCTCGGGCCCGGATTCCGACTGTTCGACTTGTGCTAAAAGTTGCTGCAGCTTCACGCAACGCTCCTGTCAGTGGTTGGGTGGACATGCCCCTCAGCGACCACCTGGCGGGCTTGGAAAACATACACGGGGTATCGGGTGTAGAGCAATTGCGCGTCTATGTTCTGGACCAGTACGTCGTGTATTGTCAGCGCTTCCGCATTGGTCGCGGATCCACCTTGTTCGGAGATGATGAATGGAATACGGCATCGTGAGTTTGCTACCCACGGCTCTGGTGTTGGTGCTGGCGATTTTGAGTCATCGCACATTGGAGTCAGTCATTGCCGGCGCACTGTTTGCCTTTTTTCTAATGGATGGTGTGCACTTCATTGACAGCCTGGCCGCTGCAACCATGAGTGTGGTCATGGATGAGGTGACGGTTTGGGTGGTTTTGGTTTGCGGGCTGTATGGCAGTTTTATTGCCTTGCTAGTCAAAGGCGGCGGATCCCATGCTTTCGGCCATTGGCTGACCCATCGCCTCAACGGCAAGCGGAGCAGCTTGCTTGCTACCTGGGTTTTGGGGTTGGTCATCTTCCTCGATGACTATCTCAATTCGCTGACGGTGGGTGCCACGATGAAAGCGGTCACAGACCGTTTCAAGACCTCCCGGGAAATGCTCGCCTATGTGGTGGACTCCACCGCAGCACCGATGTGTTTATTGATCCCGATCTCCAGCTGGGGTGTTTACTTCGCGGGCCTTCTCGAAAAGAACGGCGCGGCGCCATCTGGAGAGGGTATCGCGTTGTTTATCGAGGCCATCCCCTACATGTTTTATCCGCTGCTTGCCGTGGTCATTGTGCCGCTGGTGATTACTGGCGTGATCCCGCTGCTGGGCCGCATGAAGGCTTGCGAAGCGAGAGCTGAGCAAACCGGCGATTTGGGTATTTTCGAAGATCCGGCGCTGGCTGTAGAGCCCAGCGAAAGAGGCGGTATGAGCGCATTCTTTATTCCCATGCTGGCGCTGCTCGGTTTGACCGTATTCCCAGAGGTCGATCTCTTGCGCGGTGTCATGGCGGGCATTCTGGTGACGCTGGTCCAGTATCTGGCGCAGCGCATCATGCCTGCAGGCCAGCTTTTCGATACCTGCGTGGACGGCTTGAAGTCGATGGTGCCGGTGCTAACCATGCTGATCGCGCTATTCGTGTTTGTAGAGGCGAACGCACGCATTGGTCTGACTGATTACGTGATCAGCGTGGTGGCGCCATTGATGACGCCCACCTTACTTCCGGTGCTGATCTTCATTTCCATGTCGGCTGTCAGCTATACCACTGGGTCAAACTGGGGGGTCATTGCGATTGCCATGCCGGTCGCGCTGCCGCTCGCTGAGGCGCTCGATGTGAACCGGTTGTTGGTGATCGGCGCACTGTTGTCCGCCAGCGGTTTTGGCAGTCACGCTTGTTTCTATTCGGACTCCACCGTGCTTTCTGCGCAGGGCGCGGGATGCCGAACCTACGATCATGCAATCACCCAGTTGCCTTTCGCTTTGCTCGGTGCTGCTGGCGCGGGTCTCATGTACTGGCTGGCGGCGCTCGCATTGTAAGCCGTGGCGGGCTCCCCTTTTTTGGTATGGTGGTCGGGAGTATCTTGACTACGGCTTTTGAATGCCCGATCACTCGGCCTTTGATTCACTGCCCTGGGCAACATTTTTAGCCCAGCAACGACTGCCTGACGCCTACCGATATCAGGCTGAGCAATGGTTTTTGCCGTTGATCAATACGATCGATTCCCACCGCCGCGAAGCGGACAGGCCAATACTGATCGCTATCAACGGGAGCCAGGGCTCGGGTAAAAGCACGCTCGCTGCGCTGCTTGAGATGGCCTTGCCACGAATCTGCGGCTTGAGCGCACATTCACGATCCCTTGATGATTTTTATTTGACGCGCGCCGAGCGGGTGGCGCTGGCAGCGAAGGTGCATCCACTGCTGGCCACTCGTGGTGTGCCCGGGACTCACGATGTGGCGCTGATGGGACGGACGCTGACTGCACTGCGTCAGTCATCGGGGACGCTCGCGGTACCTGCGTTCGACAAAGCGTCGGATGATCGTTTGCCAAGCGATGCCTGGGAGCAAGTCGTGACACCCGTCGACGTAATGATCTGGGAGGGCTGGTGTCTTGGCGTGCCCCCACAGCCTGAGAACGCCCTGACGACACCCATTAATCAGCTGGAAGCAGAGGAGGACCCCGGCGGTGACTGGCGACGCTACGTTAACGACGCGCTCGCGCGCGACTACCAACCGTTGTTTGCGGAGGTCGATTTGTGGGTGATGCTGGCAGCGCCCAATTTTGATTGCGTTCACCGCTGGCGTAATGAGCAGGAGCAGAAGCTGCAAGCGCTGCGAGGCACCGGTCATGCGGGACTGATGTCCACGGCTGAGGTCGGCCGTTTTGTGCAGTTCTATCAACGATTGACCGAGTGGGGGCTTGAGGTCCTCCCGGAACGAATGGACTTTTGTTACGCGTTAAACGACGAGCGACAGATTGAGTCGCTGCAGTTGCCGGCGCATCGGAGGGCTGAGTGACCAAAGTAGTGGTGTTTACCGATCTCGATGGCACGTTGCTCGACCACCACACTTACAGTTGGGCCGCCGCCGCCGACATGCTGGCGCAGCTGCGCGAGGCAGGCATTCCGGTGGTGCCCTGCACCAGTAAGACGCGAGCTGAATTATTGCCTCTGCGTAGAGAGCTGAACCTGGACACGCCTTTTATCGTCGAGAACGGTGCAGCGGTGCTGATACCCGAGGCGATGCACGATGGCGGCGATGAGCCGCTGATCTATCGTGATGGGTTTTGGGTACAAGAATTGGTGTCACCGCGTCAGGAATGGCTCGCCCTCGTTGAGGCTGCTTACGCTGACGGCGGCAAAGTCGCCCGTGGTTTTTCCGAGATGAGTGACGAGGAGATCGCTGCTGCGACGGGTCTCTCGATACCGATGGCGGCGCGCGCAGCGGCCAGAGAGTACGGTGAGCCGCTGCAGTGGTTGGTTGCTCCGGAGGATCGCGTCACCTTCCGCGATTACATCGAGCATCATGGCGGCGTCATTCTGCAGGGAGGGCGTTTCGCACACGTATCTGGCTCGAGTGATAAGGGGCGTGCGCTGCGCTGGCTGCAGGATTTCTTTCATCAACGATGGGGCGAGCGTCCCGTCAGTATTGCTGCGGGTGATAGCCATAACGATATTGCTATGCTGGAGTCGGCAGACTGGGCATTGTTGGTGCGATCACCGTCGCACCGGCCGCCGGAGTTAGATCGTACAGCGCAGGTTTTGGTCAGTGATGCCATAGGTCCCGCGGGGTGGTCAGAGGGCCTCGCACGGATATTGGCAACGATAGGGGGGTAGCCAGCTCAGCTTATGGCGGATTTTCATCAGAACGGCATCATCACAACGCTGCACAATCTCAGTGCGCGCTCCACCGAGGAAATAGAGGCCGAGCTCACGTCGTTCGCGCGGCGGCGACCTATGGGCCTGATTCTGCCTTCGCTCTACTCTGAGCTGCAGACCGAGGCGTTGCCCCACATCATCAGTGAACTCACAAAGGTTCCGTATCTGTCGCAAATTGTGATTGGCCTCGATCGAGCCGATGAAGCGCAGTATCGCCATGCAATTCAGTTTTTCTCGGAGTTGCCGCAACACCATCGGGTATTGTGGAACGATGGTCCGCGACTTCGGGCAATCGATGCGGAGTTGGAGGCGCTGGGGCTGGCACCGCGCGAGCCGGGTAAAGGGCGAAATGTCTGGTACTGCATGGGCTATGTATTGGCGACCGGTGAGGCAGAATCGATTGCCTTGCATGATTGTGACATCGTCACCTACAACCGCGACATGCTGGCAAGGCTGCTCTATCCGGTGGCTAATCCACTCTTCAACTATGAGTTTTGTAAGGGTTATTACGCGCGTCTCGCCAACAACAAAATCAATGGCCGAGTCTGTCGTTTGTTAGTGACCCCGCTGATTCGCGCCCTCAAACGCGTTCTGGGTGAGACGCCTTACCTCAACTATCTGGATAGTTTCCGCTACATCCTGGCGGGAGAGTTCGCATTCCGGCGCGACGTTTTGTCCGATATACGCATCCCCAGTGATTGGGGCCTCGAGATCGGTGTGCTTTCCGAGGTCTTCCGTAATTACAATAACAACCGTTTGTGTCAGGTCGATATCGCTGACAACTACGACCATAAGCACCAGGAGCTATCGCTCGATGATCAGCGAGCGGGTTTATCGCGGATGTCGATTGATATCTCCAAAGCGATCTTCCGCAAGCTGGCGACGCAAGGACATGTCTTCAGTAAAGAGACCTTCCGTACGCTCAAGGCGACCTACTTCCGGATCGCACTGGATTTTGTTGAGACCTATCGCAACGATGCACTGATGAACGGTCTCGATTTTGATATCCACAAGGAAGAGAAAGCGGTGGAAATGTTCGCCCGTAATATTGTCGATGCGGGGACGATTTTTCTCGAGCGACCGATGGAGACACCGTTTACCCCCAGCTGGAACCGCGTGGTATCGGCAGTGCCCGATATCTTCGCCCGGCTCGAGGCGGCGGTCGAAGCTGACTATGAAGAATTTCGTGAGACGGTGACGCGTTGATGCATACCCAACTGGTTCAGCGATTGTTGCATCATCTGGAAACCATCTATCGGGATATTTTGCCGGCGGACGCGCTGCCAGAATTGGCGGTGCAACTCATCGCTGCGATGCGACTGGACCCGGACTCCGCGACCCCGGAGGCCCACAGAAATCTCTGGGATGAGACCGATCTTGCGCTGATTACCTATGGCGATACCTTCCTCGCTGAGGGTGAGCGGCCGCTCCATACGCTGCATCGATTTTTACTCGAGCACCTGGATGGCTTATTCAGCTGGGTCCACATTCTGCCCTTCTTTCCCTACACCTCCGACGATGGTTTTGCTGTCGTCGATTACACGCAGGTCAACAGCGCGCTGGGCGAATGGGAGGACATCAGTGCGATAGCCGGTGATTACCGCTTGATGGGGGATCTGGTGATCAACCACGGCTCCAGCCAGAGCCAGTGGTTCGAGAATTTCAAATTGGGGCGTGACCCCGGGCGGGATTACTTCATGACCGCCCATCCCGATGACGATTTGTCTCAGGTGGTTAGGCCGCGCACCAGTCCCCTGCTTATGGAAGTGGACACCGTCAATGGCAAGCAGTGGGTGTGGTGTACCTTCAGTCATGATCAGGTGGACTTCGATTTCCGCAATCCAAAGGTGTTGGAAGAGTTTGTCAAAATCATTCGGGTACATCTCGATCAGGGTGTTCGCGTCTTTCGAATGGATGCGGTGGCTTTTCTCTGGAAGGTGCCAGGTACGCCCAGTATCAATCTTGAGCAAACCCACGAACTGATTCGCGTGCTGCGAACGCTGATCGAACATGCCATGCCCGAGGTGGTGATCATCACGGAGACCAACATTCCGAACCGCGAAAACCTCGCCTACTTTGGTAACGCCAACGAAGCGCACGCGATCTATAACTTCTCCTTGCCGCCGCTGTTGGTCTATACCCTGATCAGTGGCAACAGCCGCTATTTAAGTCAGTGGCTGATGAGCATGCCACCGGCACAGAGCGGCACTACCTATTTCAACTTCATCGCGTCCCACGATGGCATTGGTTTGCGCCCTGCCGAAGGTTTGTTGTCGGACACGGAAATCGACGGCTTCATTGACACCATGCAGGCGTTCGGCGGGCAAATATCGTGGCGCGCACAACCCGGTGGCAACCGTAAAGCCTATGAGATCAACATCGCCTTGTATGATGCGCTGCGCGGCACGATTGATGCGGGCGAGGATGATCTGGGCACGGAGCGCTACCTGTGTGCCCATACGATTATGCTGGGGCTCGAGGGAATTCCGGCGTTCTACGTTCACAGCATGCTGGCAACCCGCAATGATTACGCGCGGTTTCAGCAGACCGGACACCCACGCTCTATCAATCGACACCAGTGGCAGTTGGAGGCATTGAGTGGTGAGTTGGATGATCCCGCGTCATTGCATGCTGAGGTCTTCGGGCGTTTGCGAACCTTGATTCAGATTCGTCGCCATCAGAAGGCGTTTCATCCCAACGCAACCCAATTCACTCTGCAACTGGGGTCTGAACTTTTTGGCTTCTGGCGGCAGAGTATGGATAGGCGTCAGAGCATATTTTGTATTCACAATATCAGCTCGTCACCGCAGAACCTGTTTTTGTCGGATATCAATCTAATTACCACTGACGATTGGCACGACCTGATCTCTGGTGAGCACTATGCGGAGAC
>JAZBOZ010000007.1:0-23244 GCA_036351405.1 Halieaceae bacterium
AGTTCGAGCAGCGTGAAGCCTCGTTCGGACGCAGGAATCCCACCGCCGCTTTCGCAGGTTCCCGATGGCACATTCCGAACCGCACTCTGACCCATTTTTCTGTGGTTCTCCCGACCAGCAGAGACTGCTGTCGTGCTGGTACGCGGCAGATCCTCCTCACCACGCTGTACTAATTAAATGCTGTATAGCCCACTTTTTTTAGGCAATCAATGCCTTGAGACAAACACCTCATACGCATTGAGACGCACATCACAACGCATGGCTCAAAAAAAAGCCCGGTAATACCGGGCTTTTCGCAGGATCAGTTAGACAACTTTTCCTTGATGCGAGCCGCCTTACCGCTGAGCTCACGCAGGTAGTAAAGCTTGGCTTGGCGGACATCGCCACGGCGCTTCACCGAAATGCTGTCCAACAGCGGGCTGTAAGTTTGGAAGGTACGCTCAACGCCTACACCGTGCGAAATCTTGCGCAGAGTGAATGCAGAGTTCACGCCACGATTACGCTTGCCGATGCATACACCTTCGAACGCCTGCAGACGCTCGCGGTTACCCTCTTTCACCCGAACTTGAACCACGACAGTGTCGCCAGGCGCAAACTCAGGGATTTCTTTAGTCATCTGCTCGGCATCAAGGGCCGAGATGATTTTGTTCGTGCTCATGACACTCTCCCGTTACAAATTTCTGGCCCGCTCGTCATTCCTCGAGCAGCGCCCTGTCTTGTTCACTCAACGCCACACCCGCTAGCAAATCAGGTCGACGCTCTGCCGTACGTTTCAAGGACTGCTGACGCCGCCACCGTGCAATGGCACCGTGATCACCGCTCAACAGGACCGACGGTACCTGCTGTCCCCGGTACGCTTCAGGCCGGGTGTAATGCGGGCAATCCAGCAGCCCATCAGCGAATGAGTCTTCATCCGCTGAATCACTGTGCCCCAGCGCGCCTGGCAGCTGTCTGATGACAGCATCCAGCAACAGCATCGCCGGGAGCTCACCGCCGCTGACCACAAAATCACCGACGGAAACTTCCTGATCAACGAAGGTTTCGATAAACCGTTCGTCGATGCCTTCATAACGCCCCGCCACAATGACCAGTGCCGGTGCCCGCGCCAGCTCTCTGACCAACGCGTCGTCCAATCTTTGACCCTGTGGTGACATCGCAATCACCCGGGCTTTGTCACCAACGCTTCCCAGCGCCTGCCTGGCGCCGGTGAGTGCAGCCTCCATAATGGGCGCCTTCATCACCATGCCCGGCCCGCCCCCGTAAGGTCGGTCATCCACCGTGTTGTGACGATCGGTGGCAAACTCACGCGGGTTGACCAGCGCCAGTTCGTAGCAACCCTGGTCTCTGGCGCGCCCTGTCACACCGTAGTCCGTCAGTGCGCCGAACATCTCCGGGAACAGCGTGACCACGGCCAACGACATTCCCCGAGATTCAGACATCGAGATACCAGTCGGCGTGTATCACGCCCGCTGCGACATCAACCTCACGGACGACCTCGTCGGGCAGCCACGGCAACAAGCGCTCGCGGTCATCCACACTCTCTTCCGTTGGCTCGACCACCAACACATCGTTGGCACCTGTTTCAAGCAGCTGCTTGACGCGCCCAATGAGCTGCGGCTCACCCTCGCCGTCATCGCGACACCAGACCGACAAACCGATCAAGTCCCGCCAGTAGTACTCTCCTTCCTCGGCCGGCGGCAGCTGATCCGCCGCCGCTACCAACCGATAACCGCGCAGGCTTTCGGCCTGATCGCGATCTTCAACCCCACTGAGGCGTGCCACAACGCTACGCCCCTGGGTCCGCACCTGTTCAACCTTGATGTCTGGCAGCGTTTCCACGCCTCGCATCTTGGGCCCGGGCACTGCGTCGACCCGGGCAAACTGCATCAATGTCGTCGGGTCTTCGGTTCTCGGGCGGATTTTTACCCACCCCTTGATACCGTATACACCGACCACGTCCGCTACGGTGAGCTGCTCAGTCATGCGAGCGCCTCCGGAGCGAAGTGAAGCGCTATCAGGCAGCTTCCTGAGAAGCTTCTGCCGCTTTCACCAACGACGCGACACGAGGCGACATCTGCGCGCCTTTAGCGACCCAGCGATCAATCGCTTCACGATCAATACGCAGACGCTCTTCCTGACCACGGGCGATCGGGTTGAAGAAACCCACACGCTCAATGAATCGACCATTGCGCGAATTGCGACGGTCAGAGACGGTCACGTGATAAAAGGGGCGCTTCTTGGAGCCACCGCGAGCCAGACGAATAACGACCATGTTTTTGATTCCTCAGAAAAACAACGTCCGGGCAAGCGTGGCGCCGACCCGGAGGCAAAATTAAAGGACGCGGAATATACAGGAAGGATGGGGCGCTGAAAAGCCCGCAAACCCCTGTTTGTCAACGATTAACGCCGCGGGAAACCGGGAGGCAATCCGCCACCTGGGGGCATGCCGCCGCCGGGGCCGCCCATCATACCGCCCATACCCCGCATCATCTTCTGCATACCGCCGCCTTTCATCTTTTTCATCATCTTCGCCATCTGCTTGTGCTGCTTCAGCAGGCGGTTGAGATCCTGAACCTGAGTGCCGGAGCCGGTCGTGATCCGGCGTTTGCGAGACCCGGAGATGATGTCGGGGTTGCGGCGCTCTTTGGGCGTCATCGAGTTGATCATCGCCTCCATCCGGGCGAATTGCTTCATGTCGATGTTCTTCTCCGCCATCTGGGCCATGTTGCCCATACCCGGCAGCTTGTCGAGCATCGAAGTAATGCCACCCATATTGCGCATTTGCTGGAGCTGATCACGGAAATCTTCGAGGTCGAAGCGGCCGCCCTTTTGCACCTTCTTGGCAAGTTTCTCGGCTTTCTTCTTGTCGACCGTACGCTCGGCCTGCTCAATCAGCGACAGCAAGTCGCCCATGCCGAGGATGCGGGAAGCAAGGCGATCGGGGTGGAACGGATCCAAAGCGTCAGTTTTTTCACCAACACCGAGGAATTTAATCGGTTTGCCGGTGATCGCTCGCACCGATAATGCCGCACCGCCGCGCGTATCGGCGTCCACTTTGGTCAGAATAACACCGGTGAGCGGCAGTGCGTCACCGAAGGCCTTCGCGGTGTTGGCGGCGTCTTGGCCGGTCATCGCGTCGACAACAAACAGCGTTTCAACCGGTTTCACGGCGGCGTGCAGATCGCGGATTTCCGCCATCATCGCGTCGTCAATGGCAAGGCGGCCGGCGGTATCCACCAGCAGCACATCGCTGAAGGCGACTTTAGCGTTCTCAAGCGCCCGGTTGACGATATCGACCGGCCGTTCACTGGCCTCACTGTGCTCAAAACGCGCCCCGACCTCTCCCGCCAGAGTCTCCAACTGCTTGATCGCCGCCGGGCGGTAAACGTCGGCAGAGACGACGGTCACCTTCTTCTTTTCCCGCTCGATCAAATACCGCGCAAGCTTCGCTACCGATGTGGTTTTACCCGCGCCCTGGAGACCCGCCACCATCACGATTGCCGGAGGCTGCGTGGCCAGGTTGAGCGCCTCGTTGGCCTCGCCCATCACCGACTGCAATTCATCCTGAACAATTTTCAGGAATACCTGACCCGGCGTGAGGCTCTGCGTGACTTCAGTGCCGACGGCCCTGAGCTTCACCCGATCGGTGAAATCTTTGACGACCGGGAGGGCAACATCCGCCTCGAGCAGCGCCATGCGCACCTCGCGCAGCGTGTCGCGAATGTTGTCCTCGGTCAGCTTGGATTTGCCGACCATGGCCTTGAGGCTCGTCGAGAGCCGCTGACTCAAACCTTCAAACATTGAACTTGCCCGCCTCGTACGGTCGAACACAAATAGCAAAAGAGCGCGTAGTATACGGGTCGACGACGATCTACCCCAACCCGGAGCTAGAAAACCGAACCTATGACCCCTGATCTGAGCATCGCTGCCCTTTCTATCGCCGCTGCGCTGGTTTATCTGGCAGCAGCCTGGCGACAGTTGATGCGGCTGGAGCAGAATCCGAGCCGATTTAACTCAGGGATTGCCTGGCTGGGGCTAATTGCAGTGCTGGGGCATATGGCGGTCGCTGTGCTGTCGGCACGAGCTGGCGAGCTCAATCTCGGCTTTTATCGCATCGCGTCGCTGATTTTCCTCGCCATGGGGATCGTCAGCCTGCTGTTGCTGATACGACGCCCTCTGCACACGTTAACGATTATCGTGTTCCCGCTGGCCGCACTGTCGGTACTCATCAGCACCTTCGCGCCCGCCACCGGGCGGCCGCTGAGTGGCCTGGAGGTGGGTTTGCTGTGGCATGTGAGTGCGTCACTCACCGCCTTCGCCGTACTTGCCCTGGCGACCCTGCAAGGCTTCTCGGTGCTCGCCCAGGCAAAGCTGCTGCGAGCCCATCAGACGCGAGGCATCATCCGCTGGCTACCGCCGCTGGATCTCACGGAGCAAATGTTCTTTGAGCTAGTCGGTGCGGGATTCATGCTACTCACTCTGGCGATCGTCGCCGGCGCAGTGTTTATCGACAACCTCTTCGCCCAGCACTTGGTGCACAAAACCGTACTGACGGGGATTGGCTGGGTCATCTACGGCGTGCTTCTGATGGGACATTGGCGCAGCGGCTGGCGTATGGCGACCGCGGTCAAGCTCGCCGTCACCGCGTTCGTCATCGTCACCATGGGCTTCTTTGGTTCCAAGCTGATGCTGGAACTGGTCCTAGATACGCCCTAGATCGACGCGCCTGAAATCAACCGCAACGGGTGCTTGTACCGCACCCGGTTTTTCTCCAACATTCACGTAATACATTTGTCGGGCGAAACTACTTCTTGAACGAGGCTCCGTTAGGGTTCCTGCTGCTGGCTTTAGCCGGCCTGATCCTCATCTCCGGTTTTTTCTCAAGCTCAGAGACGAGCATGATGTCGCTCAACCGTTACCGGTTGAAGCATCTGCGCACCCAAGGGCATAAAGGCGCCGACCGGGCTACCAAACTGCTGGAGCGACCCGATCGACTGATTGGCCTGATACTGATCGGCAATAACCTGGTCAATATTTTGGCCTCGGCTATCGCCACAGTGGTTGCCATTCGGCTGTACGGTGACGCCGGTATTGCCATCGCCACCATCGGCCTGACGATCATCATTCTTATTTTCGCCGAGATCACCCCGAAGACGGTCGCGGCACTGCACCCGGAGCGCGTTGCATTCCCGGCAAGCATCTTGCTGCTGCCCATGCTGAAAATGCTGATGCCAGTGGTGATGGCGATCAACAGCATTACCAATGGGATTTTGCGTCTGATGGGCTTCCGTCCAGATGCGGTCGACGGCGAGGCGTTATCCCAAGAGGAACTGCGCACGATCGTGACTGAGTCGGGGTCCATGATTCCGTCACGGCACCGACGCATGCTGGTCAACATCCTTGACCTTGAGCAAGTCACAGTGGATGACATCATGGTGCCGCGCAACGAAGTCTACGGCATCGACTTGAATGACGATGACGAGACCATCCTGCAACGCTTGCAGGCCAGCGCGCATACACTGCTGCCGGTGTGGCGCGAAGATATCAATGATATTCAGGGCGTGCTGCATATGCGCAGCCTCAGCCGCGTGTTACCTGCCAGCGGGCTCGACCGCGAGGCACTGCTGAAAGAACTCGACCAGCCCTACTTTATCCCTGAAAACACGCCGCTCAACACGCAGCTACTGCAATTCCAGCAAAAGAAGGTGCGCCTGGCGATCGTGGTGGACGAGTATGGCGACGTCATGGGTCTGGTGGCGCTTGAGGATATCCTCGAAGAAATCGTCGGTGAGTTCACGTCCAATCTCGCTGAGGAGTCGGAGGAGATCGCCTCCCAGTCCGACGGCAGCGCCGTTTGCTCGGGAACGATCAGCATCCGCGATCTCAACAAGCAAAAAGGCTGGGATCTACCCACCGATGGGCCGAAGACGCTGAGCGGTCTTGCACTGGAACTGTTAGAGGTGATCCCCTCGGGGCGGGTCTCCGTCCGGCTGCCCGGCTACTTACTCGAAGTCGAGGATATGGAAGGCAACGTCGTCAGCCGCCTCAGGATTTGGCGGCGGGAAGGCGACTCCTTCGAAGCCGCCTGAGACCGCTTCAGCTCAACTGCACCGGTTGGGCCGCCAAGCGGCGTTGCTCGCACTTGCGAAGAATCTCACGCTTCTGATCATCGCTTGCCATGAACCAGTCGGTGATTTCATCACCGCTTCGGTAGCAACCGATACAGATATCGTCTTCATCGAGGGCACAAACCGCGATGCAGGGTGAAGGAATCGACTCACTCATGATGACCCACGCTCCTCAGGGCTGATCGGTCGCCTGATCGGCATAAAAATTATCGGCGAACGCATCGAGGTTATCGTCGACGATCGCCTTACGAATGCCCGCCATATGATTCTGGTAAAAGCGCAAGTTGTGGATCGTGCACAACTGCGAGCCCAGAATCTCGTTGCAACGATCGAGATGGTGCAGATACGCGCGGGTGAAGTTCGAGCAAGTATAGCAATCGCAGCGCTCATCCAACGGTCGGGTACTGGTCTTGTGGCGCGCGTTTCGGATCTTGATCACACCATGGCTGGTGAACAAATGGCCATTGCGTGCGTTTCGAGTGGGCATGACGCAGTCAAACATATCGATGCCGCGTCGCACGCTTTCGAGCAGGTCAGCAGGCGTGCCCACACCCATCAGATAGCGCGGCCGGTCGGCCGGTAAACTGTCGGCGATGGTATCGAGCACATGCATCATCTCGTCTTTCGGCTCGCCCACCGATAAACCGCCAATGGCGTAACCGTCAAAACCAATATCCACCAGCCCAGCCAGCGACTCGCGACGCAGGGACTCATACATGCCGCCCTGCACGATGCCAAACAACGCGGCCGGGTTATCACCGTGGGCGCGTTTACTGCGCTCAGCCCATCGCAGCGACAAACGCATTGATTCTGCTGCCTCCCGCTCGGTGGCTGGGTAAGGCGTGCACTCATCAAAGATCATGACGATATCAGCGCCCAAATCCCGCTGAATCTGCATCGACGTCTCCGGGTCGAGAAACACCTTGTCGCCGTTAACCGGAGAACGGAAATGCACCCCCTCCTCGCTGACCTTGCGCATAGCGCCGAGGCTGAAAACCTGGAAGCCACCCGAGTCCGTCAGGATCGGGCCTTGCCACCCCATAAAATCATGAAGATCACCGTGCATACGCACGATGTCCGTGCCCGGGCGCAACCAGAGATGGAAGGTGTTGCCGAGGATGATTTGCGCACCAATGGCCTCAATATCTCTGGGCAGCATGCCCTTGACGGTGCCGTAGGTACCCACCGGCATAAACGCGGGGGTTTCAACTGTGCCGCGAGGGAATACCAACTGACCGCGCCGGGCCAAGCCACAACGACTCGAAACTGAAAACTGCAAGGGACTCGTACCAATCGCTCGGGAATGCGTCATGTTATCACGAGGGCTAGTCGCCGAAGACGCCACCGTCGGCCACTCAGCGCAAGCATTGATACACACCATCTACTAGAATGGCGGCCTCGTATTTCCAGCAGGAGTCACTCATGAAAACCAAAGCCGCTGTCGCACTCGCTGCGGGCCAACCGATGACCATCATGGACGTCAACCTGGAAGGCCCGCGTCACGGCGAAGTGTTGGTCGAGGTAAAAGCCACGGGATTGTGCCATACGGATGACTTCACGCTGTCAGGCGCGGACCCGGAAGGCGCGTTCCCTGCCATTCTCGGCCACGAAGGTGCGGGCGTTGTCGTCGAAGTGGGCCCCGGTGTCACTTCCCTCAAACCGGGCGACCACGTCATTCCGCTTTACACGCCCGAATGCCGCCAGTGCGAGTACTGCCTGCACCCGAAAACCAATCTATGCCAGGCGATCCGTGAAACCCAGGGCCGGGGTGTGATGCCCGATGGCAGCTCACGATTCAGCATGGAAGACGGAACACCGATCCTGCACTACATGGGTTGCTCCACCTTCTCCAACTACACGGTACTCCCGGAAATCGCCCTCGCAAAAATCCGCGAGGACGCGCCCTTCGACAAGGTGTGCTACATCGGCTGTGGCGTGACCACCGGCATCGGTGCAGTCATCAACACCGCCAAAGTCGAGATCGGCAGCCGGGCCATCGTGTTCGGTTTGGGAGGCATTGGCCTCAACGTTATTCAAGGGTTGCGCCTGGCAGGGGCGGACCAGATCGTGGGTGTAGACCTGAATCCCGACAAGAAGGCTATGGCTGAACACTTTGGGATGACCGATTTCGTAAACCCCAGTGAGATTGAAGGCGATCTCGTCCCCTACCTTGTCAACCTCACTAAAGGCGGCGCCGATTACACTTTCGACGCCACGGGTAATGTGCAGGTGATGCGTGCTGCGCTGGAATCTGCGCACAAAGGCTGGGGCGAGTCGATCATTATTGGTGTTGCACCCGCAGGTGCCGAAATCTCCACGCGCCCCTTCCAACTGGTCACCGGTCGCTCCTGGCGAGGCACCGCCTTCGGTGGTGCTCGCGGTCGTACCGACGTCCCCAAGATCGTCGACTGGTACATGGAAGGCAAAATCGAAATCGACCCCATGATCACGCACACGCTGTCGTTGGAGCAGATCAACGAGGGCTTTGATCTGATGCACAACGGTGAGTCGATTCGCTCAGTCGTCGTCTACTGAGGAGACACACATGGAAATTGTTTCTGACGTCCGCTGTTTCGAAGGACGACAACTCGTTGTCACGCATCCTTCTGACACCACCCAATGCGACATGACCTTTGGCCTCTACCTGCCACCCGAGGCCGAATACGGCCCCGTGCCCGTCATCTGGTATCTGTCCGGCCTGACCTGCAACCACGAGAACGCCATGACCAAAGCGGGCCTGCAGGCAGTCGCCGCCGAAGAGGGTGTCGCGATCGTGTTCCCGGACACATCGCCTCGTGGCGAAGGCGTGGCCGATGACCAAAGCTACGACCTGGGTCAAGGTGCCGGCTTCTACGTCAACGCCACGGAAGCCCCTTGGGCGCCCCATTTCAACATGTGGAACTACATCACCGAGGAGCTGCCGATGCTGATCGGTGACCGCTTCCCGATTGATATGGGCTTGCAGTCCATCATGGGCCATTCGATGGGGGGCCACGGCGCCTTGACCATCGCCATGCACCACCCGGAGCGATTTGCCTCGGTGTCCGCCTTTGCCCCGATTACGCATCCAAGCGCCTCCGAGTGGGGCCAGAAGCAACTGCGGGCGTATCTGGGAGAGAACCCAGCGAAGTGGGCCGAGCACGACAGTACGCTACTCATGCGCGAGCGTGGCTTCGACGGCCCAGTGCTGGTGGATCAGGGTGCTGACGATCAGTTTATCGAGCTACTCAAGCCCGAGGCCCTGGCTGAGGCTATGGCAGCACGCCGTCAAGCCGGCACGTTCAGGCTGCAAAAGGGCTATGACCACAGTTACTTCTTCGTGGCCAGCTTTGCCCCTGAACACGTTGAGTTTCACGCGGACGCGCTGGCCCGGGTCACGAACATCGCGTCACCGTAACTGAAGAAGCGATAACGCTGCTGCACCGCCTCCCGATAGGCCGCCATCGTGTGGTCATAGCCTGCAAATGCGGAAATCATCATGATCAGCGTGGACTCCGGGAGGTGGAAATTCGTGATCATGGCATCCACCACATGGAAGGGCTTGCCCGGGTAAAGAAACAGCTCGCTCTCGCCCGTAAAGGGCGCCAGCTCACCGCTCTCAGCGGCGGTTTCCAGCGAGCGTACGGCAGTCGTACCCACCGCAATCACGCGGCCACCGCGCGCTCGGCACGCGGCTACCGCCTCACAAGCCGCGGGGGTCACTTCAATCCACTCGCTGTGCATTTGGTGATCCGCGATGTTCTCGGCACGAACAGGCTGGAACGTGCCTGCACCCACGTGCAAGGTCACCTGCGCCATGGCGACGCCTCGAGCCTTAAGATCAGCCAGTAACGCGTCATCGAAGTGCAAACCCGCGGTCGGCGCCGCAACGGCACCATCGCGCTCCGCATAAACAGTCTGATAGCGCTCACGGTCAGACGCCGCATCCGCACGCTGGATGTAAGGCGGCAGCGGCATATGACCCACAGCGCGCAAAATCTCAGCGAAGCTGCCGGTTTCAGCGGACAACAGGAACAAATCACCCTCACGACCATCGACGCGAATGACGAAGTCGGTAATGTCCTGATCAGCATCGGGTGTGACGTTAATCGCAGAACCGGGCTTGGGTGACTTACTGGCGCGCACGTGTGCCAGCGCCGTGCCATCACCACGCAGGCGCTCAATCAAGATCTCCACGCGCCCGCCGGTTTGCTTCACCCCGTATAGACGCGCCGGGATCACCCGGGTGTTGTTAAACACCAGCAGGTCTTTCGGCTGAATTAATTCCAGTACATCGGTAAAACGGCCGTGATTAACGGCGCCAGTATTCCCGTCGAGGTGCAGCAATCGCGAAGCGCTGCGCTCCGGGAGAGGTTCCTGGGCAATCAATTCTTCGGGAAGGTCGTAATAAAAATCTGAGCGATGCATGGGGATAGTGTCCAATTTCGTCCGGCATATCGAATGAAAAAGTTGAGTCAAAAAAAAGCCGGCACGGGGCCGGCTCAGTAGTTCAGATGCCGGGGATCACTCCTCCGCAGCTTCCTCACCACCTTCTTCAGCGGCTTCCGCCTCTTCCGCAGCAGGCTCTTCAGCCGGCGCAGCAGGCGCAGTGACCTTGATCAATTCCTCAGCGAGCAAGATCTTGACCTTCTCTTCGCCGTTGACCGGCTTGCCATCGGCATCTTGCACCGCGTAGCGGTCATCGCCACGCTTGTAGACTTTGTATTCCGCGGTTTTCTTAACCAGTTTAAGAGCCATTTCTTTTCTCCCCACAAGATACTCAGACTGTGCGTCACGACATTTTCTTTGGCCGGCTTCTTTCACCCGAACCTCGCGCGCACCCGTGGCGCGGGAGTATACGCCTCGGTGAGGAAAACGCGAACTAAACGTTGCCGAAATCGCGCGGATTGTTATACTCCCGCGCCTCGCCCTGCGGAGCGCCGTGCTACGTCGCCGATTACGTGGGTCGATCCCAAGGTACTGCCGGTGTGGTGGAATTGGTAGACACGTCGGATTCAAAATCCGATGCCTTTAAAAGCGTGCCGGTTCAAGTCCGGCCACCGGTACCAACCCTCTCGAAATTGACGATCAGTGGCTCTCAGTGTTCAACTTTGCGGGGCACTGCTCCGTCACACACACCCTCTTTATCCCGAAACAGGACCCCGCCATGAGTCGTTTTTTGCTCATCAATATCCACATGTATCTGTCGGCCTTTTTTTCGGCCATCGTGATTCTTGTCGCCTTGTCAGGCGGTCTTTACCTTTTGGGGTACAAGGGCAACATGGAGACGACCCCTGTCGGCGTGATCGACGGCGGTGAGGCACTTGTCGCCGATCCGAGCAAAGACGCGGTGCTGTCAGCTCTGGCGCAGGCCGGTATCAGTGATTACGACTTTGACTACGTGCGTGCCTCGGGTTCTCGGCTCTACACCCGCCCCACCTCCAGAACGCACTATTTGTTAGAAGTGAAAGGCGACCAAATCCACGTCACCGAACGACGACCTGACCTTCAAGGCAAGATGATCGAGCTGCACAAAGGTCACGGACCCTCAGCGTTCAAAATCTTCCAGGAGATTTTTGCGGTCGGCATAGTGGCCATCATTCTTACAGGTCTGTGGCTTGGCTTGAGCGCACCGAGGCTGCGTCGACAGACGGCCCTGGTCAGCGGGGCGGGATTGTTGGTCTTTGGGCTATTGGTGTCGATCTAGTCGAACCGGATATGGGCATACGCTCGTAGCGCTGACTGAATTTCACAGCGAGATTTCACAGCAAGGCCGCGCTCCCACCGTCGAGCTCAACCCAGCACAAAAAACCCCGCATCAAGCGGGGTCCTTATGGGGTTGGGCGAACGAGGCACTATCCAGTGCCAAACCAATGCCAAAGTTTAGCTACGGCCTTTACGCCGCCGGAACAGCCCCATACCCGCTAACGCTGAGCCCATCAGCCACACGGCGCCCGGGAGCGGAACCTCTCCGATACGCGTTTCTCCAGTGGTAAGAATGCCAGCAACCGAGAAGTCGCCCACACCTGCCGCATCGTTACCCGTGGCTGCACGAAACATGATGCTGCTAATGAAGTTCTGCGGCACGCCAAATACCGCCAACCAACCGTTGGTCGTCGTGCTACCACCGAGCCACACCTCATCAGGATCGGCGAAGAAAGAGGCCCATGTGTCGCCACCGTCGATCGAGTACTGGCCGTGCTCCCGGTCATCGCCGCTGCGACTGGTATACAGATCCAACACGTAGAAGCCGGACACTTGGACTGTGCCATTCTCGAAAGATACGGTTAGCACTTCGTTACCATCGATCTCGTCACGATTGCCGCCTGTTCCGACACCGAAACCGTCGGTGGTGCAGGAAAGCCCTGCGCCACAGGTCCCAGTCCCAGTCTGGCTCTGCTCCAGCAGTGTATTGTTGGTAGTGATCGAATCATTGCCGGCCGTCACTACGTAGGTCAGGCCATCGATACTACCTGTCAGTGGTTGCGGCCCTGGCTGAGTGAAATCGATAACACCCGCCTGCGCTGAAACAGCAGAAACGCTCAGTATCCCAGCCAGTGATGTAAAGAATTTTTTAGTCATTATGATGCTCCTCCAGCGTTATCGCTGAAATCGTCAGGGGTCGATTTCCCCACAGTGGCACCATCATAATTCCGCATTCTTTGGAGGGTTATAGCCCGAAAGGGCCATCGTCTGTGACCTGGGTCTCAAAAATCGGCCCAAAACCTCGCGTCACCAACCAACCCGCTCCACATCCACCGAAACACTCAGCTTCTGGCTGCCGCCCCCACCAAACAGCACCCCGCGCAGGGGTGCGACATCCGAGTAATCGCGCCCCCAGCCGGTGATAATGTGTTGCTCAGCGGCCATTTTGTTATTCGTCGGGTCAAACTCAAACCAGCCCTCACCGGGGGAATACACCGCAAACCAGGCGTGGGATTCGTCGGAGCCAATCAGCTTTTCACTGCCCGGTGGCGGCAGCGTCTCTAAATATCCTGAGACGTAGCGGGCTGGAAATCCCATCGCACGGACACAGCCGATCGCCAGGTGAGCAAAGTCCTGACAAACCCCTCGCCGGTGTTCCAGCACCGCGTCGAGTGGCGTCGCCACATCAGTGAAACCGGGGCTGTACTCGAAATCAGCGTAAATCCGCTGCGTCAGCTCTTGCACGGCTGATAACAGCGTGCGGCGACTGTCAAATGAAGGCATGGCGTACTCTCGGAGTGCGCCATTGGCGACCACCAGCGGCGAGTCGAGCACATACTCGCGGGCCAGCAAGTCCTCACTGTCACGGCTGGCCCGTAGCCTTTCACGCGCCACACCCAAGCCGTCACCAAAGTCGAGAGAGGGCAGCTCTCTCCAGGGATCCAAATCAACCCAACTGGTCGCCGTCACCTCAAGCACGGTGTGCGGCTGCTCGATCGAAAAGTGGTAACTCCGGTTACCGAAGTAATCTTGCCGCTCCATCGCATGCAAAGGCCATGGCGTGATCTGCACGCCCGACTGCTGGCAACGCTGACGCTCGGTATCGCGCGGCAGAACGTAGGCGAGGTTACTGCACCGGTAGACAGCCTCTGGGTATTCATAGCGTGTGCTGTGTCGAACTTTGTACTTCAAGGCGCCAACTCCCAGTGCTGACGCAGCAGCTGCTTGGGCTGTATCGGCCGATCAAAGTAACGCTCGGACAGAGCGATCGCCGCCTGCGATAACAGACTCTCCATACGATGGCAGCAGTCCAACAGTGCCGGGCGCTGCTGTGATGTTTCATCAACGACGCATAGATCATCCAAGCGCACCAGCTGCAGCAAACTCTTCGCCTCCAGCAAACAGCGTGCATCTGCCGTCAACTCGCGGCTCTTGCTGTCTCCGGGCGGCAATGTGGCTGCCTGCTCTTCCATACGCGCCAGCTGAAACAGCATGCCCCGTGGATTATCGTGATCCAGTAACAACAGCTCCAACACGTTGCGCAGCTCGAGGTGGCCGCGATAAATCCGACGATAAAAAACCAGGCTTTCGTTACTGCTCAGTAACGATTCGAGTGTGAACTGCTCCCTTGCCGGTGGTGCTGCCGTACCCAGCATTTGCGAAATTTCTCTAGCGCTTTGAATCCCCCGCTCGAGGCGCCGCCCCAGATCGAGGAAGTTCCAACCCATGCCACGGTTGACGCTCTCGTGGAAAATACCCGACAGCGCCAACAGCGACGTCAACACAGGGCTCAAGACGTCCTCGGGCGCTGAGAACATATTGTGCTGCAGGTCCGCCACCAACTGTCGCGACTCATCCCGAATTTGATTGATGACCCGCTGGCTGTCGAAGGTCAAAAGCTCCTTCGTCTCATCAGCACAGGCGAGCATAGAGTGCAGACTACCGACCACGCTCTCGCGTCTCGCAGGATCCAATACGAGCATCAATAGCGCTTCACGATTGTTGTCTTCGATCGACAACCCCTGTTGCGCGACCAAAGCGCTACTGTCACTAATACCTACCAGCGCCGCGAGCATGCGTTGTTGCGCAGTATCGTTTGCACTACCGATATCTGCAGATTGCAGCAGCAAGGTGCGGGTCAAGCGCAATCCAAATTCAGCGCGTTCGGCATAACGCCCCAGCCAGAACATGTTCTCGATTACACGACTCGGAAGGCCAGCCACACGGTCGACCAGCGAGGGGTCTCGATATTCCATATCGAGACTCGCCTCACCCTCATGCTTCGATTCGGAGGCGACGATCCACGTGTCCTTGCTGACCGAACCCAGTTGATTGGAGATGTGCTGCGCACCCTCGTGGGCACCCACGCGTGTCAGCCCACCGGGCATCAACCGATAAGCGCCCTCAGAGGCCACCGAAAAAGCCCGCAAAATCGCGGGGCGTGGTGCCAGGCCGGCTCCGGAGAGCACCGGCAAATGAGAGGGGTTAAGTCGCTCTTGGGCAACAAAGTAGTCGGGCTTCGAAACCAGTGTCTTCAGCAAATCAGCCCGCGCCGATTCATCGAGCTCTGAGACCATGATATTGGCAACATCCGCGCTGCGGAAAACCGGCTTGATAACCATTTGATCAATGTGCTTCACCACATGATCGAAGCTGTCCGCGTCACCACACCACCATGTTTTCACTGACGGAAGCTGCAACTCCCTGCCGAGAAAATGGCGGGCAATGGCGGGTAAATAGGCCAATAGCGCCGGGGACTCCAAGACACCCGAGCCAATGGGATTAACAACAACTACATTACCCGCGCGCGCCACCTCGAGGAGACCAGGCACCCCGAGTTGAGAATCGCTTTTCAGTTCCACCGGATCACAGTAATCATCATCGACCCGCCGCCAGAGCACATGCACCTGCTCCCAGCCATCGAGGGTCTTCATCCACAAAGCATTGCGACGCACTGCAAGATCACTGGCTTGAACCAGCTCAAAGCCCAAGTAGCTCGCCAGATACGCATGCTCGAAGTAGGTCTCGTTGAGTGGGCCCGGCGTCAGAATTGCGATATTCGGTGATGCGCTCTCAGGTGCCAGCGACATCAATTTGGCGCGCAACGACTGGAAAAACCCAGACAAACGGTGCACATCACTATCGCGGAAGGTACTCGGCAGCACCCGAGTAGAAACGATCCGGTTGGCCAGCGCGTATCCGGACCCACTCGGTGCTTGAGTACGATCTGCTAGCACGCAGATCTCGCCATTTGGCTGCCGCACCAAATCAGCCGCATGTAATAGCAACTGGTGATCCCCCGGCAATGCGACACCCTGGCTCGCCCTGAGAAAACCACGATGGCCGAACAGTACCTCCGGGGGCACAACACCGCGCTGTATCAGTGTGCGATCGCCATAGATGTCCTTGAGCAGCAGGTCAAATAATTCAGAACGCTCGAGCAAACCGGTCTCGATTTCGCGCCATTGCTCACTGCCAATCACCCAGGGCAGCAGATCCATACCCCACTGTCTGCGCACGGGCTGTTGTCGATCCGAGCCATAGGCGTAGTAAGCGGCGCCATCATCGCGCAGCAAGCTGTGAACCTTGCGCTGACGTTCCGCCAGCTCTTCACCTCCAAGCTCACCGACCGCCTGCATGAGATATTGCCAGGCGCTACTCATTCGACCATCGCCACCCAGCAATTCGTCGTAGACACCGCTGGCAACGCGATATTCGAGAACGCGCTCAGCTGTGCTTTGGTATTCGGTGGTCTCTGACAACAGGAGATTGCTCCGCAATGAGTCTCTTGGCATTGTACGCGGGTATCCGGCTCAATAATCAATGGCGATCAACACGGGAAGAACAGCATGAGCATTCGTTGGCGGCAGTACCCCAACAAAGGACTCTTTGACGAGCTGGTCGCATCGGGTGGCCGACTGCGACCCGCAGCCCGGCAACTCGGGCGCCGTCTGTCTGCCTTACCCGATACTGAACTGGCCTTTCGCCGCGAAACCGCCGCCAACGCGATCCGCACCATGGGAATTACGTTTCGGGTCTACTCCAACAAGGAAGGGTCGATTGATCGTGAGTGGCCGTTCGACATCATCCCGCGCGTCATCGACATCAAGGAGTGGCGCGGTATCGAGGCCGGCCTCAAGCAACGGGCAAAGGCACTCAACCACTTCATTCACGACATCTACCACGATCAGGAGATCGTCAAAGACGGGATCTTTCCTGAAGACGTTTTAAAGAAGTCGGCGAACTTCCGTCCGCAGTGTGTGGGCGTCAAACCGCCAAAGAACATCTGGGCGCACATCTGCGGCTCCGACCTGGTCCGGGATCATGACGGCACGATGTACGTACTTGAGGACAACCTCCGCGTTCCCTCAGGCGTGTCTTACATGCTGGAGAACCGCGAAGTCATGAAACGGGTATTCCCTGAGCTGCTGGATGATCAGCGGATCCTGCCCGTGGATAACTATCCCTCCCAGCTTTTTTCCATGCTCAGTTCGTTGTCACCGAGACGGGTCGCCAACCCGCAAATCGTAGTGCTTACGCCCGGCATCTATAACTCTGCGTATTTCGAGCACGCCTATCTGGCGCAGCAAATGGGCGCGGAACTGGTCGAAGGCCGAGATCTTTTTGTCGACGACGACAATGTGGTTTACATGCGTACTATTGGGGGCCCGTCGAGAGTGGACGTCATCTATCGACGCATTGATGATTTATTTCTCGACCCCGAAGTATTCAACCCAGACTCGATGCTCGGCGTCCCGGGTATTATGCGCGCATGGAAGAGCGGCAAAGTCGCGGTAGCCAACGCGCCCGGCGCGGGAGTCGCCGATGACAAGGTCGTTTACGCCTTCGTTCCGCAGATGATTGAGTATTACCTCAACGAGAAACCGTTGTTGCCCAACGTTCCCACCTACCTGTGTATGGATCGGGAGCAGCGTCAATACGTGCTTGAGCATTTGAACGAACTGGTGGTCAAGCCGGCCAACGAATCAGGCGGTTACGGCATGTTGATCGGACCACAGGCCTCAGCTAAAGAATTGAAGCGTTTTGCGCGACTTATCAAAGCCGACGGCCGCAACTATATCGCGCAGCCGATGCTGACACTGTCCACGGCGCCCACCTTATTCGACAACGAAGTCGAGCCTCGTCACCTGGATCTACGACCTTTCATCCTGTCGGGTAATGACATCAGCGTTACCGCAGGAGGGCTGACTCGGGTCGCGCTGGTCAAGGGTTCCACTGTGGTGAACTCGTCGCAAGGTGGCGGCAGTAAAGACACCTGGATCGTCGATACGGAGGCCCGCTGATGTTATCGCGTGTCGCAGAGAGTATTTATTGGATAGGACGCTACACCGAGCGCGCCGAAAACACTGCCCGTCTTGTCAATCTCAACATGAACCTATTACTAGACATGCCCAAGCATGCGCGCCCAAGCTGGGGCAATATGGTCACTATGACCGGGAGCGAAGCCGCGTTTAAGAAGCGCTACAAAGAGGATGATGAGCGCTCGGTCGTGCGCTTCCTGCTGATCGATGCCAAAAATCCGAGTTCCATGCTGAATAGCCTGGCCATGGCGCGAGAGAACGCACGGACCGTCAGGGATATCATTCCGCAAAGCGGCTGGGAACATCTCAACGGCCTTTACCGCGCAGCGCGCGAAGGCAGTAAAACCGGACTGAACCGCAAAAACCGCTTTGCCTACCTGATCTCGGTGATCCGCGATATCGAGGCGCTGAGTGGGGTGCTGTCTAGCACCATGCTGCATGACAGCGGCTATAGCTTCCTGCGTATGGGCCGGATGCTGGAACGTGCGGACATGACCTCACGCATCATCGATGAGCTTTCGGCGGGCACCGTGGACAGCGATCCACTGGGCGAAGCCGAAAATAGCCTGCGCTGGATGGGGCTGTTGAAGACACTCAACGCCTATCACATGTACCGACGCGAAATGGAAGTTGCCGTGGAGCGCGATCCAGTGCTGGACTTCCTGCTCTGCTGTCCCACCTATCCCCGCTCGGTTATGCATTGTCTCAATGAACTGGCTGCTGAACTGCGCAAACTTCCGCGTTTCAAAGCCGCCCTCGGCACTTGCAGTGATGCTCATACCTTGCTGAATGAGACTGATCACACCGATCTGAATCAGCAGGGACTGCATCAGCATATGGATGCAATTCAGCTGGCACTGGTCGCCATCAACAATGAGATTTCCAGGACGTACTTTCAACTGAGTGACGACTGAGAGTCGCGTAACCGAGACCGCAGCCATTCCACCGCATGCGGCGGGCATGAATGCTACTCAGGCAAAAAGACCAGCACAGCAACGGCCACCATCAACACCGCCGCAACACGGTTCATCAGCAGGAGGTTTTCGTCTCGCCCCAGCAACTCCCCCAGCCATTTACCACCACCGGCATAGAGGTTGAGACTGATAAATTCGGTGCTCAGCATCACTGCGATGATCGTGGCCAGCTGCGGCGCAATGGCGGCCTCGGCATCAATGAAAGCCGGCAAGAGCGCCAGTAAAAACGCCCAACCCTTGGGGTTCATGACCGCTGTTGTGAACCCCAGCACTGCCAGCGCTCGCGCGCTTAACCCCTCCCCGGCTCGCATGCGAGAAAAATGTGAATGGGCATGCCACAAGCCCCAGGCGACCCAAAGCAGATAGCACGCGCCCACCGCTGCCAAGACATTCAGATAGATGGGATCCAATACCAGCAACCAGCTGAGTGAGCCCAGCGTAATGGTAATCACCAGTGCCACACCCAGCATTTCTCCCGCCATCATCCACAGCGTGCGCCGCCATCCCTGGGACAGCCCCAGTGAAAAAGCCAGCGTCATACACATGCCAGGGGTTAGGGATACCGCAGCAATGGTGGGAATGAACAGTAATAATGTTTCGCGATCCAATGCGGCTTTACCCCAGTGAGAGACATCTTGCCTGTGCAAGACCCTAGCCCGTGTGCGGACCGGGTTCATGATGGACCGTTACTCATCAGCAGACATTGCAAGGGGGTAATACCCTTGCCACAACACCGGGCAGTAACGGACACTTCGCGTACCATTGTAACTCTTGGACCCGACCGATGCGTATCAGTACACGTTTCACGGTACTCTCCGTGTCGATCACCACGCTAGCGGCATTGATCGCCCTCACAGCGATTCTTCTGTCGGAGTTCAACAGCAGAAAAGCCATCCTCAACGCGGATATCGCTGCGCGCGTCGCCCAGGGCGGCGAGTGGGCTCGGGCGCTACATTTTTCCGATGTCGATGGCTTACAGCAGGAACTCGAGGTTTTGTTATTGTCTGAGCCACTGCTGGCCGGCGCGGCGTCGCGTAACGCCGCGGGAGACGCGTTGCAAATGGTGGGTAATGAACCGACCCTCCTACCCCGCCCTCGCACGCCCAATGCCGAAGCGACAAGCCTCAGCGCCACCACGCTTAAAGGTCCCGGCGCCATGCGTTCAGCGATGATTGGTGGCCTTGAGCTTCCGTATTACTACGGAATCAGCGTCCCGATATTGAGCACTGTGAACCCACTGACGGATATCGCCGACGCCGAGACCTACCGAGTGACAGCCGCTCGCAACAGTACTGGTGCGCGCTTCGTTGTAGGGTATGTAGAAGTCTACGCACCTCTGGCACGACTGCTGATCGACTTACTCCCCCGGGCCAACACGCTGCTGGTCGTCGTGCTGATTCTGGTCGTCGTAGCGTTTCTCTTCGTTCGCAGCACCGTGCGTCGCATCAGCCGGCCGATGGAGCAGCTAGCCACCACCGCGGACGACATTTCATCGGGAAAGATACCTCGCGCCATCAACATTTCGGGCCACCGGCACGATGAGATTGGTGACATTGCCAATGTCCTCAACGGCGTTATCCAAGGGGTACACAAGATGACGGCACAGCTCAATGTGGACCGGGAGCTGATGTCGCTACAGGTCGACAGCGCGAAAAAACAGCTCAGCGTCGCCGAAGCGCAAGTCAATCAAACCCGCAACCGTCTTAAACGCGTTGCCTACTTTGATCCGGTGACCTCGCTGCCCAACCGGCGGCTGATGCTGGAACAGCTGAACATGCTGATGCTGATCGCCCAGCGGGAAAAGCGGCACCTCGGTGTGTTGGTGATCGATGTAGAGAACCTGCGCCGCGTCAATGAGAGCCTCGGACACGAGGCCGGTGACTCCACGTTGCGCACCATCGCCTCACGACTCAAAGACTGTTTGCGCAGCAGCGATGTCGTTAGCGTCGATGACGCGCCCAACGATATCTCGCGAATCGGTAATAACGAATTTTGCGCAGTGCTCCATGGTATCAATGAAACCGGCGACGCCATTCGAACTGCGAGCAGGGTCTACAACACGCTGTCAGCACCAATGGAGATCCAAGGTGCCAGCGTCGCACCGGTGATTAAGGTCGGTGTCGCGGTCGCCCCGGAGCACGGTAAGCGTGGCGAGGATTTACTGCGCGCCGCCGATATCGCCGTTACCGCTGCGAGACAACGCAACTTATCCGAACCCCTGCTCTTCAGCCGGGAATTGGATGATGCCGGTAGCGAGCGCTTTCTACTTGAAGCAGACCTCCGCAAAGCAAATTTTGATCGCGAGTTTGAGTTGCACTATCAGCCTCAGATCGACTGCGACAAGGGGCTGGTTTGCGGCGCAGAGGCGCTGATTCGGTGGAATCATCCGAAACTCGGCAATGTGCCACCTTTTAAATTCATTCCGATCGCGGAGGAATCAGGGTTAATCATCGATCTCGGTAACTGGATTATCGAGCGGGCTTTCGCCGATCTCGCAGACTTCCGTGAGCGAAGACTCGATATTTCCAAACTGTCGATCAACATTTCTGCCCTACAACTGACCGACGAACTGATCGATGTCGTTCGCAATGCACTGACAACGCACCGCCTACCCGCGGACAGCATTCAACTCGAGCTCACAGAGAGCTTGCTGGTGCAAGACGTCGACGCCGTGCTCACAAAGCTGGGTATCTTGCGCAACGAGGTTGGTGTTCGCCTATCGGTAGACGACTTCGGCACCGGCTACTCTTCTCTCGCCTATCTCGCAAAATTCCCACTTAACGAACTCAAAGTGGATCGCAGCTTTGTTGTCGGTATGGAAGCCGACGAGAGTGCGGCCAAGGTGACGGGTGCCATTATCGCAATGGCGAAACAGTTGGGACTTGAAATCGTGGTTGAGGGGGTAGATAACCCGCTGCAGCTCCAACGCCTCGGGGAGTTCGGCGCGTCGGTAATACAGGGGTTCTTGTTCTCCAGACCGCTACCGAAGGAGGCCCTGACCTCCTACATCGAGAGCCAGGGCTGGCAAGACGTACTAAAGTCGCTGGATTAGCTCTCAGCAGGCGGCGTGTTCTCTTGAATAACAGCACCCTTGGCAGCCGCTTCAGCCTCACGGATCTGCCGGACTTGTGCGAGTTTTTCAGCAAAGGCTTTCGTGACCTTCTCGATGCCTGAATCCGTCAGCGCACCCTCGTTGCCCGCAACAGAATAAGACGCATAGACCGCGTTGGCAGTCATCATCGCCGAGGACACAACTTTTACAGAAATGCCCCGATCCTTCATTTTGTTGGCCGTATCGATGAACTCTTTGATCGCCTGCTGGTGCTGCTCGATTTCGCTCATGAATCCTCTCTCAGTGATAATGGATTAGACGGTTTCGAAGAAAACCGCAACGGTGAGTGGTGCGATAGTCGAGAGTATACTCGCGTGCTCGCTTACTCGCAGGTTATCCCCACGGGAATCGCGGCAAACCGTGCAAAAAACGTCATTCAAAAGCGCCTCAGGTTTGGCCTTGTTGACCGCAGTCTGCTGTGCGGCGTCTGCGCGTGCCGAGGTGTCACTGAGTGCCAATGCCGCACTGGGCACCGGTTATGACAGCAACGTATCGGTTGAGGAGATTGAGCGCCCCAGTGGCGAGGGCGACCGCTTCCGAAGTAGTGATTTGCAGTTTGATGTTTCCGACACGATTCATGGCATCACGGGCACGCTGACCTACGCCTACTCACGCAACAGCTACGAAGAATTCGACAACGTGAATCGTGAGACACAGACCTGGGGCGCGAGCTTGGAAGGCAAGCTCGGCAATACGCGCTTGGGAGCCAGTTACTTCGCGGCAGATGCAGACCTCGCTGACGATCCCTTTTTGACCTATCGCCGCTTTTCACCCCACATATCCGGTTTCATCAGTCGGCGCTGGTTCTTGCGCGGGGCGATTGTTGACGCTGAGAAGGACATCACCGATCGCCCCGGCCGTGCAGCAGACAACATGGCGATGGAAATCGACGGCTACTATTTTTGGCGAGGGCTGCGCCGCTACTTCAACGTGGGCTACAGCTACGAACAGGAAGACAGTCGCGCCAACCGTTACGACTATCGGGCCCACCTGCTCAAGCTGCGGATGATTCAGCGGTTCTCAATGAACGGTTCACTTGGCACTTTCGAAATCGGCGGCCGGTTTGAAACGCGGGACTACACCGACATCACGCCGCAGATTCAGGCAGAACGTGATGATTCGCGAATTCGACTCCGCGCCGAGCTCACACTACCGCTGCAACAGCATCTGCATTGGCGGATCTACGCGCGCTACGGCAACTACGATTCGAATTTGGCTTCGGTTGATTACGAAGAGGCGGTGATCGGGACGCAGCTGGAGCTGCGCTTCTAAGGTAAAGCGGAACGCGTTACAGCGCCAGCAAA
>JAZBOZ010000008.1:0-8032 GCA_036351405.1 Halieaceae bacterium
CACAACATCACTCAGGAAGAGTTACGCCCCGCTCCTGAGTTTGGTGGCGCCTGCCGCTCTGATTTCATCATGGCACTGGCGACCAAGGAAGAACGCATGATTATCCTGCTCGAGGTTGACCGGCTGATCAATGAAGGCGTGCTTGAGGCCATAGAAGTCACGGGCGCCGCCTGAACATCAGGACCGTAAAGCGAAAATAAAAAAGGGGGGGTAATGGCCGAGATAGAACAAGGGGTGCTCAAGCTGGGTCGGGTCGAAGGAATCGACACCGCTGAGGAGCTGCTGGCCAAACTTCGCGCTATTGCCGACGAATCAGAGGCCGCAAAAATTGACGGCAGCGCGGTCATCAGCGTGGACTCCACCACGCTTCAGATGCTGGTGGTGTTGCACCGGGAACTTACTCAGGAAGGGTCAAATATGAGCTGGGTCGATGCGTCGGCAAAGCTCAAGAAATCAGCGACGATGCTGGGCCTTGCGCAAGAGCTGGGTCTCTGACCCATCGAGACAGTCAACCCGAGCAGCAAGATGGCCATCGAATCGAGCCCGCAAGAGACACCCACTGAATCGGCGCTGTGCGCCACCGCAGAACAGTTGGATATCGCCGCCGAGGATGCCGAGACCGCTCTGGACAGCGTTCTGGAGTCATTTGACAGCGCGGCTGAGGCGATCGAAACACTGGAGGCGGCGATGAACGCGGCCGACAACACGCCGCCCGAAAATCTGCTTCCCTCGGTGATTGCGCTGCGTCAATTGCTGCGGCGCTCGGTCGTTGATTTACAGTTCCAGGATCGACTGATCCAACGCTTGGCCATGGCTGCCCGAGAAATGCGTGCACTGGCCGGCACGGGTGATGTAAGCCTTTTTGCTGATGGCGCGGTACCCCGAAGTGCAGCTTCACTCTACACAGCCGAGCAGCTAACGAGAATCAGCAAAGCCGCAGGGCTGGAGAACACGCCGATTGAACCATCCAATGACGATGACGACATCGAGTTGTTTTGAGGTATTGCCTTGAGCACAGCCCGCAAATCCGATGCTTTGACCGCCTTCGAATTCACGGACGCGGATTTCGCTCGTCTACGGGTGCTGGTCAAAGAGATGACGGGCATCAACCTCAGCGAACAAAAGCGCGAGCTGGTGTATGGCCGCCTCACGCGTCGCTTGAGAGCGCTCGGGTTCGGCACCTTTCGCGATTACTGCGATTTTCTGGAAGCGAACCCCGAAGACGAACTCGAGCATTTCACCAACGCCATCACGACCAATCTGACGTCCTTTTTCCGGGAGAATCACCACTTCGAAATGCTGGCGAGCGAGCCCCTGCGCAGCTGGCTGCTGCAGCGCCTGAGCACCAACGGCAAGCTGCGCTGTTGGTCGGCGGGATGCTCTACCGGGGAGGAACCTTACTCCCTCGCCATCACGCTGGCAGAGACCATCCCAAACGTTTTTGAACGCGACGTGAAGATATTGGCAACCGACCTCGACACCAATGTGGTGGCAACCGCGTCAACCGGTGTTTATCCCGAGAACCGGATCGAATCCATCGATCGGGAGAGAAAAAGTAAGTGGTTTGCCCGTGGTACCGGCGGCAACGCGGGCATGGTTCGCGTCTCGGAAAAGCTGCGCAAAATGATCACTTTCAATCAGCTCAATCTCATGAACGATTGGCCGATGCGTGGCAAATTTGATGTGATTTTCTGCAGAAACGTCGTGATCTACTTTGACAAACCCACCCAAAGCGTACTGTTCAATCGCTATGCGGACGCATTATGTGACGACGGTGTGCTCTTCATTGGGCATTCAGAGACCATGGCCGAGGTCTGCAGCCGCTTTGATCTGGTCGGTAAAACCATGTATCGGAAAATCAACTAATGACGGCGCATGCGTTACAACCGGCGTTGCCGGGCTATGAGTCCATGCGGCGGGTTTGGCACCATGCGCATCAATGCTACGGCGCGCGCATCATGCCCGGAGAGTACTACGTCACGAAGCACGACGAACTGATTGCCACCACCTTGGGTTCCTGCGTGTCCGCTTGTATTCGTGATCCGTCGACAGGTATCGGCGGAATGAACCATTTCATGCTGCCCGCCGACGATCGACAAGACTTGTCCGTCTACGACATGTCGGCGCGTTATGGCAATTTCGCTATGGAGCACATGATCAACGACATCCTCAAACACGGCGGGCGACGAGAGCGACTGGAGGTCAAGGTCTTTGGCGGCGGCAATGTGTTGCCCACCATGACTGAAATCGGCACGAAGAACATCCATTTTGTGCGCGAGTATTTGTCCACGGAGGGTTTTCGCATCAGCGCCGAGGATCTTGGTGGAGACAGCCCAAGAAAAGTCATCTACTTTCCGGCCACGGGCAAAGTGTTGATGCAACGCGTCAAACTGAGCCGTCGCGACGAGCAGGAAATCACCCGCAAGGAAATGGAGTACCAGCGTTCTCTGGAGTCCAAACCCATTGCTGGGGATATCGATCTATTCTGAACACCATCAGCGCTATTTTCATGAGAACAATGATCGCCCCCCCTAACAGCACTCCGGAGTTCGCAGTATGAGCGCCAGCAACAAGACTATCCGCGTTTTGGTCATTGATGACTCTGCAGTAATGCGGCGACTACTGACTGAGATGCTGAACAGCGACCCGCAGATCGAGGTGGTCGATACGGCCATGGATCCGTACGCTGCACGCGAGAAGATCAAGCGCCTTGATCCCGACGTCATTACGCTCGATATCGAGATGCCAAAAATGGATGGTCTGACGTTTCTGGCCAACCTTATGCGGCTGCGCCCTATGCCGGTCATCATGTTCTCCAGCCTAACCAAAAAACACGCTGACGAGACCATGCGGGCACTTGAATTAGGTGCCGTCAACTTCGTTTGCAAGCCCAGCGGCGATAAGCCGGAATCTATCGATGCGGTCGCCTCTGAACTGATCGAGCGCGTTAAAGAGGCGGCGAGCGCTAATATGAGAGCTGTACGCGCATCTCGACCGAAAAGCGAGACACGCCGTGAAATCGAGCAACGCTACAGCGCCGACGAAGTCATCAAACGCGATACTTCCGCGCGCCGAATCCGATCCCGGCATCCCGTCATTGCCATTGGCGCCTCGACGGGGGGTGTTGAAGCGCTGATTTCCACGCTCTCAATGATGCCCGCCGATACGCCGCCGATTGTCATTACCCAGCATATTCCCGCAGCTTTCAGCAGTTCCTTCGCGGCGCGGGCCAACAACAACTCGGCGATGACCGTGCATCACGCCGAAGACGGCATGCAGCTTGAACACGGTAATGCCTACATCGCGCCCGGGGCGGTGCATCTCATGGTCGTCAATCGGGGTGGCAAGCTGTTCACCGAGCTGTCGGACGGCCCGCCCGTTAACCGCCACAAGCCCTCTGTAGACGTTTTATTCCGCTCGGTAGCCCAGAATGTGGGCAGCGCTGCCATGGGCGTGCTGTTAACCGGAATGGGAGACGACGGCGCGCGTGGTCTCAAAGAACTGCAGGAAGCCGGCTGTCTGACGATTGCCCAGGACGAAGCGTCATCTGTGGTCTGGGGCATGCCGGGCAGTGCGGTGAAACTGGGCGCCGCCGACGAACAGGTCTCGCTGTCCGACGTGCCCGATAGAATCATGCAGTGGTACCACGATAAGTGATACCCGCCCAGCAGGTTTACGATACAATGGCGCCGCCAAAACCAAGAGGATTCACCCATGGACATCATGATTGTCGACGATAGCGCTGCTATGCGCCTTATCGTCATGAAGACCCTGCGCGAGGCGGGCTTCGACGGTCACGACATCACCCAGGCCAGCGATGGCGCGGAGGCGCTTGAGCTCATTCTCGATGAAGAGCCTGATCTGATTCTCTGCGACTGGAACATGCCGAACATGACGGGTCCAGAGTTACTCCAGGCGCTCAACAATGAAGGCGTCGAAAGCATTTTTGGCTTTGTGACCACCGAAGCGACGCCAGCCATGCGTGATAAAGCGGAACAGCTGGGCGCCGACTTCCTGATTTCGAAGCCCTTCACCGCTGATGATTTTGAAGACACACTGTCGGAGTATCTCGACGACTGAACTCGCTCGCTCATTGCCAGCCAGGAGACCAAGCCATTATGGCCAAACAAATGCTCGCCAACGTCCTCGATGCCAAGCGCATGCTGACGCCCCTGTACAACGGCCTCGGGGTCGAAGCTTCTGACGTCAAAGTAGAAGAAAACGACGCTGCACTGTATGCGGTCTATATTGACGACAATGATGCGCCCGCGTCGCTGGTTGCGTTCGATCCGCACTATTGCGCCTACATGGGTGGTGCCTTGACCATGGTGCCCGCGGATGCCGCCAATGAGGCCGCGAGCAGCGGCGAGTTCTCAGAGCTGGTCATGGGAAACATCCACGAAGTGATGAACATCCTGTCTCGGCTGTTTATGGAAGGTACCAGCCCCCACCTTCGCTTGGGTGAAGTGCGTCGCTCCGCGGCAGACCTTACCGATGCGGAGAAGGCCGTCTTGGAAGGCGCCGCCGATCGCCTTGATATGAAAATGACACTGCCGCAGTACGGCGACGCGCACTGCTCTTTGATCACACTCTGATGATCACTCGGGCGCGGGTCAACACCGCGCCCTACCCTAGCTAATCACCTTTACCCAACTGATCCCAATGCCGATCGGCATAGGCTGGCTTGCCCGTATTGAGTTCAAGCAAGCGGCGTAGGTGGGTCGCGGTATCAATGTCCATCTCGGTGAACTCAATACCCAAGAGCGACGGTTCTGCGCGGCGGATAACGCCGTCAAAAACCATCTCAAGCCCAGTATCGTTTAGACGAACACTCACCGTTGCGTCGGCATCCAACTGCCACTCGTCACTACCTTCGGACAATCCCACCAGAACCCCGCCTAGCGAGATATCGACAACGGTCACCGCAGCGCTATTTTGTGCCTGTCGGAGTTCGCCACCAGAGAAAAAATGAACCCGCTGTGCACGCCTTTTATTCGGCATTGCATCATCAACCATGACTCTGGGCCCTCCGCTTTACACGCCAATTGTGCAAGCGCATGGCCCGCAATTGTTCAGCCAGTTGCTCCTCATTCAAGATGCCCTGCTCAACGAAGTAGCGGCCCAGCCGCAGCTGTCGCTGTGAGGCCCTGGCGCACAACGAGCGATGCTGCGAGGCAGTCAGATAGCCACACTCCATCGCAAACTCCGCAAACGGTACTTCATAACGACCGCTTTGCCGCCTCCGCCGCAGCACCTCGTGAATCTGCTCCCTGGTCAGCAACCCCCATGCCAAGGCCAACTGGCCAATTAAGGGCCGCTGTCGGCGCTGCCACACCAACGCGTCGATCAACTGACGCCACGACACAGCTCCCGAGTAGTAAAGGAACTGCCCGATCTGCAAAACGCGTCTGGGTACAGGAGTATCGACATAGTGTGATGATTCACTGTTGAACCGGCTACGCCGCGTGGCTTCACGCCAGCGAGCAGCCCAATCACCGTCCCCCTCTGTTGCACTCTCCGCTGCGCGCCCCTGCCACCGGGCATAGTGTGCACCCGCGCTGAAAGGCTGATCATTTCGATGGTCTCGCCGCTGCTCGCGAGCGCGACGTCGATCTTCACTGCTGTGGGACCGCTGCTCCCTTCCGGCAGATGCGCTACGACGCTCACCGGCCGCGTGCGGACGCGATGACGGTCTTGGCCTCGGCCGCTGCGCGCCACCCGCGGCGCCCGCGCTGCCGCTGGTAACTAGCGCGACCTCTACATCACCCTGTTGAACGAGTCGCAGCAACTCGTAGGCAGCCACAACCGCTCGAAATTCTTCATCCGGGTTCGCTGCTGGGATCGGTTGTAAATGGGCTCGGTCGGGGTGCGTGGCATGCGCCTTGCGGCGATAAACTTTTTTGAGGCTGCGCTGATCCAGCCCACGGACATGAATAACACAATCATGAACGCTGCCGCTCTTCTCAAAAAGCAACGTATACGCCTGGCGAAACTCAGTCGCTGAAAGCTGACGACTTAGCACTGTGTATCTGCCTCGGAGACCAACAGAAAGGCCATGGCTGGCGGCTCAAGCAATTGCGTAATGCTCAATGTACGCTGTGGGGCAGTCGACACGCAAGCCGCATTGCGTATGTGAACGCTAGCACTTGGGGTTTCGCGAAACTCAAGTTATGGCCTATATTGTTGAGTCAAAAATAGCTCGGGCTCACCACACTGACCTAGGGCTTGCGCCCGCTTGACCTTTGGAGAACCCCCAATGAATCTCACCATTGGTTTAACCGTAAAACAACGCATTATCGCGATGCTGGTCGGCACGGTGTTGCTCACCGTGACCCTGCTCGGCGGGGCGCTCTATGCCATGAGCGTCCAGCTGGACGATATGAACGAGATGTACCTTGAGCGGGTCGGCCCGTTGCAAAAAATCCAGGCGCTCTCGGATGCTTTTGCGACCAAGATCGTCGAACCCATCTACCGCAAGCTTGATGGCAATATCGATTGGGATATTACGCTGCGGATGGTGCAGCAGGGGACTGAATCGTTAGAGGCGGGCTGGAGCTTCTATGCCGCTGGCGATTTGCATCCGCGTGAAGCCGAATTTGTCGAAAAACTGGATCCTGTGTTTTTTGACGCAGTGGATGAGCTTTGGGAGCTGGTCGAAATCGTCGAAAACGAGGACGACATCTCTTTGGAGATTTTTGCTGCCACCAACATGAAAGATTCTATCGAGCCTGTGGTACGCGGGCTGCGACAGCTCGCTGAGCTGCAGATGGAGTTGGCCAAAGAGACCTACGACAATGCAGAAGCCAGTTATCAGCGTACGCAAATCATTATGATCTCGGTGGTTTTAGTGATACTGGTCGGACTGATCTTCGGCGCCATCGCTCTGATTAAAGGCATTCTGGGCCCGCTTAAACAAGCCGAAGACTACTGTGAGGCCATTGCAGGCGGTGACCTTTACACCACGTTGCCGGTTGAACAACAGGACGAAATCGGTCGCATGATCGACGCCCTCAACCGTATGAGCGACGGGCTCGCCGAGGTAGTCAACGATGTGATTGACTCGGCAGCATCCATGACCAGTGGCGTCAGACAAATCGCAGCTGGCAATATGAATCTCTCTGAGCGCACCGAAGAGCAGGCCGCGAGTCTCGAGCAAACCGCAGCGAGCATGGAGCAGATGACGGCCACCGTGAAACACAGTGCGGACAACGCCCGTCACGCGAACGAACTTGCCGCCGATGCTACCGCACAGGCAGAAAAAGGCGTCGAAATCGCCTCCGTCGCCATGACCGCCATGGGTGAAATCAACGATGCAAGTCGCAAGATCTCCGAGATCACCGGTGTCGTTGATGAAATTGCCTTCCAGACCAATCTGCTTGCTTTGAATGCGGCGGTAGAAGCTGCGCGCGCCGGCGACGCTGGGCGCGGATTTGCGGTAGTCGCTACCGAGGTGCGCGTGCTGGCGCAGCGCTCCGCTGAAGCAGCAAAGCAGATCAAAGCGCTCATTGAAGACTCCGTGGTCAAGGTGGAAAGTGGTTCCGAATTGGTGCAGCAGTCATCGGTAGCGCTCGGTGACATCGTCACCGCGGTTAAGCAGGTTTCCGTCATCATGGGGGAAATCAGCGCCTCAAGCATGGAACAAAGCGAAGGCATTCAGCAGGTCAACGACGCGATCGGTCAGATGGATCAAATGACCCAGCAGAATGCCGCATTGGTCGAGCAGGCTGCAGCAGCAGCCAAAAGTCTGGAGGAGCAAGCCTTCAACATGGAGCGCCGGGTGTCGTACTTCGATACGGGTCGCGAGAAACCTCAGGCAGCTCAACCCACAGCAGCGGCAGCTCTGTCGGCGAGCGGGAGCTCGGCCACCGCCGCTCGCGCGAAGCCAGCCGCCAAACCCCGTGCATTGCCGACCGCTTCGAAACCCTCGGCTTCAACCTCCAGTGAAGATCATTGGACAGAGTTCTGATACCCCTATCTGGCTGCCCACGCCCTCTGGGTTGCTGGTGGGCAGCCATGAAGAAACGCTAACATC
>JAZBOZ010000009.1:0-2291 GCA_036351405.1 Halieaceae bacterium
GTCTCCGTTCCAGTCAACGCTGGTGGCGTACACAACACTTGCGGCTGCAGCACCCCCGCTCATCGCGAACGCAACAACGCTCGCAGCCGCCAGTTTCTTGAAAGTCAGCATTGCAATCTCTCTACCAAATGTACGTCATTATCCTCGGCATGCTCGCACGAGTAGGAAAAATTTTAACAACAGGTTTCCGGCGTCGCAAGTGACGGATCGTCGGAACTGCCGACAGCGGCTTCGCTGATTGCAGGGCACGGTGGGTCGTACGCGAACATATCAACCGTCTGAGCCGTCGATCTCGGCGTATCACCTCGTCGGACTGGCCGACGTCTGCGTCTTAAGACAGACGCCACCTCATGCCAGCAGCCGTAGTTGGACGAGGAACAGGTTGTCGAGGACGAAGAGCGTGAAGAGCTGCGTCAGGTTCTTTGCAAGCCCGCGGTAGCGCATCTTCAAATAGCCGATCTGGCGCTTGATCAGCCGGCAAGGATGCTCGGCCCGTACGCGCACCCTTCGCCTGCTTACAGCCAACGGCATACTCGAGCGCAGCGTGATCCCTTGGGACAGATGAGCGATGCGAAGGGCGCCTTGGCCCTGCTCAGCGCCTTGCGGCCTGCACATCCCAGCACGCCGCGGACGAAAGAAGCTGGCGAGGTGTGATGCCGTGATCTACAAGCAGCGGCACCGGATCGAGAACTTGTTCGCCCGCCTTGAAGGACTGGCGCCGGATCGTCACCCGCTACGACAGATGCGGCGAGTTGCTCCTGTCAGCCATCTGTATCGCCTTGACGGTCATCTATTGGTTGTGAGTCTTGACCGTAAACGGGCCTCTCGCCGGATCGGCTATCAGGCAATGCCCGATCAAGAGCCCATGTCTCGAACCACCTGACGACGGGCAGACAGTTGGTGGGCATAGATCAGTAGCGCCAACATCTTTTCATTGAAAAATAGTTAACATAGTTGTATTTTTGGAGCGCGAACATGGCCGAATCTACAAGATTTCCTTTGTTTGGGAGAGATAGACAATGAACATGAAAGCTACGGTTGCCGCCGCAGCCCTCTTGGCTGGCAGCACGTTCGGTGTGTCGGCTGCTACCTTTAACGTACTTCCGGGCACGGCGTCGGGGAGCAACGACTTCCAAGCTTCGATCGAGACCTTTTTCGGCGGTGCCGGTAATGTCGCTTTCGCCACGCTTGTCGGTGTCACGGTTGCTGAGGATGAGCTGCTGACTTTCATTTTGGCGGGTGCTGAAAGCGGCAATACCAATACGTTTACTGCGGAGTTCCTCGAAGGCACAGCGACTCTCACTGAGAGCAATAATGGCCTGAATCCATCTCCCGCAACGCTTGGTAACTTTGCATCCATCTCTGGAACGTTCGCAGCCGGCGCTCTCAACGCAGGCGACTTGTCGTTTGACGGGAGTGGCGACAGCGTGAATGCTTCCTTCGGACACCCTGCAATGGGCGTCTATTATAATCCATCCATATCAGGTGATCAGCGGTTTCTCATCGCCTATGATGACAACGCAACCGACGATAATCATGACGATATGATCATCGAGGCCTTTGGCACTGTTACTCCTGTTCCGCTGCCGGCGGCAGGTTGGATGCTTCTTGCCGGTCTCACTGGCATGGCTGCATTGCGCCGTCGCAAAAAATCTTGACGATTTTAGTATAGTAAGTCAGATACGGCGGCTTTCCTAGGCCGCCGTTTTCTTTTGATCGAAACTGGGGGAACTCTGTTCCGAAGCAGTGGATCAGGTTCAGTCTTCAGGCATGACATGTCTGGGAGTAGCCAGTTGGTGTGGCTTGTTAAGCTGATTTGAGTATCGTCCGCACCAGATGCGTGCCCATCTCCCGCACAAAAGACCTCGGCAACCCTCGATTGGACAGCCCCCTTATCGGACAAACGATCGCCGCGGCCGGATCATGCATACTCCGCGATGATCGCTCTCGTCGTCTGGACGGCTGTTGCCAGCTCGTTCTTGTCCGCCTCCTTGAGCCCCAGTCCAGCCGGATCGAACGACACCTGAGCGGCCCCACAACCCCCCGCAGCGGCGCGTGCAGCCCGGCCTCGCGCCCGGCCCGAAGGTGGTGACTGCGCTTGCGGTAGATGCCCTTCGGAGCCTGCGATCGCCGTTGTCTTGGCTGCAGCTCCATCGCCCCCTTGCCCCTCCGAGGCCGCCTGCACCTTCTGGAGTTCCTGCTTCAGCTTCTCGACGGTGTCGCGCGTCTCCGACATCTGCCGATCCCGCCGCAGCTCGTCTTCATCCGGGTAAGGAAAACTCCCTGCCTGA
>JAZBOZ010000010.1:0-35119 GCA_036351405.1 Halieaceae bacterium
CCAAACGCTTACCCAGTTATCTGTGCTCGAGGATTACCGCGGCCGGGTGATGAGCCTATGGATTGTTCTGGCTATGGGCGCACCGGCGCTCGGTGCGGCGGTTGTGGGTGTGTTGGCCGACACTCTGGGCTTCGGGGTGGTGCTACCGGCCGCGGGCAGCGTGGGGCTGTTGCTGGTCGGGATGCTGTACTCGCGTCGACGACGGCTGCTGGCGCCGGATTAATCTGCGCCAGCTTGGCGGCAATCGATAGCGTGGCTGGATTGCCGCACATCTAGCGGATCATAGCGGCTCAGTGCCGCTGCACCACAGCAATGAAAGCCTCAGCGTATTTTGCGCACTTGCGATCTCCGACACCGGAGATACGGCCGAATTCGCTGACTGACTGCGGTCGCCGGTCACAGATTTCCTGCAGCGTTTTATCGTGAAATACGACGTAGGGCGGGATGCCTTGGTCTTCTGCCAGCTGTCTGCGGCACTCGCGCAGCGCTTCCCACAGGTCGATATCGAGATGGTCGGGTAATGGCGTCTTGGTGGTTCGTTTGTTGTTACGCTGTTTCGGATCGATGCGCAGCGCCACGGTTGTTTCGCCGCGCAGCACGTCCTTTGCTGACGGCTGGAGTACCAGTGCGCCGTAACGGTTCATATCTGCGTTGAGGTAACCACGGGCAACCAGTTGTCGAAAGACCGAGCGCCAGCGTCGTGCATCCAGTGCCCGGCCAACCCCAAAGGTCGGCAATTGATGATGGTCGTTTTGGAAAATCTTGTCGTTCTCTACGCCCAGCAGTACATCAATCAGATGGCTGACGCCAAAGCGTTGCCCTGTGCGGTATGCGGCTGACAGCGCCATCTGTGCGGCCTCGGTGCCATCCCAGGTCTCAACAGGCGTCAGGCAGTTGTCGCAATTGCCGCAGGGCTTTTCCAGCGTCTCGCCAAAATAGGCCAGCAGCGCCTGTCGACGGCAGGTCGTGATTTCACACAGCCCCAGCATGGCGTTGAGTCGATATTGCTCACCGCGTTTGTGCTCCTCCGAGCCCTGCGACTGTTGCAGCAGCTGGCGCAGTGTCATGACATCCTGCAAGCCATATACCATCCACGCATTGGCAGGGAGTCCGTCGCGTCCGGCGCGGCCCGTCTCCTGATAGTACGCCTCTACGGTTTTCGGTAAATCGAGGTGCGCGACAAAGCGGACATCGGGTTTGTCGATGCCCATGCCAAAAGCGATAGTGGCGACCATGATGATGCTCTCATCGCGCAGGAAGCGCTTCTGATGTTGTTCGCGCATCTCCGCAGGCATTCCTGCGTGATACGGCAAAGCATCAAAGCCTTGTGACTGCAGCCAGGTCGCCGTTTCCTCGACACGTTTTCGCGACAAGCAATAAACGATACCGGCATCGTGAGGATGTTCATCGCGCAGAAAGCGCAATAGCTGCTGACGCGGGTTGTCTTTGAGGTTGATGCGATAGCACAGGTTCGGGCGGTCGAAGCTGGCCACAAAGTGCCGTGCCTCGAGCAATCCGAGCCGGGCTGCGATTTCCTGCTGCGATCTTGGATCTGCCGTCGCGGTGAGCGCGATCCTCGGCACCGCAGGAAAGCGTTGCTGTAGCTGTTCGAGCTGTAGGTAATCTGCCCGGAAGTCGTGACCCCACTGGGAGACACAGTGCGCTTCGTCAATGGCAAACAAAGCAGGCGTCGCGCGCTCCAGCAGTGCCAGCGTACGCGGCTGCAGTAATCTCTCTGGTGCGATGTAAAGCAAATCCAGCGTGTTGGCGAGCCAGTCTTGCTCTATGGCTTCAGCTTGCTCGGGGGCGAGTGTTGAGTTCAGAAAAGCAGCGCGAACACCCAGTTGTCGTAAAGCATCGACCTGATCCTGCATCAGCGCGATCAGCGGTGAGACCACAACGGCGCAACCCTCGCGAAGCAGGGCAGGGATCTGGTAACACAGGGACTTACCGCCACCGGTGGGCATGATGACCAGCGCATCTTCACCCCGATGCAAGCGGTTGATGATGTCCTCCTGCGGGGGGCGAAAGCGGTCGTAACCAAAGACATGCTGCAAGATATGCAGCGCTTCGGGGTTTGTTGGTGAGTTACCTTGGGTACTTGAGGCGGACATCGCTATTGATCACGCGCGCTGTCGGTCCGCAGCGTCACCCTGAGCGAGTAATAGCAAGAGGTCGTTGATGTAATCCCATGGGTCACCGGGCGCATAGCCCTTGCCCGCACCATCCACGCGCAATGCCATGATTTCCAGTCGGTGCAGCGTGCTGCGTCGATGTCGCTGTAAGGCGCTTTGCACGACGCGCATGCGACTTCGCCACACGCCGGCTTGTTGCAGCGCACGATCGGGTGGTGCACCGCTATCGACAGCCTCTCGTAAGCGAGACAGTAGACGAACTTCCTTGTGCAGCGCCCATAAAATCACTTGCGGGGGGCTGCCCTCCGCGCGCAATCCCCGGGCGGTGCGCAGCGCGTGTCGTGCGTCTCCTGCCAATGCCGTATCGACCAGCTCGAAAGGGTCAAAGCGTGCGTTGTCGAGCACTGCGCTCCGCACCGTATCCGCGGTAATGGTATCGCCGTTGCTCAGCAGTTTGAGTTTCTCAACTTCTTGCGCGGCGGCCAGCAAATTACCTTCAACCCGTTCTGCGAGCATCTGCAGCGCTTCGCGATCGGCGCGCATGCCCGCTGCCTTGAGTCGCTGGTCGATCCAGCCGGGTAGCTCGTGCAGTTTTACCGGCCATATCGTCAGCACTGCGCCACGCTGATCGAAAGCTTTGAACCACTTGGCCTGCATGGACTTCTTGTCGATCTTGCCGGAGATCAGCAGCAGTACATCATCATTATCGGTGGAGAGATATTCTTGCAGTGCCTTCGAACCCTCGGTGCCGGGCTTGCCGTTAGGCAGGTGGACCTCGATCAGTTTGCGTTCAGCAAACAGCGAAAGATTGCTACTGCTATGCAGCAATTGTTGCCAATCGTCCTTGCCATCAATGGCGATACGTTCCCGTTCATGGCAGCCCGCTGCACGCGCCGCTGCGCGAATGGTGTCGGCTGCCTCCTGCACCAGTAGGGTTTCATCGCCAGTTACCAAATAGCATGGGGCCACTTGCTGGTTGAGGTGCCTGTTGAGACTGTCGATCCGTAGTTGCATCAGTTGCCCAGGCTGTGGCCGGCACGGCGCACAATTTGCCCCGCAACATCGCGACGCATTTCCCCTCGGAGAAGGCGCATTTCCTCGTTCTTCCCGACCACGTTGCTGGGATCGTCAAGCATCAGCCGCGTCACTGATGCGCCTGTGTTGTCAACCAGTACCCTGTTGGCGCGGTTGATAGAGAACGTTGTGCTCAATGTCAGCTCAACCTCAGCTGCGCGTGCCTGGGCTGTCAGAGCCAGATTGCGACGGGAAAACTGTTCGTTACCCAGACGCAACAAGACGTCGCCTTCGCTGGCTGGAACCAGTTGAGCGCCCGATAGTTTGAGCGCCTGATTGAGCGCTACCGTGAGCTCGCTGCGGGGGTTAGCGGCGATCACCGCGACTTTGACGCCATCCAGGGACTGGCTGTCCGCGCTGCGACTGCCCTTGAGCTGAAAGCCACAGGCCGTCAGTGCCGCGCCCAGCAGGAACAGTACCGCGATCTGTCTAAGCTCACGCCATAGCATCAGTTAGCGACCACGTTGACCAGCTTACCGGGGACTACGATAACCTTGCGAATCGTGTTGCCGTCGATGAACCGCTGCACGTTCTCCTCAGCCAGCGCTGCGGCCTCCAGTGCTGCTTTATCGGCGTTGGCGGGTACTGAAATTTTGGCGCGCACTTTGCCATTCACCTGCACGACGATTTCGAGTTCATCGCGTACCAATGCACTCTCATCCACCGAGGGCCAGGGTGCATCGAGGATGTCGTCACCGACCAGTAGATGCCACAACCGGTAGGTGATGTGGGGTACGACGGGGTTCAGCATAAGCAGTGCGGCACGCAACGCTTCGTGAGTGACTGCGAGGTCCTGATCCTCGTTGCCTTGATGCTTGCTGATTTCGTTGCACAGCTCCATCACCGCAGCGATGGCGGTGTTGAAGGTTTGTCGACGACCGTAATCGTCGCCTACTTTGGCGATGGTCTCATGGGTTTTACGACGTAGCGCCTTCTGCGCATTGTTAAGCGCACCGGGGTCCAGCGCGGCGTGACTGCCATGGTGCACGTGGTCGGTGACTAAGCGCCACAGGCGCTTGAGGAAACGGTTGGCGCCCTCGACGCCGGCATCAGACCACTCGAGAGACTGCTCGGGTGGCGCTGCGAACATGCTAAATAGGCGAACGGTGTCAGCGCCGTAGCGATCGATCAGCGCTTGCGGGTCGACCGTGTTGCCCTTGGACTTGGACATCTTGGCGCCGTCTTTGAGCACCATGCCCTGAGTGAGTAGCCGCTTGAAAGGCTCGCTGGAGGAAATCAGACCCTCATCGCGCATCAGCTTGTGGAAGAAGCGGGCGTAGAGCAGGTGCAAAATCGCATGCTCGATACCGCCGACATACTGATCAACCTCAAGCCAGTAGTCTGCGTCACTATCGAGCATCGCCTGATCGTTGTCGCTGCACGCGTAGCGAGCGTAGTACCAGGACGACTCCATGAAAGTGTCGAAGGTGTCGGTTTCCCGGGTGGCGGGTTTACCGCATTGGGGGCAGTCCACCTCGTAAAATTCGGGCATTTTCTTGATAGGTGAGCCCACGCCCTCAAACGCGACATCCGTTGGCAGGGTGACGGGTAAGTCCTGCTCAGGTACCGCTACCGCTCCACAGCCCTCGCAGTTAATGACCGGAATGGGAGCGCCCCAGTAGCGCTGTCGAGAGACACCCCAATCGCGCAATCGGAAGTTGACGGTTTTTTCACCGAGGCCACGTTTTGCGAGATCGCTAACAATCGCGTCAAAGGCTTGTTCAAAGGGGAGTCCATCGAACGGGCCGGAGTTCATCAGCACACCTTTTTCGGTGTAGGCAGCCTCATCGAGTTGCGCGGGTCTGTCGTCAGTGCCGGCAACGACCTGCACAATGGGCAAATCGTATTTGGTCGCGAATTCCCAGTCGCGCTGATCGTGCGCGGGCACTGACATGACCGCGCCCGAGCCGTAGCTCATCAGTACAAAGTTGGCCACCCAGATGGGGACAGGGTCGCCGGTCAAGGGATGTTTGGCGGTGAGGCCGGTATCCATGCCCAGTTTTTCCATGGTCGCCATGTCGGCTTCTGCAACTTTGACCGCTTTGATTTCATCGATAAATGTTGCGAGTTCAGGATTATTGGCTGCCGCCTCCAGAGCCACCGGGTGCTGTGGTGCCACAGCCAAATAAGTGGCACCCATCAGCGTGTCAGGGCGCGTGGTGTATACCTCAAGCGGTGCGCCACCATCGCGCTCGAAACGGACATTGGCGCCCTCGGAGCGGCCGATCCAGTTGCGCTGCATGGCCACCACTTGTTCGGGCCACTCATCCAGCTGATCCAGGTCGTCGAGCAACTCCTGCGCATAATCCGTGATCTTGATAAACCATTGACTGATGGAGCGGCGCTCGACGGGGTTGTCGCAGCGCCAGCATTTACCATCGACGACCTGCTCATTGGCCAGCACAGTCTGGTCGTTCTCACACCAGTTCACCTCAGCCTCTTTCTTGTAGGCGAGGCCGCGATCCAGCAGGCGAGTAAAGAACCATTGTTCCCAGCGGTAGTAGTCGGGCTGACAGGTGGTGACTTCCCGATCCCAGTCGTAGGCAAAACCCAGGCGCGATAGTTGTGCTCGCATATCTTCGATGTTGCGCAGCGTCCAATCTGCCGGTGGAACGTTGTTCTTGATCGCCGCGTTTTCCGCCGGCAGCCCGAAGGCATCCCAACCCATCGGCTGTAGTACGTTTTTGCCCTGCATGCGTTGGAAGCGGGCAATCACGTCGCCAATCGTGTAGTTGCGCACGTGCCCCATGTGCAGCTTACCGCTGGGGTAGGGGAACATGGCGAGACAGTAGAACTTCTCGCGGCTGTCATCGCGCATGGCCTTGAAAGCTTCGCTTTTCTGCCAATGGGCTTGAGCATCATGCTCAATCGCGTTCGGCTGATATTCCTGGGTCATGTTGGCTCGTTTTGGTCGTTGATTCGGGTGTTTGTTCGCCGGGATTAGCGGGGGAGCAGTCTATCAATAATCTCGGTGCCCGGTGTCGTCATCACTGCGACGTCGTGCCGCAAAAAGGGCTAACGAGGTGAGCGCCAGAATGGGGAGGCTGCCGATCTTCATGTACGGCGTTAGCCCCTCTCTGGGCTGAATTTCGCCGCGCAGTATGCCCTCTTCAAACTGTGGCAGCGCTCGCTGTATTCCGCCCCACTGATCAACGATCGCCGTGACGCCATTATTAGTGCCCCGCAGCAGCGGCCGCTGGGTTTCCAGGGCTCTAAACCGCGCCATCTGCAGATGCTGCAAGGGTCCAATCGAGCGGCCAAACCAGCTGTCGTTGCTGATCGTGATTAAAAAGGTCGCATCGCGACTCTGACGGGCGACGAAATCCGGGTAAACGATCTCGTAACAAATAAAAGGCGCGATCGATAAATCGTCCAATGCCAGCAGGGGCTGCCCTGTAGGGCCGGGACCGAAGTTGGACATCGGTAGATCAAAGAAATCGATCAGCCCGCGGAGCAGTGATTCCAGAGGCACATACTCACCAAAAGGCACCAGTTTCTGCTTGTGGTAAACGCCGCTTGCCGTGCCCATTCCAAAAATACTGTTGTAACGTGCGTCGCCTTCGCGAATGGGGATGCCGCTGATCAGTGCGCTGTCAGTCTCGTTTAAACGCAGCTCGATGTGAGACAGCCAGCCATCAACGCGCTCTTTGTAGGCAGGGATTGCCGACTCCGGCCATAAGATCAGATCAGCATTGCCGATCAGGGGGTTCGTCGCTTCCTGGTACTGCCGCAAAATCTTTCGAAACTGGCTGCGATCCCATTTTTCCTCGAGTGGAATATTCGGCTGATACAGCGCGACCGATATGAGTGTGCCAGTCTCTTGGGTCCATGTGATGGACTTGAGCAGCTGGCCTGCGACAAAAATAGCCGCACAACTTGCGAACCAGATAGGGAGGTTGCGCCACCGATTTGGGTGCGTTATTGCCACCACCAAGCCCGCTGCGACTCCAGCAAATATCATGGATAGTCCGAACACGCCGGTGATGGGCGCCCAGCCCGATAGGGGGGTGTCGAGGCTCGCATAGCCTGCATAAAGCCAGGGAAAGCCGGTGAGCAGCCAGCTTCTCGCCCACTCAAACAGTACCCACAAGGCCGGAAATCCGAGCAACAGCCTCCCGCTGCGCCGGGCGATAAAGCGCCTAAAACACCACCCTTGCAGCGCAAACAGGGTGGCGAGACCCAGGCAGAAAGCCGCTGTCAGGAAGAGTGCCAGCGGAGGTGCCGCCCTGCCATAAATGTGGATGCTGACGTAGACCCAGGAAGCGCCGGCTGTGAATAGGCCGGCGCCGTAAAGAAATCCCGTGCGCACGGCGCAATGATGGCGATTCATCCAGTGCCATGCCAGTGCAGCCTGGCTGAGAACGATCGCAGGCCAAAAATTAAAGGGCGCTAACCCCAGAACAAAGAGCGCGCCTGCGGCAAGTGGCAGTAGCCAGTTCACGAGCAGGCGCACTGATGATTACTCGTCGTCGGTATCTTCGATACGACGGACTCTTACGCTTTGCAGTTTGCGTTGATCAGCGTTGATCACCCTAAACTCAAAGCCTGCCAAACGCGTCGTCTCATTGCGACTGGGTACGTGCCCAAACGCATTGGTCACCAAGCCGCCAATGGTGTCGAATTCCTCATCGCTCAGTGAGACGTCAAAAAATTCGTTGAAGTCTTCGATCGGCGTCAATGCCTGCACAAAGAAGTCCTGTTCATTGATGCGCCGAATCTGCATCACCTCACCGGTATCGGTCTCATCCTCGATTTCACCTACGATTTCTTCGAGCACATCCTCGATAGTGACAAGTCCCGCGATGCCGCCGTATTCATCGACCACAATGGCCATGTGGTTCCGGTTTTGTCGGAACTCACGCAGCAGCACGTTGAGTCGCTTGCTTTCCGGGACCATGGTGGCCGGGCGCATTAGATCACGAAGGTCGAAGTTTTCGCGGGGTTGAAGGATGAGCGGTAGCAGATCTTTCGCGAGCAAAATACCCAGCACATCATCGGGATTTTCACCGATCACCGGATAGCGTGAGTGCGCCGCATGAATGATTTGGGGCAGCAGCTCGTCGAGCTCTGCATCGGCCTTGATCACCACCATCTGTGCACGCGGGATCATGATGTCTCGAACCTGCATGTCGCTGACCATGAGAGCGCCCTCCATGATGGTACGGGCGTCTTCATCAATGACTTCGTGTTCGGCTGCGAGGGACAGAACACCCTCAAGGTCCGCGCGTGTCTGCGGTGTTCCGGACAAAAAGTGGGTCAGGCGTTCAAGCCAGGACCGGTCTTCACTATCGTTGCTTCGCGAATCGTTCACGATGCCACTTTGCCTCCCTCAGGGCTATGTTCAACAGCTTGGTAAGGATCGGGGTAGCCGAGCTTTGAGAGTGTGCTGATTTCCAGCGTTTCCATGGCTTCGGCTTCTTCCTTGTCTATATGGTCGTGTCCCAGTAGGTGCAATACCCCATGGATCGTCAGATGCGCCCAATGCGCAGCAACCGGCTTATTCTGCGCGGCAGCTTCTTCGAGCACCCGAGGGGCGCAGATAACAATATCGCCGAGCAGTCCGGTTTCAACATCGGGCGGGAAGTCGGTCGGAAAAGACAGCACGTTGGTGGGGCCTGATTTACCCCGGTATTGCTGGTTGAGGTCGGCCATCTCCTCGTTGCCTGTCACGCGGATACTCAGTTCGGGCGCTTCTCTGACGGCGGTCGATAGTTCTTCGATTGATGGTGTTGCACTATTAAGCGCGGCGCTGACCCAGAGACTGAAACTGTCGTCGTCGGGTGCTTCCACACCCTCGGCACACTCAATGTGAATAACGGGCGTCATGGCGATCTCTTGCCTGCCAGCTCGGCGGTTTTTTGCTCGAAATCGTCGTAGGCAGCAACGACGCGCTGTACCACCGGGTGACGCACGACATCCTTGTTGGCAAACCAGTTGAAGGAAATGCCGTCGATTTGCTCAAGCACTTGGCTGGCATGGGTTAGCCCGGATTGCTGTCCGCGTGGCAAATCGATCTGTGTTGCGTCTCCTGTGATCACAGCGGTAGAGCCGAATCCGATGCGCGTCAGGAACATCTTCATTTGTTCGCGCGTGGTGTTTTGCGCTTCATCAAGAATGACAAACGCATTATTGAGCGTCCGCCCGCGCATGAAGGCCAGGGGAGCTACTTCAATGATGTTGCGCTCGATATATTTGCTGACCGTTTCAAAACCCAGCATCTCGTATAGCGCGTCGTATAACGGCCGGAGGTAAGGGTCGACCTTTTGACTCAGATCGCCAGGCAGGAAGCCCAGCTTTTCGCCCGCTTCGACCGCTGGTCGCACCAGCAGGATGCGTCGGACTTCTTCTGTGAGCAGTGCCTGTACGGCACAGGCGACCGCGAGATAGGTTTTTCCTGTGCCGGCGGGGCCAATGCCGAAATTAATGTCGTTGCGTTGGATGGCTTGCACATAGGCTCGCTGATTGTGACCGCGGGGCTTAACGACCGCGCGTTTGGTGCGGATCACCGTCGTGCTGGAGGTTTCGCCTTCTTCGCTGGCCATCAGATTTTCGAGGTCTGATTGCTGGAGGTGCAGGTGGATGGACTCGGGGCTCAGGCCAATTCCTCGCTGCACTTCGCGATACAGGTTTTGCAATAGCGCCTGCGCCGCCTTGCTGCCCTCTGGCGAGCCATCGATACTGAAGTGGTTGCTGCGATTGCGAATCGTGACGCCAAGGCGCTGCTCGAGCAGCCGTAAGTGGCTGTCCAGCTCACCGCACAGCGATGCCAGATGCCGTGCATCATTGGGCTCCAGTGCGAACCGCAGTGGAGCGGTCTCGGAGGAGGGAGGCGTATCAGTGGTCAACGAGTTACCCGGTTCACGCTAGGAAATTGAAGATACTGGGTTGCTGTTCTGAGTCAACCGAGCGCTCGAGCGGGTGCTTGCTCAGCTACTAGCGCGCCACGCAATGAATTGGGGTAGGCCTCGAGAATAGACACCTCTGCGAATTCGCCGATCAGGGACGGGTCAGTGCATGCAAAGTTGACGACCCGATTGTTTTCCGTGCGACCCGACAGCTGCCCCGGATCTTTCTTGGAGTAGCCGGTGACGAGTATGCGCTGCGTGGTGCCCACCATGGCTTCACTAATTGCTTGCGCCTGCTGGGCAATGCGCCCCTGCAGGATGTGTAGCCGCTGTTTCTTCACCGATTCAGGGGTGTCGTCGGGCAGGTCTGAAGCTGGCGTGCCGGGTCGTTGGCTGTAAATGAAACTGAAGGATGTATCGAAGCCGATCTCTTCAATGAGCTTCATGGTCGCGGCGAAATCAGCCTCAGTTTCTCCCGGGAATCCGATGATGAAGTCGGAGGACATCGAGATGTTCGGGCGGATTTTGCGCAAGGCGCGGATCTTCGACTTGTACTCCAGTGCGGTGTGCCCGCGCTTCATGGCCATCAATATCTTGTCCGAGCCGCTTTGCACCGGCAGGTGCAAGTGGTCGACCAGGGCGGGAATTTCCGCATAGCAATCGATGATGGCCTGTGAGAATTCGACAGGGTGTGAGGTGGTGTAACGGATGCGTTCAATGCCGGGCACCATGTTGACCAGGTGCAGGAGATCTGCAAAGTCTACGATCTCTCCCAGATGGTTCTCACCGCGATAAGCGTTGACGTTCTGCCCAAGCAGATTCACTTCCTTCACGCCGCGCTCGGCCAGACTGGCAATTTCCGCGATGACATCATCGACCGGGCGAGACACCTCTTCGCCGCGGGTGTAAGGGACAACACAGAACGTACAGTATTTGCTGCATCCTTCCATGATCGACACGAATGCCGTTGGACCGTCGACCCGCGGTTCCGGCAGTCGGTCGAATTTTTCGATTTCGGGGAACGATATATCGACCACGACGGGCTGGCCCTGCCGGCTGGCATCGATCATCTCGGGCAAACGGTGCAATGTTTGCGGGCCAAAGATCAGGTCAACATAGGGTGCTCGTTTGCCGATATCGGCTCCCTCTTGGCTGGCGACGCAGCCACCTACGCCAATGATCAGGTCCGGCTTGGCCTGCTTGAGATGTTTCCAGCGGCCCAGTTGGTGGAAAACTTTTTCCTGCGCTTTCTCGCGAATCGAGCACGTATTCAAGAGCAGCACGTCGGCCTCTTCGGGGCGATCGGTCATTTCCAGCCCGTGACTCACCTTGAGCAGATCTTGCATGCGCGCAGAGTCATACTCATTCATCTGGCAGCCGTGTGTCTGCACGAAAAGCTTCTTGCTGGTTGATTCACTCACGTCGGGTTACTCGCGTTTGCGCCGGTGGGTCACTAAAAAAGGGCGGAAATTATACCCCTCAGCGTCATTGGGGGCGAGGGGTTGATGGCGTGTATTTTTCTCTGTGTTAGACTGCTAAGTCTTTCTTTTTTCGTCAAATTACAGGGGGCAGGTCGCGGTGTCGGCCACGCTCACCTTCAGGGTGTATCCCGCAGGAGTGCTATGTCAGCGCAGCCCGTCTATAAAGTCATTTTCCAGAACGGCAACCAGGTGTTCGAGGTATTCGCTCGGCAGATTTACCAGAGCGACATGTGGGGGTTCATCGAGATCGAAGAGATGCTTTTTGGTGAGCGTTCGCAGATTGTTGTTGACCCGGGTGAGGAGAAGCTCAAAACCGAATTCGCCGGCGTCAAACGGAGTTATATCCCACTGCAGTCGGTAATCCGGATCGACGAAGTGGAGAAAGAGGGTGCGGTCAAGGTGTCCGAGGGCGGCTCGGGAAAAATCGCCAACTTCCCCTTCAATACGCCACCGCAACTGCCAACCAGTGGCGAAGAATAAGCTTGCTGACCTGCTAAACATCAGACGCCTAAAGCTTGAAGTCTAGGGTTCTAGGACCCATCTCCTGATAACGCGCTTAACGCAGGCACAGGAGACTATCTGGATGTCCGATGACATCGAACAGGATAAAAGCACAGAGCTGACCCCGTTTTCCGAAGGCGGTGACGTGGGGCAGGATCATCAGACGCCAGCCATTGCCGACGACGTACTGCCTGACACACTTGTCCTGCTGCCGCTGCCGGGGCGGCCGTTCTTCCCGGGGCAAGTGCAGCCGATTGCCCTAGATCCCGATCAGTGGAGCAGCACGCTTGATGCGCTCTCGCAGCAGGGCAAGGCTGTGCTGGGCATGGCCTGGATTGGCGACAATGACCCTACTACTGCCAATATCCAACAGTTTCCCCTTACAGGCTGTGCCGTGCGCTTGCACCGTCCGCCGCTCATGCAGACGCCTGGGCAATTTCTGGCTCAGGGATTGCGACGTTTCAGAGTGGTTCGCTGGCTCAATGAGGAAGCGCCTTTTGTAGCGCAGGTTGAGTATCCGCGCTCGTCCGGTGATCGGGATAGTGATGAGGTTCGCGCTTATGCGATGGCGGTCATTGCTGCGATCAAGGAGTTGCTACCGCTGAATCCCCTCTACAGCGAAGAGTTGAAGCAATATCTCGGTAATTTCAATCCGAACCAGCCCAGTCTTTTGGCGGATTTTGCGGCGGCGATGACGACCGCGAAGGCTGAGAAGTTACAGGAAATACTCGACACACTACCTTTGCAATCGCGCATGGCCAAAGTGCTGGAACTGCTTAAGCGCGAGCGCGAAGTGGCGGAGTTGCAGAGCCAGATCAGCAGCCAGGTCAACGACAAGGTCGAGGATAACCAGCGCGAGTTCTTTCTGCGTGAGCAGATGAAAGTTATCCAGAAAGAACTGGGTATTTCCAAGGATGATCGCACCAGCGACGCCGAGCGTTTCGAAGCTCGGCTCTCGAAGCTCAACCCGCCGGATCGCGTACTCGCGCGATTCAATGAGGAGCTCGATAAGCTCAAAGTGCTGGAATCAGGATCCCCCGAGTATGCGGTTACTCGGAACTATCTCGATTGGCTAACGTCGGTGCCGTGGGGTGTACGATCCGAGGACAACCTTGATCTTGATCACGCCCGAGCGGCGCTCGATGAGCATCACGATGGTTTGGACGACGTAAAAGCAAGGATCATCGAGTTTTTGGCGGTTGGCGCCTTTAAGGGGCAAATCGATGGCTCGATTTTGCTGCTGGTGGGCCCGCCAGGTGTGGGTAAAACCAGCATTGGGCGTTCGATCGCTGATGCACTGGGTCGTGAGTTCTATCGCTTCAGCTTGGGCGGCATGCGTGATGAGGCGGAGATTAAAGGACACCGCCGTACCTACATTGGCGCCATGCCGGGTAAGTTGGTGCAGGCACTCAAGGATGTCGCCGTTGAGAACCCGGTGATCATGCTCGATGAAATCGACAAGATCGGTGCGTCGTATCAGGGTGATCCGGCTTCCGCGTTACTCGAAGTGCTCGATCCCGAGCAGAACAGCGAGTTCCTGGACCACTATCTCGATTTGCGACTCGATTTGTCGAAAGTGCTGTTTGTTTGCACGGCCAACCAGCTCGATACGATCCCTGGTCCATTACTTGATCGTATGGAAACCATCCGCCTCGCGGGATACATCGCTGAAGAGAAACTGGCCATTGCGAAACACCACTTGTGGCCAAAATTGTTGGAACGCCACGGCGCGAAGCCCGCGCAGATTCGCATTAATGATGCTGCCCTTCGGTTGGTCATCGATGGTTACAGCCGTGAAGCAGGGGTTCGAGGTCTCGAGAAGCAGTTGGCCAAGCTGATTCGGAAGTCAGTGCTACGCCTTGTTGATGGCGAAGAAGAGCGAGTGCGGCTGGGCAAGAAAGAGGTGGGTGACATGCTGGGCCAGCCTCGCTTTCGCAACGAGAAACCGCCGCGCGGCAAAGGTGTGGTCACTGGGTTGGCCTGGACCGCAGCGGGTGGCGCAACGTTGCCGATCGAGTCATCGCGAATCCATACCCTTAACCGGGGTTTTAAACTGACCGGTCAGTTGGGCGATGTCATGAAGGAGAGCGCAGAAATCGCCTACAGCTTTGTCGTGTCGCATCTCCGGGAGTTTGGTGGCGAGGACGAGTTTTTTGACCTCTCGATGGTGCACTTACACGTACCTGAGGGTGCGACACCGAAAGATGGTCCCAGCGCCGGCATCACTATGGCCACAGCGCTCGTGTCACTGGCGCGGGGCGAGCGGATTGCGCGTCCAATGGCGATGACGGGCGAGTTAACACTGACCGGCCGTGTGCTCGCAGTGGGCGGCATCCGTGAAAAGGTGATTGCTGCGCGCCGCGCAAAAATCCACGAAATCATTTTGCCGCAGGCCAATGAGGGGGATTATGAAGCGCTACCCGATTATCTTCGGGAGGGGATTACCGTGCATTTCGTTCGCACTTATCGCGAAGTCTTCGGGGTCGTCTTCGAAAGCGAGCGAGAGATTCGCGCGCTACATTGATGGCAGTGCGAAGGTGGCAGCGCGTTAACCCATCACGGTGCCGTTGCTGTGATCACCGCTCGAAGTGGCGCCGGATGGCCCTCTACGGTGAGTCGATGGTCCTCTGGGTTCAGGAACTGCTCCAGTGAGTGAAATTGCATCCAGTCAGTTTGTCGCTGTTCCTTGATGTTGGTGCGATTCAAATCGATCAGTTGAGGGGATTTAAAGCCGACCTTTTCGAGCCAACCACACAGCGCATCGGTGCTGGGTAAAAACCAAACATTGCCCATGCGGGCATAACGTCCTGGTGGCACAAAAACGGTATGGCGATCACCCTCTACAACCAGTGTTTCCAACACCAATTGCCCACCCTTGGTCAGGGTGTCCCGGAGTTCTGTCAGGTGGTCCATGGGCGAACGCCGGTGATATAGCACACCCATAGAAAACACCGTATCAAATGCTTTCAGTTTGGGCGGGACCGCCTCAATACCCAGCGGTAGCAAGTAGATATTGGGTTGTGCGAGATAGCGTTGGATGGCTTTGAATTGAAGGACGAATAAAGGTGTGGGATCGATGCCGATGACCTCTGCGGCGCCCGCGCCCAGCATCCGCCAGCAGTGGTAGCCGCTGCCGCACCCGACATCGAGTACGCGGCGCCCCTCAAGTGACTCTAATCCTGGCAACAGGCGGTCCCATTTCCAGTCGGAGTGCCACTCGGTGTCGATGTGTACGCCAAATAATTCGTACGGGCCTTTTCGCCACGGGTGGAGCCCTCGTAGTGCGGTTTCAAGCGATGCTCGGGTCTCAGCGTCAATATCGCCACTGGCGCCAACACAAGCTTGGTTCAGGTGCACTTGCTGTGACGCAATGGCAGGCAAGGAGGCCAGGGCCTCCCGCCACCGAGGCAAGTCGCCGTAACGCTCCAATGACAAGCCGCTGGCACACTGTTCCGGTAGTTCCGGCAGCCACCGGGCAAGCGGCGTGTCCTGCCAGCGATCCTGAAGCTGCTGCAGATCTTCGATGAGCTCAGGCGGTATCGTCATGCGATGGCGATTGCCGAGGCAAAGTTAAAGCACTGGAACCAGAAGTCGCAGCCGGAGAAGCCGCAGTCTCGTAACCTTTGCACGTGATCGCTGCGTGTCTCAGGGATCAGCACATTCTCCAATGCCTGCCTTTTCTGGGCGATTTCGAGATCGCTATATCCCTGGGCCCGCTTGAAATCGTGGTGCAGATCGATCATCCAGCGATCCATTTGAGGATCTTCCAGACGCAACTTTTCAGAAAGAATCAGCGCATCCCCTGGCTGCATGGCCGCCCGAATTTTACGTAGCAATGGGGCCCGGAATTCCAGGGGCACAAATTGCAGCGTGTAGTTCATGATGAAGACGCTGGCGTTTTCGAAGGGGTAATCGACAATATCGGCGTCGATCAACTCGATCGGCATCGATAGATGTTCGGCGCTGATGAAATCTCTGGCGCGGTTGAGCATCGCTGTTGAGTTATCGATACCGATCAGCTGACAGTCTGTGCTGCCTAAATGGTGCGCTGCAGACAGCAGCGATGCGCCCAGCGAACATCCCAGATCATAAATTCGCGTTCCCGGTCGCGCATGTCGTGCTGCGACCAGTCCGGTCATGGCGATGACCGTGCTGTAGCCGGGTACCGACCGTTTGATCATGTCCGGGAATACTCCCGCGACGGATGCGTTGAATGAGAACAGTCCGGGGTCAGACAGCGTGTTGGCAAATAAGTTATCCCGGGCCGTCTGATCGACAGGGGGGTTTGAGTCTGTCATGAGGGCATCGTATACAGTCGTCTGGCGTCGGCGCATCATATCAGCCGCACAGTCCCCGCGGGGGCGGCCTATAATGTGGCCAATCCGCTCACCTATCGATGATGGAGCACACGATGTTTGAACAACTGCCAGTCTTGCCACCCGATCCTATTCTTGGTCTCGCTGCGGCATGCCGCGCCGACCCCAACCCCGAGAAGGTTGATCTCACGATTGGTATCTACATGGACGAGGCGGGCGTTTGCCCAGTCTTCAAGGCGGTGCAGGCAGCACAGCAGCAGTTGATCGAAGAGGAAGTCACCAAGGCGTATATCGCACCGCAAGGAGATCCTGCATTTATTGAAGGTATCACCGGTCTGGTGCTCGGTGAGGCTCTCAAATCCAGCTTGGATAACCGTGTTTCGGCGATTCAGGCGCCGGGCGGATGCGGTGCGCTGCGCATCGCGGCTGAGGTGTTGTATGCGTCCAACCCGGATGCACGAGTGTGGGTGAGTAACCCAACCTGGCCTGTGCACATTCCTTTGATTGGTAGTGTGGGTCTGCAGTTCGAAACGTACCGTTATTATGATGCCGCCACTCATGGTGTCGATTTCGAGGGCATGATGGCGGATCTTGAAAACGCTGAGCAGGGCGACATCGTTTTGCTGCATGGCTGCTGCCACAACCCAAGTGGTGCGGATCTGACCGCTGATCAATGGCAGGCCATCGGTGATCTCGCGGTACAAAAGGGATTCCTGCCGATGATTGATATCGCTTATCAGGGGATGGGCGATGGGCTTGATCAGGATGCGGCGGGACTGCGCGCTCTGGTAGAGCGTTTGCCGGAAGTGGTGATCGCCGCTTCTTGTTCGAAAAATCTCGGGCTTTACCGCGAACGGACAGGCGCTGCGATCTTTGTTTGTGACGAGTCTCGCGCAGCCGAAGCCACGCTGAGTCAGGCCAAAGTCGCTGCGCGCAAGGTATATTCGATGCCTCCTGCCCACGGTGCGATCCTCGCTGGCAAGGTTTTGACCGACACGGCACTGCGATCCGATTGGGAGGCCGAGTTGAGTGCGATGTGTGAGCGAATTCAGGGGCTCCGCCAAACCTTCCGCGATCGCCTGCAAGATGCCAGCGGCCGGGATTTTGGCTTCATTGCCCGCGAGAAAGGCATGTTTTCGTTCCTGGGGCTGTCTGCCGAGCAAGCGCAAAAACTGCGAGCCGATTACAGCATCTATATGCTCGATTCTTCACGCATCAACGTCGCGAGTTTGAATGCTGGCAACATGGATAAGGTGGTAGCGGCGGTCGTCTCGGTATTGTGACCGGGCACCGCTCTCTGCTCGCCAAATCGGCCGTTCATAGAATTATCCGCTTATAGGGTGGCTGAAAGGCTGCCCAGATCCTCGTCTCGTTGTGCCAGTAATCGATTGATGATCGGAGACGGTTGGCTGCGCTTGACTGTGATTGCATAGAAGTTCTCGAAAACATCGGGAAGCTGCAGGTATTCGGCCAAGGCGCCACGCTGCAGCTCGTCCCCCACTACGACCGGGGGCAGCACGGACATCGCTCCGGAGTCTCTGGCAAGCAGGCGTAGCATGGGCATGTCGTTGGCTTCAGCGGCCACCAGCGGCTCGTAGTCGTGGGCGCTGCAAAACGCTTCGAAGGCCCTGCGCACCTCGCTGTCGCGGCCTGGCAGCACCCAGCGCATATCTTTAAAGCCTCCCGGGAAGCTCGGGCGTCGCCCTTTGCGCGGTGGTCCGACAATGGAAATGGGCTGTCTCGCCAGCAACCGGCTTTCCCATAACTGTTCATCCCCACCGCGAACATCTCCGTTGGTGAGCACCACGTCCAGTTGATGTTTGGCGAGCCCGCGGAGCAGGACTTCCAACGTCCCGGCCTCCAGCACCAAGTGGATATTCGGGTCCTCCAGGACCGGCGCGATGAGTCGGTCGATAAAGTTTCTGGAGAGGGTGGAGATAATCCCGATGCGTATTTGCGTTGTGCCGCTGCCGCCGCCACTACGCAGCCATGCCTCGAGTTCCTCGCCTCGGGTGAAGATGTCCTGCGCGTAACGCAGCATTTGCCGTCCTTCGAGCGTTAGCGTCATCGAACGGCCTGCTCGCTCGAAAAGGCGCATACCCGTGGCTTCCTCCAGTTTGCGAATTTGCGCCGACAGCGCCGACTGGGACACATGGAGTTGCTCGGCAACACGAGTGAGGTTGCCCTCGCTGGCCACATGCCAGAAGTAGAAAAGATGATGGTAGTTGATTCTTGTCATCGTTCTATTTTAGTTAACTTAATGTCAATTTATATCTATTTTACTTCACATATTCCCTTTTCCATACTGCGCGCCGTCCGAGTATTGGGAACTTGATATGTCTTATTCACTGCTTTCATCGTTACAGCTGGCTCTGCCCCTGCTGTTTCTTGCTGGTGCACTACCCGGGGAGCGTCGATGGCAGCGCGCTGTTGCGCTCAATGCGTCGGCAGCAGTGCTGACTTTACTGGTCGCTGTGCTGATGCCAGCTTTGAATGCATTTGAGCTGCTGAAGGTTTCATCGGTGGGTCAGGTGGGCACCCCGACGGCGGCTGGTGAAGCCATTGCGGTATTGGTCGGGTTTCTCGGCACCGTGATTGCACGCTATTCATCAACGTTCCTGCGTGGTGAGCCTGGGCGCGACCGATTCCTCACGCACCTGCAAATGACTTTGGCTGGTGTGGCTTGTGTCGTGTTGACGGACCATATGCTCATTCTTGTCGCCGGCTGGGTGGCTATCAGCTTGAGCCTGCACCGGTTGTTGTTGTTCTACCCGAATAGGCCGCGCGCTGTGCTCGCATCGCACAAGAAATTCCTGCTGGCACGGTCTGCTGAGGGTTTGTTGTTCGCTGCAGTCCTTTTGTTGTACTCCGAATTTGGCACCTGGCAATTGAGTGAGCTGCGGCTTGCATTGGCAACCACGGCTCCGGGTGCGTCGGCATCGATCGCGGCGGTTCTGATTGCTGTGGTGGCACTGATCAAGTGTGCGCAGTTGCCAGTGCACGGGTGGCTCATTCAGGTCGTGGAAGCGCCAACCCCGGTGTCCGCGCTGCTGCACGCGGGTGTCATCAACTTGGGTGGCTACTTGCTGATTGCCTTTGCAGGCCTTCTGGGCCAGGTGCCCGCAGCCCAGTGGCTGGTGTTGATCGTGGCTGGTGCGACGCTTGTTTTGGCGGCGCTGATTATGGGTCTGCAAACCAGTGTGAAGGTACGATTGGCCTGGTCGACGTCGGCTCAGATGGGGCTGATGCTGGTCCAGTGCGCGATGGGGCTGCACACATTGGCGTTGCTGCATCTACTGGCGCACGCCTGCTACAAAGCCTATTCATTCCTCTCCGCTGGCTCCGCCGTTGAACTGAACGACCTCCGCCGCCGCGCGGGTCGCAGCCATGGTGGTGTTAAAGCGTGGCTGACAGCGGGTGCAGGATCCGCTGTCGCCGTGACGGTTGCTGCATACCTGTTGGGGCCGGGTGGTGTGATCAGTCCCTGGTTGCTGCTGTTCGCGCTGGTGACATTTGTTTTGTTTGAGCGAGGCGCCCAAAACTGGCAGGTACCCCAACTAGCGACCCTGTCATTGGCGCTCATCATGATCGTTGCTTACGTCGGTCAAAAGCTCGCCATTACTGCGCTGATGCCCATGCTCAACGCAGCGCCGCCAGCGGGCGCCGATCTTTGGGTCTCTGCATTGATCGTACTCATGAGCGTGTTGTTCTGGTTGGTCCGGGATCGCAATGGAACGTCCTTGGGGCGCGCCGTATCAGGTTGGCTGTTTGCAGGTCTTTATCTGGATGAATGGTTTACGCGCATGACGTTGGCGCTGTGGCCGCTGAGATTGCCTGAGCGTATGCACGGCAAGCAAATTACAGATTCGAGTCGGGAGGCTTACTGAAATGACCGCGCAGATGAGTACTACAACAACGGATGATCTCGGCGTGGCAGATTGGCGCGGCTTGTTTAGTCAAAGTGGGGATTTGATCGCTCCCACATTCCCGCTGGACCAGTTCATCGCGGTAAACCCTTGGTGGGAGATGCGACACCTGCCGATTGAGGAGGTCGCGGCACGGATGGCTGCGCTGGGGAAAGTCTCGGTGCTTGCTCCCGCGGCTTTGAGCGACAGTGCCCAAGCGCTGCCATTTGATGCGCCGTCAACCCAGCGTCGCATCGCCGAACACCCGGGTCATTGGCTCAATATCAGTGATTTGATTGACCAGCGCAGAGATCTTGCGCATCGCATGTCCTGGCATGACGAAGTTGTCGAGCAAATCAGTCGATTTGCGGCCCGATATTTTTCGGCGTCAAGCAAGGTCGCGGACGATCCGCAGCAATTGTATAGCGCGTGGCTGGATGCGCTTCGCCACGACACGGGTATTGCTGTTTTGATGGACGAAGCCGATATCGGTAACCAGTTTGCTCACCTTCCTGAGGACATTGACACGCTGTTTACCGTTGTCGGTGAAGAGCTGAAGCTCGATACGGATGTCGCCCGAGATTATGCACACGCCTTGCTGTTGGATGTTAAGGGATGGGCAGCTTGGGTCGCATACCTGCGCTGGCAGGCGCGCCTCGAAGAGCGTTCACACACGCTGATGGATGGTTTGATTGCCATTCGTGTTGCGTGGGAGCTGCTACTGTGGCGACACGTCGCGGTGGCCGATCCGCAGTTGGCACAACAGCTCGAGTATCAGTGGCGCGCCCAGCAGGGTGGACTGTCGCGGATGCTGGCGCAGCACAGTGAGCGACTGGCGCACGATTGGGCGTGTCAGCGGGCTGCAGAGCGCAGTTACCAAGACAAATTAGCGCCCGCATTACTCGAAGCTGACTTGAGTCCTCGCGACGCACGCCCCTCACTTCAGGCCGCATTTTGCATCGACGTGCGATCTGAGCCTTTCCGGCGACGGCTTGAAGCACAGCATCCCGGCATTCAAACCATCGGTTTCGCCGGGTTCTTCGGACTGCCGATTGACTTCCGTCACGGGGGATCAGCGGTAGCGCGGCCGCAGTTGCCTGGTCTTCTCAAGCCGGGCCTGTCAGTCACGCAGGTGGGGGATCAACAAGCGCTGGCCCAGAAGTATCAGCGTGTGACGCGCTGGTCCTCGCTGGGTGAGTCAGCACCCGCCATGTTCGGCATGGTGGAGGCGGCGGGCTTGGGCTATGCGTGGCGTTTGCTGAAGCGAGGGTTTTTCCCAAGTCATGCTGAAAGGGCTGATGACAACGCAGAACTGCAGCTCGGTACTGAAGAGGGCGAGCTCGCTGTCGATGCCAAGGTTGATCTGGCCGCAACGATTTTGGGTGCGATGGGCCTTACGGGGCAGCTTGCAGATACTGTCTTGCTGGTCGGTCATGGCAGTAGCAACTGCAACAATCCTCACGCGGCGAGTTTGGATTGCGGTGCTTGCGGCGGTCAGTCCGGTGAGATCAACGTCCGGGTATTGGCGTCGCTGTTGAACGATAAGTTGGTAAGGACGGGCCTCGAAGAACGTGGCATCTCGGTGCCGCATTCAACCCGGTTCATCCCGGCACTGCATGACACAACAACAGACGAAGTTCGCAGTTTGGCTGGCGTGAGCGTTCCAGCTCAGGTGAGCGACTGGCTCTCAAACGCCGCAGTCGAGACGCGGCGGGAGCGCTACCATGCCACTGCCGAATCGACCGATGATTCGTTAGCTGAGGGTGCGCAAACGCGGGCGCGTGATTGGTCAGAAATTAGACCTGAGTGGGGGCTTGCCGGTAACGCGGCGTTTGTCGCCGCACCTCGATCGCGGACGCAGCACTTGAATCTCGAGAGTCGCGTCTTTTTGCACGATTACAGTTGGTCGGATGACGACGGTAGTTTGCTCGAGCTGATTCTTACTGCACCTGTCGTTGTGGCCAATTGGATTAACATGCAATACAACGCCTCGGTCGCAGACAATCACCATTACGGCAGCGGCAGCAAAACACTGCATAACGTCGTGGGTGGCAGGCTGGGCGTTATCGAGGGTCAGGGTGGTGACCTGCGGATTGGCCTGCCTATGCAGTCGATTCACGATGGTAGCCGTTGGATGCACACGCCTTTGCGATTGAGTGTCTACATCGAGGCGCCCCGCGCTGCGATCGACGAGGTGTATGGCAAGCACCAGGTAGTTAGGGAGTTGGTCGATAACGGTTGGCTCTACCTCTTCCAAATTGACAATGAGGGTATATGGCGCTGCGCGAACGGCGAATGGTCGCAGGCTTACCCGGCTGGGACTCATGCATGACGCGCTTTCGTAGAATTCTTGTCTTCGCCGAGCATCAGGATATCGATGCCCTCGACCGTGTTATCGCGCTAGCGCGCCATCACGGCGCTGAATTGAGCGTGTGTGACGTGGTTGCCCCGCCACCCGCGTATTACTCGAATGATGCCGTCGTTGAGCAAATACAACGCGCTGAACTTCAGTACGCCTTCGCCCGGCTGCGGGAGTTTTGTGCCCAGCGGATGGACGCGGTCACGGCGGGTTTTACCGTGCTGACGGGAAGTCCGTATCTCGCTGTCATTCAGCAGGTGATCCAGTCACAGTTTGATTTGCTGGTGCACATGCGTGATCCGACTCAGCAAAGCGGATTCGATACGACGCTGGCACACTTCGCTAGAAAGTGTCCCAGTCCGGTTTGGAATCTGCCTGTCAGGGATATTAGTGGCAACGCTGAAATTGCCGTCGCTGTCGATCGTGCAGCCCAGCCCGGAGAGTTGTTCGATAGCGAGATAGCCGACTGTGCGCTTCGTATGGCGGCGGCCATGCTCCCTGATGGTGGTTGCATTCATTTGATCCATGCCTGGTCTCCCTACGGCCGCTCTTGGCTGCAACAAGCGGATACGCCTCTGGATGAAGGGGCTTTCGAGTCGCACATCCGTGCTCAGCACGAATCCTATGAGGCGTGGTTCTCCGAGTCGGTAAAAGCCGTTCGCGCGGCCCTGCCCGCGAACATCGAGCTTGCAGCAAATCTGCACGAGGGCGACTTACGCGCTGCCTTGCAATGTTTCATAGCGGATGAGCGTATGCCCCTCGTGATGGGCACCGTCGGTGGCGAGGCGCCGAGAGGATTGTTGATTGGTAGCAATGCCGAGGCGCTGTTGGTCGAGGGGCAGCGCGAGCTGGTCCTGGTTAAGCCTGGTGCTTATGTCTCACCGCTGCAGTTCGGTGATTCAGAACACCCCGATAACGCTGGAGAGCAGTAATGTCTGGTGCTGTGTTGGCGTTTGATGTGCGCAGAGGTGGTGAGGCATCGGCTTACGAGACGGCCGGGTCTGCCACAGAGAACTGGTCGCAACACGCCGTAGCGCGCAGTAACCGACTTGCTCGGCGGTTGGATCTGGCAAACCCCAGGGTACGTGAGCGTGTGTTAGCGCGGGCAGAGCAGTCTTCCTCATACAGGTTCATGTGGTTGCTGTTGACGCTGCTGGACCTTCAACCCGCCGCTGCATGGGAGGGGCCGTACCGGCTTCGCGTGCTAAAGCGGTTGGCGCAAGCGGACGACGCCATGTTGCGTTTTGCAGCCTACAGATGGCTTGCAGCGCTATACACGATTGATCTGCGCTGCGAGATGTCTGCGAAGCGTGAGCTCATCACTTGTGCTGGACGTGAGCACGGGCTGGCGCGGCGTCAAGTGGAGCAGTTACTGCGGCGCTGCTAATGGCTTGCAAAGCAAGTGCTTCAATCTTCGAGTTCTGTCCAGCGCTCTATTTTTTGTTCCAGCTCTGCGGCGACTGCGTTTAGCTGTTCAAGTTTCGCTGTGACCACATCCGGTGCCTGTTGGTAAAAGTCGCTGGCGGCGGTCTCGACCTCAAGCGCTGCCTGCTGCTGTTCGAGCTGCTCGATCAGCGCTGGCAATGCATCGAGTTCACGCTGCTCTTTGTAGCTCAGTTTTTTCTTGGCGGGCTGCTTGGTCTTAGAGGCGCCGTGCGTTGTTGCCACGGGCTTGTCCCGGCTTTGATTATCTTCCGCGCTTGCCAGAGCGCTGAGTTTGCCGCCGCGTGCCTCCCAATCGCTAAAGCCGCCGGCCTGCTCTTCGACGACGCCATCCCCCTGCATGACCAATAGGCTCGTTACAACCCGATCCATAAAATCGCGGTCGTGACTGACGAGCAGTACAGTGCCCTCGAAGTCGAGCAGGATTTCCTCCAGCAGTTCGAGCGTCTCGATATCCAGGTCGTTCGTCGGCTCGTCCAGCACCAGCAGGTTTGCGGGCTTGGTGAACAGCTTTGCCAAAACTGCACGATTGCGTTCTCCGCCGGATAAGGCCTTGACGGGGGTTCGCACGCGATCAGGGGTGAACAGAAAATCCCCGAGGTAGCTGATGGCGTGGCGGCGTTTGCCATTAAGCTCGATGAATTCCTGGCCGCCGCAGATGTTGTCGATCAAGTTCGCTTCAGGGTCCAAGTGGCCGCGCAGCTGATCCGAATAAGCCACTTCGAGCTTACTGCCAATTTTGATGGTCCCGCTGGTGGGTTGCAGCTGACCCAGTAATAGTTTGACCAGCGTGGTTTTGCCCACACCATTGCGACCGACAATGCCGATCCTGTCTCCTCGCTGGATAATCGTGCTGAAGTGACTGACGAGGTTTTGTCCGCCGTAGTTGAAGCAGACATCCTGCACATCAGCAACGAGTTTCCCTGAGAGAGCACCGTCCTCGATTTTGAAACTGGCGGATCCCGTACGGTTGCGTCGTTGGGCACGCTGTTCCCGCATCGCCTCAAGCGCACGCACGCGACCCTCATTACGTGTACGCCGCGCTTTGATGCCTTGGCGAATCCAGGTTTCTTCTTGCGCGAGCTTCTTGTCGAACAGCGCATTGTTTTTCTCTTCGGCCTGCAATTGCTGTTCGCGGAAACGGAGAAATCCCCGATAGTCGCCTTCCCAGACACTCAGTTGGCCACGATCGAGCTCCGCGATCCGCCCAACCACATTTTGTAGAAAACGCCGATCATGGGTGATCAGCACCAGCGCGCCCCGGAAGTTGCCTAACTGCTGCTCGAGCCATTCGATGGTCGGGATATCGAGATGATTGGTTGGCTCATCGAGTAGCAGGATGTCGGGCTCGCTCACCAATGCTCTGCCCAGCGATACCCGGCGCCGCCATCCGCCCGATAGGTCGGCAAGCTTCCGCTCGGCGGGTAATTCGAGCTGTGAAATCACGGTTTCGACCCGCTGTTTGAGCTGCCAGCCGTCGACTGCCTCGAGTTGGCTCTGGATATCGGCGAGTTGGTCCAGATCTATTTCTGCGCCGCTCTCGGCGACTGCGTGATAGCGGGCGATCAGTTCGCCCGCCTCCGCCAGCCCCCCGGCCACCAGATCATAAACCGTGGTGTCCGCGGCACCGGGCAGTTCTTGTTCGAGTCGTGCTAATCGAGCGCCGGGCTGTATCCAGCGGGTGCCATCGTCTGGGGTGATCTCTCCGGCCAGCACTTTGAAAAGCGTGGTTTTCCCCGCCCCGTTGCGACCAACGAGTCCCAGTCGGTCACCGCGGTCGAGAGTCAGGCTTACCTTGTCGAGGATGACATGAGTCCCGAAGTGAAGCTCGGCAGCGTCGAGTTGTAGCAGTGGCATGGGGTTTCTCCGTGGTCGAGGGGCGAGTTTACGGCATCGACCTCCAAGCTGTCGTAATCCGCTAAAATCGCCCGCCTTCGAGGGAGGATATTGGCGTTGAACCAAAGTGTTGAGCAAAACGACCGGTGGGTTGCCCGTTGGTTGACGGTCTGTGCTGCAGTGATTTTTGGCATGATTCTGCTGGGCGGCGTCACGAGGCTGACCGACTCCGGCCTGTCTATGGTTGAGTGGAAGCCCATCATGGGTATTGTGCCGCCGCTCAACGAAGCGGAATGGCAGCAGGCATTCGATAAGTACAAGCAGTTCCCTGAGTATCAGAAGGTGAATCAGGGCATGGATATGGCGGGCTTTAAGGTCATTTTCATGTACGAGTACCTACATCGCGTTCTCGGTCGTTTGATTGGTCTGTTGTTCTTCTTGCCGCTGGTGTTCTTTGCGGTTCGCGGCATGGTGCGACCAGGACTCATGCCGAAGTTGCTGGGGCTTCTCTTCCTCGGTGGCTGTCAGGGTCTGCTGGGCTGGTACATGGTGCAGAGCGGCTTGGTCGATCGTCCCGATGTATCCCAATACCGATTGACCGCACACCTAGGGCTCGCCGTTGCTATTTACGCCGCGATGGTGTGGGTGATTATCGGGCTGGTGTCTCCCCACCGGGTGGCCAGTCATCACGCCACGATATGGCCGCTTATCATGGTGGCAGTGGTCTACCTCATGATCCTCTCGGGCGGTTTCGTTGCCGGGACCGACGCGGGATACGCTTATCCAACCTGGCCGTTAATGGGTGACCGTTTCATCCCGCCCACACTCTATGCGGAAGGTTGGATTTCGGCGTTTGAGCAGGTGACGACGATTCACTTTAATCACCGAATGTTTGCTTACCTTGTGGTGGTATTGATTGGTGCCGCAGTTTGGCGGGGCCTAGCCCGATCGACCGATCGCCGTGTCCGTTTGGCCAGCAGCCTGATGTTGGCTGCCGTGCTGGTTCAGGCCTCTCTCGGCGTGTCCACGGTGCTGAGTCAAGTAGCCATACCCATTGCTGCGTCACATCAGGCGGGTGCGGTGTTGCTGTTAACCACGGTGATTTTTTGGGCGCATGCGCGTCGCACCGAGGTATTGCGCTCTACTGCTTGATTCGTAGCGGGGTTGTGACGCTGGCTTACTGCTGAGTGTGTGAGATACTGACTGCATGGTCAGTACTACCCTCGCGGGTGTGCTGGAGTTTTTGACCCGGAAACGACCGCGAATGCAGCCAACCGAAGACGATTCGCTTCTACAGAGTCTATTACTGCTAGCTCGTTACCATGGCTTGGCGGCGAGCGCTGAGTCCTTGACGGCGGGCTTGCCACTTGCGGGTGAAGCACTGCGGCCGGACGTGTTGGTGCGTGCGGCCCAGCGTGCAGGTCTCAATGCGCGATTACGTGCAATCCCGTTGGCGGATCTTCCCGCTGGGGTCCTGCCCACGGTGCTGTTGCTTAAAGATGAGCGCGCTTGCTTACTCCTCGAGATCAACGCGTCAGGCATGGCCACGGTTGTCTACCCTGATTTGGTCGATGGCGAAGTCCAGGTGCCCGTTACCGAGCTTGAGGCGGCTTATAACGGATACGCGCTGCTGGCTCGACCGCGCTTCCGCTTTGATGAGCGTGTCAGTGACGGAGATTTTCGTCGCGAGGGTCACTGGTTTTGGAGTGCGCTGCGCGAGAACACGCCGGTGTATCGCGATGTATTGCTCGCCGCGTTGTTCATTAACGTGTTTGCGCTGGCAGTGCCACTGTTCACGATGAATGTCTATGACCGGGTGGTACCCAATGCTGCCTTCGAAACGCTTTGGATGCTGGCTAGTGGCGTTTTTATCGTGCTGGCCGCAGATCTACTGCTTAAGAGTTTGCGAGGCTACTTTCTGGATCTTGCAAGCCGACGCGTTGATGTTTCGCTGTCGGCGAGAATCATGGAGCAGGCGTTGGGTATGCGGTTGGAGCATAAGCCTGCCTCTGTAGGGTCATTTGCTGTCAACCTGCGGTCATTCGAGACGCTCCGCGATTTCATTACCTCAGCGACGATTACCACGGTGGTCGACCTACCCTTTGCGATCATTTTTTTCGCAGTTATTGCATGGATCGCCTGGCCCTTGCTTGTGCCGTTGATGCTGGGCGTGCTCGCGATTGTGGCCTGGTCACTGGCAATGCGCCCGCGACTCATCAAAATGACCGAGACAACCTATCAAGCGGGCGCGTTACGAAACGCGACATTGATTGAATCACTCACCGGCATGGAGACACTCAAGGCCATTGGCGCCGAATCGATCATGCAGCGCAAGTGGGAGGAAAGCACGCGCTTCCTGGCTTCAGTGGGCGTGCGGTTGCGCGCAACCCAACTCTCGGTGACCCAGGTTACGGGTTTTATTCAGCAGTTGATCACTGTGATGGTAATCATCACCGGTGTGTATCTCATCTCCGATGGGCAACTGACGATGGGTGGCTTGATTGCGGCCACCATGCTGGCCGGTCGGTCGGTGGCCCCCTTCGGGATGCTTGCGGGCCTCATTACCCAGGCGCACAACGCGCGTATCGCCATGACGTCTTTGGATGGTTTGTTCGATACGCCGGTGGAACATCGCGAGGAGGGCGCTTTCGTTTCCCGCGACAGCTTTAATGGTGCCATACGCTTTAAAGAGGTGAGCTTTGCCTACCCGGGTAGCGAACTCGCAGCACTTGCTAATGTGTCGATATCGATCAAACCGGGTGAGCGTGTTGCGATCCTGGGGCGAGTGGGATCAGGGAAGTCCACGATTACCCGGCTCGGTATGGGGTTGTTTCAGCCCACCGATGGTCAGGTGTTGATTGATGGTATCGATATGCGCCAGCTGGAGCCTCGGGAATTTCGGCGTGCTGTGGGTTATATGCCGCAGGAGATCACGCTGTTTCATGGCACGCTGCGCGAGAATCTGACGTTGGCGCACCGCGGTATTACCGACGAGGCCTTGATTGCTGCCGCGTCTCGCGCGGGGCTCACCGAATTTATCAATCAACACCCCTCAGGCTTTGATATGCCGATCTCAGAGCGAGGCGAATCGCTCTCTGGCGGCCAGCGACGGGCGATTGGTTTGGCGCGCGCTTTGGTCCATGAGCCTCAGATTCTTATTCTCGATGAGCCAACCGGTTCGATGGACCACTCGACCGAGCAAACGGTGATTGAAACACTGTCACACTTTGTAGAGGGGCGTACGCTGCTGGTGGTGACCCATCGGAACTCCATTCTCAAGTTGGTGGATCGCATCATCGTCATGGATGCTGGCAAAGTCGTCGCAGATGGTCCGAGAGATGCTGTGGTTTCTGCGTTGCAGCAGGGTCGAATCGGGAAAGCCCAATGAGCGAGCAGGGTCGGCAATTAGGTTCGCAAGCAAAGGGGCTCGGTTGGTCAGCGCTGGCGGAGCAGGCTGCCATCGAACAGGAGCCGTTGCGCGCGCGCAGGCTGCTGTATGCGATTGCTGTAATCGTTGTATTGCTGATTGTTTGGTCGGCTTTCGCCCGGGTTGATACGGTAACCCGAGGCCAGGGCAAGGTGATCCCGTCCCGGCAGGTGCAGGTATTGGGTTCTCAGGATGGTGGTGTCATCCGGGAAATCGCTGTGCGCGAGGGCGATGTTGTGGCCGCGGGTCAGTTGCTGGTCCGTTTGGATCAAACGCGCTCCCAGTCCTCTTTAGGTGAGAGCCGTGCTGAGCGGCGTGGACTTAGTGTCAAAGCCGCTCGACTGCAGGCGTTGCTCGATGGTCGGCCGTTTGAACCCAGTGATGAAATGCTGGTCGAGGTCCCTGCGGTTGTTGATCAGGAGCGCGAGCTTTATCAGTCCAGTCTCGCTGGGCTGCAGATACAGGTTGATATCGCCAATCAGCAGTTGGCGCAGCGTCGGGAAGAGTTGTCTGAATTGCGAGCCCGCGAGCAGCAGCTATCGCGGGAGTTGGATCTGGCGGATGAAGAATTGGGGGTCACCCGCCCTATGGTGGCTTCTGGCGCTGTGGCGCAGGTGGAAATCCTTCGCCTTGAGCGTGAGGTCAATCGAGCGGAGGGCGAGCTGAAGCAAACCCGCGCGCAAATACAGCGGGTTGAATCAGCGATCATCGAAGCCCAGGGTAAACGTGACAGCGTCAGGCTGGAGTTTGCCAACGAGGCTCGCGAACAGTTGACCGACACGCTTACCCGCATCAACGCGCTGAGTGAGGCCGAGCAGGGCCTTTCAGATCGCGTGCAGCAAACGAACTTGACCGCGCCGGTTGCGGGTACCGTAAAGCAGCTGTACTACAACACTTTAGGTGGGGTGGTCTTGCCCGGGCGTGACGTGATCGAACTGGTGCCGCTGGATGACACGCTGTTACTCGAGGTCAGAATCAGGCCGCAGGATATTGGTTTTTTGGCGCCAGGGCAGCGGGCCAACGTCAAAGTAACGGCTTACGATTTCGTGGTTTATGGTGGGCTTGAAGGTCGCGTGGAACAGATTGGTGCTGACACTGTCGTTGACGAGGAAGGCAACGCGTTCTATGAGGTGGCGGTGCGCACAGAAGCGGTAGACTTTGGTCCAGACAAGCCGATCATCCCCGGGATGACAGTGGAAGTGGATATCTTAACCGGCCAAAAAACGGTCCTTGCCTATCTTATGAAGCCTGTATTGCGGGCACATCAGAGGGCATTATCCGAGCGATGAAACCCTGCTTCATGACGCCCTCGGGGCAACCACTCAAACGCTGGTCAGCTGCGTTCCCGGATCTGGTTGTGCGATCCGACATCAAGTCCTGCGTGCAGAGTGGACCGACCGATGGCCGGCTGTATTGGCTGGATATTGTCGCCTATCCGGAGGCAGATGCCTTTGACGCGATTCGGAGTTTGTCCGAGGCGGGTGGAAGAGTGATCGCCTTGACGGCTCAACCCAATGACGCAGAAGCCTTCGCGCTGTTGTCCGCCGGTGCCCGTGGTTATTGCCATGCAGAGGCGGTGCCCGAGCAACTCCGCGAGGTCGCCTCAGTCGTCGCGGGTGGTGGGTATTGGATGCCGTCAGGTTTGGTACAGCGACTGCTTAGTGCCGCTGTACAGCGAGAATCTACGCAGGATAAAGCCGTTTTCGCGGATTTTGACCAGCTTACCCAGAGAGAGTACGCGGTGGCCGTCAATGTGGGCAAAGGTCTCAATAATCGTGAAATCGCCGAGGCATTGGACATCACAGAGCGCACCGTGAAGGCGCATTTGACAGCCATTTTTGAAAAGTTGCAGCTGCGTGATCGTGTGCAGCTCGCTCTGGCGGTCAACCGGCTGCCTACCCCTTAGATTTTCCGCCGCTTTTGTGCGGCAGGTCACACAAATAGCGTCCGTTAGTACCTAGGTACATGACTCCGTTGAAAGTCAGGGTTCATAGTACGTGCATCAAGATTTCATCGTTGAGCACAGGTGTGAAATGGCGCAAATGATCGGCACAGTCAGCAAGTTGGTGGGCAAAGTCTTCGCGAGAGCGGAGGACGGCTCGCTACGTGAGCTTCGTGTGGGTGATCAGGTATTCCAAGGGGAAACCTTGATCACGGCGGCGGGGGCTGTGGTCGAAATTGCGGCGCCTGATGCCCCCTCAATGGTGGTGTCTGGAGGCCGCGAAGTGCTGCTGACGGGCGAGCTGGCCGTCGCTACACGTGACACGGCCGCCGAGGCCGCGATCAGCGACGACACGCTGGACGCGGTCGTAGCCGCGCTGGAAGGCGAGGGCGATCTGCTTGAAGGACTTGAGGAAACCGCGGCCGGTGGTACTGCCGGTGATGAGGGCTCCTCGTTTATCCGCTTGGGCCGCATTGGCTTTGACCTCGGTGATGGCGATGCTGATCTTGCGGCTGCACCCGTTGCCAGCAGCAAACTCGATACGACTAAAGCCGATAACGATCTTCAGTTGCTGGACAACGAGAATCCTGATGCCGTCGATGACTTCTTCAGTGGAGAGTTTGGCGAGACAGTCAGCGGTGATTTGTTGAGCAACGACAGCGACGCGGATGGCGATACGCTGGTCGTGGTCGCTAACACGGACCCGGACAATGGCTCGGTGGTGGTGAACTCAGACGGGACGTTCACCTACACACCCAATGAAGGATTTAGTGGTGAAGATTCGTTTACCTACAGCGTGGACGACGGTAACGGTGGCACTGATACCGCGACCGTAACGATCACCGTCGGCGATGACCCCACGCCGCCACCTCCGCCCCCGAACACAGCCCCCGATGCTGTCGACGACGTTTTCTCCGGCGAATTTGGAGAGACGATCAGTGGTGACGTGTTGACCAACGATTCGGACCCCGAAGGGGACGCCCTGACAGTAGTAGCCAATACTGACCCCAGCAATGGCTCTGTGGTGGTGAACTCAGACGGGACGTTCACCTACACGCCTAATGAAGGATTTAGTGGTGAAGATTCGTTCACCTATAGCGTGGACGACGGCAACGGTGGCACTGACACCGCAACTGTAACGATTACGGTCGGTGAGGATCCGACACCGCCCCCGCCCCCGAACGCAGCGCCCGATGCGGTCGATGATGTCTTCGCGGGTGAGTTTGGTGAGACGGTGACAGGCGCCGTACTCGGCAACGATTCTGACCCCGACGGCGACAATTTGACCGTGATCGCCAATACCGATCCCAGCAATGGTTCGGTCGTCGTGAATGACGATGGCACCTTTACCTACACGCCCAATGCAGGATTTAGTGGCGAGGACACGTTTACTTACAGCGTCGACGACGGCAACGGTGGTACCGATACCGCAACCGTGACGATCACCATTGGCGAAGAGCCGACACCGCCGCCGCCCGTGAATGAGGCGCCAGACGCAGTCAACGACGTATTTGCGACCGAGTTCAACACGACCGTCTCTGGTCAGGTCCTGACCAATGATTCGGATCCCGATGGTGATCCGCTGTCCGTTGTGGCGAGCACGCTGCCCACCAATGGCACCGTTGCAATCAGCACTGACGGCTCGTTTACCTACACCCCCGATACTGGTTTCAGCGGCTCAGATAGTTTTTCTTATGTCATCAGTGATGGTGAGGGCGGCACTGATACGGCGACGGTTATTATCAACGTCGCACCGCAGGTTAATGAGGGCCCCGATGCCGTTGATGACGGCTTCAACACGCCTTTTGGATTGCCGGTCGGTGGCTCCGTGCTGGGTAACGATAGTGATCCAGACGGTGATGCCCTGGTCGTAGTGGGTAACACCGATCCTGCCAATGGCACCGTCTCGATAGGTCCGGACGGCAGTTTTGTATACACACCCAACCCTGGGTTTAGCGGCGACGACAGCTTCACCTACACGATTGATGACGGTAACGGTGGCACTGACACAGCTACCGTGAGTATCACCGTGGATGAGCCCATTCGCCCGCCGGTCAATAACTTCCCTGACGCGGTCGACGACACCTATGCCACCGATTTTGGTGTCGCGGTTGCAGGGACGGTCACGGTGAACGACCAGGATCCGGATGGTGACGTGCTGACCGTGATATCCAGTACCTCACCCACCAATGGTGTTCTCAATCTGAACGCCGATGGCACGTTTACCTATACGCCGAATGACGGTTTCTCAGGAACCGACAGCTTCAACTACACCGTGGCTGACGGCAATGGTGGTACCGATACCGCGACAGTCACGATTACCGTGGCGCCGGATCCGAATCTGCCGCCTGTCGCTGACGATGATGCCGTTTCTATCGAGGTGAACCAGCCGGCGACGATTGCCATTCTCGACAACGATAGTGATGCCGACGGCATTCTTGATCCGTCATCCATCACTATCATCAACGGACCAGCCGATGGAGAGTTGGTGATTAACGCGGACGGTACGGTGACCTATACACCGTTCGATGGTTACGTTGGTGCCGATAGTTTCACCTACACGGTCTCCGACAACACTGGCGCGGTGTCCAACGTGGCTACCGTCGATATTTCTGTACGCGATTTTGGCGAGTTCTCGGTGACGGGCACCGAAGTTATCGAGGGCAATCTGGCGGTTGTTACGATCACTCGCAGTGGAGATGCGCTCGATGCGGCAGAGGTCACGGTCTCGACCGTGGTGCCCTCGGGAACCGACACAGCCTCAGCCGATGATTTCGTTGCCGGTTCGCAGGTGCTGACTTTCGCGCCTGGCGTTACCTCATTGACGTTTACGGTAGCCACTACAGACGACGCACTCCTGGAGTCCGCAGAGACCTTCCGTGTCACCTTAAGCGATCCGACGGGCGGCGCTACGATCAGTGCGGTCAACGGTGAGGGCACGGTCACGATTCTCGATAACGACAGTGCCAACTTGTTGATCACGGACGCTGCAACCGAGGAGGGCAGCAGCGCGACCTTTGACGTCACACTGACTCAAGCTTCTGATGAACCGCTTGAGATTCGTTTTACGGCAAGCGTTGAGGCCGGTAATACGGCAGAAGCGGACGATTTCGATGCGTCTGGTCTGATTGTCCGTTTTGACGATGGCTCGGGACTGCAAACCATCACCGCAAATGCTGATGGATCTTTCACCGTGCCTGCGGGCGTCACTGAACTCCAGGTGTCGGTTCCCACGACTGACGACGATGTATTTGAAGGTGACGAGACCTTCACCCTATCGGCAACCGTTGACTCGGGTGTGGTCGATACCAGCGATACTGGCACAGGCACCATTTCCGATGACGGCTCGCAGCCCGATGGTGACGACGAGAATGAGACGCCGGATGATGATCGTCCGTCGTTCAGCATCGATGACGTCACCGTCAATGAGGACGCCGGGACGATTACCTTTACGGTTGAGCTCACGGGCGACACCGAGCTTGGTGCCTCCGTGCAATACGTCGTCGGAGAAGGTACAGCCACCGAGCCCGAGGATTATTCGGGAGACAACATTGCCGGTAACGGTATCGACGGCTTGGCGGGCGTGCTGACCTTTGCGCCGGGTGTTACTCAGCAAACGATTACGCTCGCGGTAAATGATGACGCGCTGAATGAGGGCTCTGAACAGTTCACGGTGTCGTTGGCGAATGCCGTCAATGCGACCATCGCCGATGGCACCGGGGTCGGCACCATTGTTGATGAAGCCTCTCCGGATTCTGCTTACACACTGCAACTGTTCGCTGTAGTGAATGATGAGTATGTGGATGCCAATACCATCGCTGAAGACGGTGGCGTGGGTAGGTATGTTGTACTGGC
>JAZBOZ010000011.1:0-47652 GCA_036351405.1 Halieaceae bacterium
CCGGTTAAAAATTCCGAGCGGCCGTTGGTGGGCACGCCGAGCTCCCAGCTTTCGCCCCTCAGCAGCTCCGCTTTGAGGGTGTTTGGGCTCGCGGACAGGCATAGCAGGAGTGCGTAGAGGGCGATGCCGCGATGTGGGAGTGGCGAAAGGAATCGATGTAGATCACGCAGGATGTTGCTGCCAAGGGCAATCATGCGGCTTCCCACTGAGGTTGCTTTCACGCGCTGGCTTCCCTCTGCTTTGTATTTTCTTTAGATGCCTGACGACAGAATCATCTATCGCCCGGGGGTGAGTATGCAACCCGCAGTTGCTGCGTCGAGTGGAGCCACGGAAAGGGTATGCACGTGAGTCACCTATGTTCACTACAGGGATCTTATCCGGGACTCTTCACGTTAAACGTTGCTCTGACCCAAGCCCACGTTTCGCGTTAAATCATGATCACCAGCACGACATCTGCCGTTATTTCTATCGTCGATGCGATTTGCCCTAAGCGCCGGCCGCGATTCGAGTTGGTCACCGACATCTGATATGTTCGGAGCAAGTCGGCTGACACCCCGGGGCTATTGTTCGCATCGTCTCATTATCTCATTGCCTGACGAAGACACACGAAGCGGGGAGCTTTGCACTACAACGCTCGCTCTTTGTTGAAGGGTTCGACCTAGCCCAATAACGGGGTGACAACAATGAATCATGCAAGGCCTTTTGAGAGATTGCTTCGGTCTCTTAGTTCGCGGTGCTCCTGTGGTCACAGTTACTTGGCAGGCCGGTCTGTTTACAGCCTCGAGCATTTCTGGACAGCCCTCTCAGGTTTTTTATTGATGTTCGGTCTCGTCGCAGGGGCGGCTGCGGCGGACATCACGCAGCTGGGCGCCGACATAGATGGCGAGGCTGCCGAAGATCAGTCTGGGTGGTCTGTCGCCTTGTCGAGTGATGGCCGGAGCCTTGCGGTCGGCGCTGTCTTCAACGATGGTGCGGGCGATCGCGCGGGCCACGTTCGTGTTTACGTCCGCGATGGCGCCAGTTGGGTGCAACGCGGCCAAGACATCGACGGTGAAGCGGCGGATGATCAGTCGGGGTTGTCCTTATCACTATCGAGCGATGGCCAGTCGGTGGCCATCGGAGCACCCTATAACGGTGGCTCGGGTACCAACGCGGGCCACGTCCGGATCTACGACTGGGACGGTAACGCTTGGGTAAAGCGTGGTGAGGACATCGATGGTGAGGAGGCGGGTGACGAGTCAGGCCAATCCGTGGCGCTGTCGAGCGATGGTCAGACGGTCGCCATTGGCGCGCGATTAAACGACGGCGCGGCGAACGATGCGGGCCATGCCCGGGTGTACGCCTGGAACGGCAGCGCCTGGTTGCAACGGGGCGCAGACATCGATGGCGAGGCGGCAGGTGACCAGTCAGGCTATTCCGTTGCGCTGTCCGGCGACGGGCAATTTATCGCCGTAGGTGCGCTATTCAACGATGGCTCGGCCAACGATGCGGGCCATGTCCGAGTGTATGCTTGGAGCGGCAGTGCGTGGGTGCAACGGGGCGCAGATATCGACGGCGAAGCGGCGGGTGATCTGTCAGGTTATGCCGTGTCGCTGTCGAGCGACGGCCAGACTATCGCCATCGGCGCCCGTTTCAACGATGGCTCGGACAGCAACGCGGGGCACGTTCGCGTTTACGCTTGGAGCGGTAGCGGCTGGGTGCAGCGCGGTGCTGACATCGACGGCGAGGGCGCCTTTGATCGTTTAGGCGAGGCCGTAGCACTCTCCAGTGATGGTCAGACTATCGCCATTGGCGCGACCCGAAATGACGGCGCGTTCACTGATGCGGGCCACGTACGGATTTTCCGCTGGGATGGCAGCGCCTGGGCGCAGCGCGCGGTGGACATTGACGGCCGGGCGGAGGGCGATTGGTCGGGGCACGCCGTGGCGCTGTCGAGTGATGGGGAGACCGTCGCCATTGGCACACCTTTTCACAGCTCCGGAGGCACCAACGCTGCGGGCGATGTCCGGGTGTTTGCGGTATTTGACGTACCCTGGGCGCCGAGCATTGATAGCGTCGTCGCCGGGGATGGCGAGGCCACGGTCGCCTTTACCCCCTCGTTCGTCGGCGCTTCAAGCGTCACCTCTTACACCGTCACGAGCATTCCTGGGGCGAATACTGTCACCTGCGCGGCCTCGCCGTGCACCGTGACGAACCTCACCAACGGGCAGTCCTACGGCTTTACCGTAGCCGCCACCAATGTCGAGGGCACGGGCGCTGCCTCGGCTGTGAGTGATGTGGTGACCCCCCAATGGATCGCTCAAGTGGGTGGAGACATTGATGGTGAGGCGGCCAATGACACCTCCAGTTCGTCTATCGCGGTGTCAAGTGACGGTCAAACCATCGCCATCGGCGCGCCGTTTAACAATGACGCAGGTACCGTGGCGGGCCATGTTCGGGTCTATCGCTGGAGTGGCACCGCTTGGGTGCAACGCGGGGCAGATATCGACGGCGAAGTGGGTAGTCAGTCGGGGAGTTCGGTGTCGTTGTCGAGCGATGGGCAGACGGTCGCCATCGGCGCTCCATCGAGCGATGCGATCGGCACCAACGCGGGCCAGGTTCGCGTTTATGCTTGGAGCGGCAGCGCGTGGGCGCAGCGCGGCGCAGACATCGATGGCGAGGCGGCGGAGGACCTCGCGGGCTCTGCCGTATCTTTGTCAAGCGACGGACAGACCGTCGCCATCGGCGCGTCAGAGAACGGCGCACTTGTAGGCCAGGTTCGCGTTTATGCCTGGAATGGGAGCGCCTGGGTAAAGCGCGGCTCAGACATCGACGGTGAGGCGCAGGGCGACATTTCAGGGCATTCCGTGGCGCTGTCGGCCGACGGCCTGACTGTCGCCATTGGCGCGCCCCTTAACGATGGCAGCGGCAATTTTGCAGGGCACGTCCGAGTCTTCACTTGGAATGGCAGCGCCTGGCTGCAGCGGGGTGCGGATATTGATGGCGAGGCGGCGGGGGATCAGTCCGGGTGGTCTGTTTCACTGTCGAGCGACGGCCAGACGGTCGCCATTGGCGCTCGGTTCAACGATGGCTCGGGCAGCAACGCGGGGCACGTCCGCGTTTACGCTTGGAGCGGTAGCGGCTGGATGCAGCGCGGTGCAGACATCGAGGGCGAGGCGTCGGAGGATCAGGCGGGCTATGCCGTGTCCTTGTCGAGCGACGGCCAGACGGTTGCCGTTGGCGCGCCGGATGATGGCTTTCGCGACACTGCGGGCTATGTTCGACTGTACAGCTGGAATGGCAGCGTATGGGTGCCACAAGGCGCGGGTATCGTTGGCGAGGCGTTGAAGGATCGGTCGGGCTTCGCCCTGGCACTGTCGAGTGACGGTCGAACGGTCGCTGTCGGTGCCCCCCGTAACGACGGCGGCGCGGGGCATGTCCGGGTGTACCAAGTCGTGGGCATTCCCGGCGTGCCGACCATTGACCGCGTGATCAGCGGGGATGGCGAGGCCACGATTTTTTTCTTTCCCCCATTTGTCGGGGCTCCGAGCGTCACCAGCTACACCGTGACCAGCATCCCTGACGGTGTCACCGCCACCTGTTCGGCTTCGCCGTGCCGGGTAACGGGGCTGACGAACGGTCAGGCTTACCGTTTCACTGTGAGCGCTACTAACCCCGTGGGGACAGGCGCTGCCTCGGCTGCGACCAGTTTGTTCACGCCTGAGGAATCCAATTCAGGGCTCCCTGTGTGGCTGTTATATGAGGCGAGTAAAGCATCTATCTGATAGCCGAACTCCAGTCTTCGATCAGACGTTTAAACGCTATCCCACAGGTGTGGAAGTGGACACTGGTACTACACATTTTCGCTTGGCTGGTGGTGGCCAAATATTTGCCCAAAAAAAACAAGCAACTTGATTGCTTGGGGTCTTGTGTGGCGGTGGGCCAGGGATTGATTCGCGCGCCATTGCCTCTGGCGCGCTCACCCTTCGGGCGTCTCCGCTTCGCTGCGACGTCCAAACTGCGCCTCGGGCGCAGTTTGTCGAACCCGTGCGGGGTTCTCATCCGGTGACACAACCGTTTAAACGAAAAAGGCACCCATAGAGGGTGCCTTCTCGTTTAAGTGGCGGTGGGCCAGGGATTCGAACCCCGGGAACCTCTCGGTTCAACGGTTTTCAAGACCGCCGCTTTCGACCACTCAGCCAGCCCACCGTATGCTTCGAACGTGCTGCCGAAACGAAGCGCGCATTATAGCGGCGCGCTCGAATTCGGCAAGGGTTTATCGCTCTCCAGTGCCCTGAAAAAGATCTTCAGTGACGGGCGCGCCGTCTTGTGCATCATCTCCTGCAGCTGCTGCGCCGCGGGGGTCGTTGCTGGCGCGCGGCACATCCCGTGCGATGTAGGCGATCGCGGGCATCTGCTCTGCTGGGAACAAGCTGCTGCGTTCAGTGCGCACTTCGATTTTCCCCACGGGTTTGGGCGCTACACGCGGATCATTAACGGCGCGGCCTTCAGGTGTGAGTCCCGCTGCGCTGGTTGGCACAGCCGCGACCGACTCGACAGGGGCGCTAACGTCTGCGATGGCGGTCTCAGCTTCACTTGAAGACGAAGGGCTATCAGCTTGCGTGGCCGTGTCATCCGGTGCAGCTTCAGGTTGCTCGACCTCTGCTACCAGAGCCGCTTCCGACGCTTCAACGACTGCAGGTTCGGCTTTCATCTCAGCAGCGGCCGGTTGGCTCGCTTCTGTCTCTGAGCTAACTGGCTTCGACGCATCTGACTTAACGACGTCCGGCTTGTTGACGGAATCCGGCGTATCCGCAGCGCTTGTCGAAGCTGCGGTTTCAATCGAGTCGCTGGTGGTTTCCGCGACCGTTTCCGCGACCGCCTCAGCGACTGCAACAGGCGTGCTTGTTTGCGTGTTCGAGGCTTCGCCCTGCGCATCGCTCGCGGCGCTTGTGTCCTCCGCTACATCGGCCTTGGGCCCGCGGCGGCGGCGCCGGCGCGACTGGTTGCGCATTTCCGCGGGGCGATGGCGTAGCTCGTTGTCTCGTGCTTCTTCAACTGCTTCAGTAGCGTCCGCTGATTGCTCGCCGCCGTCAGCGTTATCAAGATCGGCGTCAGCATCGTCTTCCATGCTGTCGTTGGTGGTGTCGACTTCACCGGTGTTCTGGCGCCGACGCTGTCCACCTCGGCGACCACGACGTCGCCGCGAGCGCTTGGGCTTGTTCTCGTCGCCCTCTGCGCCGTTATCGCTTGCCTGCTCATTGGCCGTTTCTATGGGTTCCTGAGCGGGTTTGTCGTCACTGGATGGCTTGGTCTGCTGCGGCTTGTTACCGTCCTGACCTGCTGCACTACTATTGCCACGTCGACGGTTACGACCGCCACGGGAGCGACGCTGTCCGGACTTATTGTTGGCACGCTCGTTTTTCTTCCCGGCATCTTCCTCTGACTCGTTAGCTTCGTTCTTCGCTTCAGCGTCAGCAACTACTGCGGATGGCTTGGGGGTGGGCGCGAACAGTTTGGAGAGCAAACGGGTCACGATCCCGCCTTGTGCTGGCATCGCTGCCGCTTGGGCAGTGACGTTTGCCGTCGCTACAGTGGCCGGCTCCTCCGACTTGGGCTCGGTAGCTGGCTCTTCGCTTACCGGCTTTTGCGGCGCAGGCGCAGAGGGCTTTACGCCGCGAACCAGAGGCTGCGGGGCTTGGGCGGTGTCTTGCGACTCATCGCGCTGGGCAGTGATCTCTGGTTTTTCGAGTTCAATTTCAAAGCTGGGGCGAACCGATTCCTCGACCTCATCATCGCGCAAGCGCAGCACTTCGAAGTGGGGCGTCTCCATGTAGGGGTTGGGCAGTACCACGACCCGAACACCGGTATTCGTCTCAATGTCGTTGACCGCCGAGCGCTTCTCGTTCAATAGGAAAGCAGCGACTTCCACGGGTACTACCGCCCGAACTTCGCCGGTTCGCTCCTTGGAAGCCTCTTCGTTCAACAAACGCAGGATGGCCAGGGCCAGCGACTTGGTGTCACGGATCGTGCCGTGTCCTGTGCAGCGAGGGCAGACGATCGCGCTGGTTTCGCCCAGCGATGGACGAAGCCGTTGCCGAGACATTTCCAACAGACCGAAACGCGAGATGCGTCCTACCTGCACCCGTGCGCGGTCAATTTCGAGCGCATCACGAATTCGGTTCTCAACGGCACGCTGATTCTTGTTGGAGCCCATGTCGATGAAGTCGATTACCACCAGGCCGCCCATGTCGCGAAGACGCAATTGGCGGGCGACTTCGTCTGCCGCCTCGAGGGTGGTTTGCAGGGCAGTTTGCTCGATGTCGGCACCTTTGGTGGCACGCGCCGAGTTGATGTCGATAGAGATCAACGCCTCGGTAGGATCGATCACAATCGATCCACCTGAAGGGAGACGAACCTCGCGTTGGAACGCCGTCTCGATCTGTCCCTCAACCTGGAACCGATTGAAGAGCGGAATCGAATCTTCGTAGCGGCGAATTCGCTGCGCGTACTTGGGCATCACCATCCGAACAAAATCGCTGGCTTGCTGATAGGCCGCAGGGTCATCAATCAAGACTTGGTCGATATCGTCGCGCAGGTAATCGCGAATCGCGCGGATGATGACGTCACTCTCCTGATAGAGCAGGACCGGAGCCGCGTTGTCTGCAGAAGCGGTCGAGATGGCGTCCCAGAGCTTGAGGAGGTAATCCAAATCCCACTGCAGCTCTTCGGCGCTACGCCCGACGCCCGCAGTGCGAATAATGACGCCCATACCTTCTGGGATTTCCAGCTGTGCCAGTGCTTCGCGCAGCTCCGAGCGGTCATCACCCTCGATGCGGCGAGAAATACCACCCGCGCGCGGGTTATTGGGCATCAGCACCATGTAGCGACCAGCGAGGCTGATAAAGGTGGTGAGAGCAGCGCCTTTGGTTCCGCGTTCTTCCTTGTCCACTTGGACAATAACTTCGGTGCCTTCTTTGAGAACGTCTTTGATGCGAGTCTTGCCGTCGCCGGTTGGCGCATTGGAGCGGAAGTACTCGTGTGAGATTTCCTTCAGAGGCAGAAAGCCGTGGCGCTCGGCGCCAAAATCGACGAAGGCTGCTTCGAGGCTGGGTTCGACGCGAGTGATTTTGGCTTTGTAGACGTTGGCCTTGGTTTGTACCCGGGCCCGGTTTTCGATGTCCAGATCGTAGAGACGCTGGCCATCGACCATGGCGACACGGACTTCTTCAGCCTGCGTCGCGTTAATGAGCATTTTCTTCATTGGAATCAATCCAGTTGGCGAGACAACTGGCGGGTGCGTGCGCCTGGTAAACCGGCACGTCGAATTAACCGGCGCGCCCCGCCAACGCTCCTAGATGTGGGGGCTGAAGGCTCGCCTGTGGCCCGGTTAAACCGTGGCCTATTTCAACGGGGAGCGTCATTGGACGCGCCCTAAAATTCGCACCGCGCTGTATCTCGCGGGTTTCTTGTCATAAGCCTCCGGCACGTCGGCGCTCTAACGGGGGTCGCCCGGAGTGGCCTGACGCCGCCGTGATGGCGTCCAGTCTGTCAGCAGGTAGGGTTCAGCCCGGCAACTTGCGCATCCCGCTACTTAAGTTTCACTTGGCGCTTTCGGGGAGGGCGCGCTGCTGTAACATAGAGATTTTGCGCGCCGGCTCTGGAAGGAGTCGGGCCCACCGGCCCGCTGACCGACGGAAGATACCACCGCGTCTCCCTTGATTCAATGACGGAAATACTGCGTGTCCAATGACCAAAAACCCCGCCCGGGGGTGAGATTCATCACGGTTTCCGCTGATGAGGCGGGCCAGCGGCTCGATAACTATTTGCTGCGCAGCCTACCCGGCGTGCCCAAAACGCGGATTTATCGTGCCGTGCGCAAGGGAGAGGTGCGAGTGAATAAATCCCGGGCGAAGGCCGAAACGCGTCTGGATGCCGGGGATCAGATTCGCGTGCCGCCCATTTCTGTCACTGAGCGGCGTGATGCCGGCCAAGTCCCGAGTCAGTGGGCTGAACGCATTCGGCGAGCGATTGTGCTCGATCGCCCGGAGCTCATGGTGATCAATAAACCCACAGGACTCGCGGTGCACGGCGGCAGCGGTGTGAGCGTCGGGTTGATCGAAAGCTTGCGCAAGCTGTACCCGGAACAGCGGTATATGGAGTTGGTGCATCGCCTCGATCGGGATACGTCTGGGCTTATATTAGTGGCCAAGAAAGCTTCCGTATTACGTGATCTGCATGCGCAACTTCGCGGCGACAAGATGGATAAACGCTATTTGGCGCTGGTTGCTGGCAAGTGGCCTGCCCATACGCGGTTGGTGAATGCACCGCTCGAGAAGATATCTTTAAAGTCGGGCGAGAGAATGGTTCGTGTGGCCGCTGGCGGCCGACCCTCCAAAACGGCTTTTCGGGTGATAGAGCGCTTTCCCGGTGCAACCCTGATCGAGGCCAAGCCCATTACGGGGCGCACTCACCAAATTCGCGTACATAGCCTACATGTTGGGCATCCCATTCTCGGAGATGCCAAATATCGGTTTGATGAAAGTGATGCACTCACCGTATCTCTGGGTTTAAAGCGACTGTTCCTGCACGCAGCGGCACTCTCTTTTACCGTTGGCGACGAGACGATATCGCTTGAGGCGCCACTCGATGAGGAGTTGACCTCAGTGTGCGACGCGCTCCGGTCGAGGCGGTAGCGACCAACCCAGCGAACGCAACAGATTACACAGGGCGATGAGCGGCAGCCCCTCCAGCGCCGTCGGATCCTCACCGTGCATCGAGGCAAATAAACTGATACCGAGAGATTCCCACTTGAAGCTGCCCGCACAGTCAGTCGGGTTGTCCAGCGCGACGTAGTCGGCGATCTCTCGCTCGCTCAGCTGCCGGAGCTGAACCCGGAACGGCTCAACGTGGGTAAGCAGCTGTTGGGATTGCGGTGCCCAAAGCGCAAGACCCGTATAAAAGGTCACAGCGTGGCCGGAGCATTCGTGAAGTTGATGGCGGGCCCGCTTTGGCGTTCCCGGTTTGCCCAGTAATTGACCCTCGCAAACTGCAACCTGGTCACTACCAATGATCAGGCCAGTTTCAACGTCGAGTGAGCGTGCCTTGGTGATCGCCAGTCGCTCGGCCAGGACAGGACCTGCCTCACCGGGCTCAGGTGTCTCGTCTACTTGGGGTGATGCCGTGGTGAAGGGCAAGTGCAGCCGGGCCAGCAGGCGGGCGCGATAGCGTGAGCTGGAGGCCAATACGAGGGGTTCCGGCGGGGCATGTGACATTGTTGCGGTTCCTAAGCAAAAGCCTCTGAATTGTAAGAATTTTTTTTGACACCCGTCGAGGGCGTCCGTATGATCCGCCGCCATGTCCGCTGGGGCCCTTCCGCATATTGTCGATTTTCGTGGCCTCGCTTCCCGAGGCGCACGGGTTGCCGGCGTTGTCGCGCTGGAAAAGCTGCAGCGGTTGTCTGCAGTGGTGGTGGGCGCGCAGGGGCCGGCTGAGGTCGATATACAGTTCGATCGTGATGAGATGGGTCGGCATGTGGCTACCCTGAAGGTCAGTATGCAGGTGGAGGTGGAGTGCCAACGGTGCCTCGAACCGATGCCCGTCACACTTGAGGGAAACAGCAGGATCGCCGCGTTGTGGTCCGAGTCTCAGATCGCTGAGCTACCCGAAGACGTTGACCCGCTCATTACTGGCGAAGAGACGGATTTGTGGTTGATGGTGGAAGAGGAGTTGCTGCTGTCGCTGCCGCCTTATCCGCTGCACGAGAACGCGAGCTGCGCGACGCGCGCAGGGCGTGCGATGGCCGATTCGGGGCAGGTCGCGGACACGGCAGAACCGGTGCGTGAAAATCCGTTTGCCGTGTTAGAGGCGCTGCGGAATAAAAGTACTGAGAATGAGCCCTGAAGGGCGCATGATCTGGTTACAGACTGATTTTTGAAAAGTGAGTGACGCTCCCGCGTCCGATTGAAGGAGGCCGAGATGGCTGTTCAGCAAAACAAGAAAACCCGTTCGCGTCGCGGTATGCGTCGTTCACACGATAGCCTCGGTGGTTCTACTTTGACGGTCGACCAGACTTCAGGTGAAACCCGTCGTCGTCACCACGTAAGTGCCGATGGGTTCTACCGTGGCAAGAAAGTTGTCGACACCGGCAGCGAAGACTGAATTTTTTGACCGATAGCGGCACCGGACTTTGACTGTGTGCCGTGTGCGGCAAAACGCCGATCGCTAGAACAACAGGTTAGGTATGGCTTTTGCGTTTGTTTTTCCAGGCCAAGGCTCTCAGGCGGTCGGTATGTTGCGGGCTGCTCGGGATGCGTTTCCCACGGTGGACCAAACGCTGGCCGAAGCCAGCGAGGCCTTGGGTTACGACATGGGTGCTCTCTACGATGAGGGCCCGGCGGAAAAGCTGGCGCTCACTGAGTTTACTCAGCCCGCCATTCTTGCCGCGAGCGTAGCCCTATATCGGACTTGGCTCGCAGAGGGGGGTGCTCAGCCAGCCATGGTGGCTGGTCATAGCCTTGGCGAGTACTCCGCACTGGTCGCCGCGGGCACGCTCAGCCTTACCGATGCCGTGCGGTTGGTGCGCAGGCGTGGCCAGGCCATGCAGGAAGCCGTGCCTGCCGGTGAAGGTGCAATGGCCGCCATCATCGGCCTGAGTGACGACGTCATCATCGACATCTGTGCCTCCGTCACCGAAACGGCCGGTGAGTTTGTGGGCGCGGTCAACTTCAACGCTCCCGGGCAGGTGGTCATTGCAGGTGCCGCCACCGCCGTAAAGCGGGCGACTGAGGCGTTGAAAGAAGAGGGCGCCAAGCGGGCCTTGCCCCTGCCAGTCAGCGCCCCTTTCCACACGCCATTGATGGCCCCCGCTGCTGCTGTCATGGCAGAAGAGCTCAGCGACATTCGTCTGGCAAGCCCAGCGATGCCCGTGCTCAGCAATGTGGAGGCGACGGGGCAGACTGATGCCGAGGTCATCCGAACACTGCTGGTGCAGCAGGTAGCGAGCCCCGTGCGTTGGACCGAGTGCGTCCAGTGGATGCGCCACCAAGCGGTAAGCACATTTATCGAGTGTGGTCCGGGTAAAGTGCTCTCGGGACTCATCAAACGTATCGACAAGTCTTCGACCATTCACAATCTCGAGCAGCCCGACGCCATGCGCGATACGCTGGCAAATCTCGAGAGCTGATAGGTATCAACTCATGACTGAATCGCAGACCACCAGCCGCGTTGCGCTGGTTACCGGTGCGTCCCGAGGTATTGGTCGCGCTATTGCCAGTTCACTGGCTGCCGCCGGCCACACCGTCGTCGGCACAGCCACCAGCGCCGCGGGCGCCGAGCGCATCGAGGAATGGCTTGCACCCATGGGTGGCGCAGGCATGGCACTGGATGTCACCGATGGTGAGGCGGTTAATGCCCTGGTTGCAGCAGTCACAGATCGCTTTGGTGCGCCGACTGTTTTGGTGAACAACGCCGGTATCACCCGCGACAACATTCTGATGCGGATGAAAGAAGATGAGTGGGATGGTGTCATTGATACCAACCTCAATGCGCTGTATCGCGTCAGCAAGGCGTGCCTGCGTGGCATGACCAAAGCGCGCTGGGGTCGCATCGTTAATATCTCGTCGGTGGTGGGATCGATGGGCAATGCCGGGCAAGCCAATTACGCCGCGACAAAGGCGGGAGCAGAAGGCTTTACCCGCGCACTGGCCAAGGAAGTCGGCTCTCGTGCCATCACCGTTAACGCCGTCGCGCCGGGGTTTATTGATACCGATATGACGCGCGCGCTGACTCAGGAACAACGTTCGTTGATGTTGGGTCAGATCCCGTTGGCGCGACTCGGTGAAGCAGAAGAGATTGCGGCTGTTGTTGCGTTTTTAGCCGGAGATGCGGCAGGCTACATCACCGGAGAGACTATCCACGTCAACGGTGGAATGTACATGAGCTGATTTTTGCCCTTTTGTCGAGGGTTTCCCTCGGCGAATTTGCAGGTAAAATCTGCGCTGAACTTTGGGGCCTTTTGCCCGTTACCGATTCTTGGGGAGAGTAAATAAAACCATGAGCAGCATTGAAGATCGCGTCAAGAAAATCGTCGCCGAACAGCTTGGCGTCAAAGAAGATGAAGTGCGTGCGGAGGCTTCTTTTGTAGATGACCTCGGTGCAGACTCTCTCGATACCGTGGAACTGGTCATGGCTCTCGAGGAAGAATTCGAGACGGAAATTCCCGACGAGGAAGCCGAGAAGATCACTACAGTTCAATTGGCAATCGACTACATCAACGAAAATCTCGCCTGAGATAGTCGAAGCACCATAAATCGCCGCTCTACGGTAAAGTAGGGCGGCTTTTTTTTGTCTACGGAAGTCGTGGATTCAGGCGTAGCGCCAACCCAGAGATGGCAACGGGAGTGCAGTGATGAAAGGTAATCGAGTGGTCGTCACCGGAATGGGTGCGGTAACCCCTGTCGGTTTGGATGTCGATACCACCTGGGATGCGATTTGCAATGGCGTCAGCGGTGTTGCCCCTATCGACAAATTCGACACTGAGGGCTTTAACACGCGTTTCAGCGCCAGCGTCAAAAATTTCAGTGTCGACGGCTACATCCCGCCCAAAGACGCCAAGCGGATGGACGAGTTTGTCCAGTTTGGCATGGTCGCCGGTGTTCAAGCGATGCGGGACAGTGGACTGGAGATCACTGAGGCACTCGCTCCTCGCGTCGGCTGCGCGATTGGCTCGGGTATTGGCGGTATTGGCCAGATTGAAAAGAACACCGAGATTGTCCGTACTTCAGGCCCTCGCAAGATTTCACCTTTCTTCGTTCCTGGCGCCATCATCAACATGATCTCGGGCAATTTATCGGTCATGTACAACTTGCAGGGACCGAGTCTTGCCGTTGTTACCGCCTGTACTTCAGGCACGCACAACATCGGTTTGGGTGCGCGACTTATTGCCACCGGTGAGGCGGATGTCATGCTCGTGGGCGGTGCTGAAATGGCGACGACTCCCGTCGGTGTCGGCGGATTCTCGGCTGCCCGCGCGCTGTCCACGCGCAACGATGATCCTCAAGCAGCCTCTCGCCCTTGGGATAAAGATCGCGACGGGTTCGTGCTGGGCGACGGTGCGGCAGTGATGGTGCTCGAATCCCTTGAACACGCTCAAGCGCGCGGCGCGAAGATCTACGCTGAGCTGACAGGCTTTGGTATGAGTGCGGACGCACACCATATGACCCAGCCGCCAGCAGATGGCCGTGGTGCAGCCATGTCGATGCGCAATGCGCTGCGCGATGCCGGGCTTAATGCCTGCGACGTGGCCTACGTAAATGCACATGGCACATCGACGCCGGCTGGTGACGTCGCAGAATCAATGGCCGTCAAGTCGGTGTTTGCAGATGCCGCAAAATCGGTCGCCGTGAGCTCCACGAAATCGATGATTGGGCATTTGTTGGGCGCAGCGGGGGCTGTGGAAGCCGTTTTCACCGTGTTGGCAGTGAGAGACGGTATAGCGCCGCCAACCATCAACCTCGATAACCCGGACGAGGGCTGTGACCTGAACTACGTACCCCACACGGCTCAGCAGCATGACATCAAACATGCCCTGTCTAATTCGTTTGGATTTGGCGGTACCAACGGCTCGGTTATCTTCAGTCGTTTCGACTGACGACGCCGAATCGTGCGCTCGTCCCAGTTTTGGGTTGACGGTATTGAGGCCGCGGGTTTGCCGGCTGACGACCGGGGCCTGTTATTGGCGGACGGGGTGTTCGAGACACTTTGGTGGGACGGCGTGCGTTTACTGTATTCCGAGTTCCACGAGGCCAGGCTTATCCATGGCTTGACCGTGTTGCGCTTTCAGGAGCCCGAGCAGCAGGCGCGTGATGCACTGACATCACTGCAAACGGTGTTGGAGGGTGCCGCTGCGCTGGTGACAGGTGTCGTTAGGCTTACATTAACTCGAGGGTCAGGGCCGCGAGGCTATCGCCCGCCAACAACGGCGAATGCCCGCGCAATCGTTGCGTTTTACCCGGCAGAAACCTCGGGCTTTCAGCCCTTGAGACTCGGTTGGTCCGAGATCCGTTGGTCATATCAACCGCTGTTTGCATCGGCAAAACTACTGGCGCGCACTGAGCAGGTGCTTGCGGCTGCCCAAGCGCTGGAGCAGGGTGTTGATGATGTGCTGATGATGGACACAGAAGCCCATGTCATCTCCTCTTCTTGCGCCAACGTTTTAGCGCGCTTCGGGCAGCAACTCCTCACCCCCAAGCTTGAAGGGCTTGGCATTGCTGGCACACGTTTAGCCGTGATTCGAGACTACATTGCGGCTCGACATGGACTGTCAGTGCGTGACGTGTCACTCAGTCGCGAAGATTTGCTTGATGCCGATGAAGTGCTGCTCTGCAACGCGGTGCGCGGCGTACAGAGCGCGGCACAGCTCGAGTCTCGCGAGTGGCATGACTTCGCTTTGGGGCTCGCGCTGCATGAGGATTTGGTGGCAGGGCGAATCGATGCTTAAGCGCCGTGGACTACGTTTGCTCGTGTTTTCTGTCTTTGTGAGTGCATTGCTGGTGGCGGGTGGTCGCGCGTGGCTGCTTGATGTTTGGCACCAACCGCTAGCTTTGCCAGCAGAGGGCGTGCGTCTCGAGGTGGCAGCGGGGGAAGGGCTGGGAGCCGTATTGAAGCGTGCTCAGTCGGCCGGGTGGTTGTCTCGTGCGCGTTGGGTCGGTTTTATCGCGGCTCAGCTCGGCTTGGACGCGCGAATGCACGTCGGTGAGTATCAGCTGGCGCCGGGGCTCGATGCCGCTGGGCTTGTGAATCAGCTCGCAAAGGGCGACGTCGTGCGTTATCAGGTAACGTTGCCCGAGGGCATCTCTTTATCGCAGTCGCTCTCGCTATTGTGCGCGCAGCCCGCGCTTCGGTGCCTTATTGATGGTGAAAAAGACCCGCGGTTGCTGACCCTGGTGGCACCGCATGCCTCAGCCGAGGGTTGGTTTCTGCCGGAGACCTACACTTATCGTCGCGGCGAATCAGACTGGGACATACTGCAGCAGGCGCACGCTCTGATGCAGCGTGAACTGACTCATCTATGGGCCGAGCGTGATACTGGCCTGCCGCTGGAGGATCCCTATGACGCTTTGCGTCTGGCCTCTATCGTTGAACGTGAGACGGGAGTAGCGAGTGAGCGGCCGCAGATAGCGGGAGTTTTTGTTCGGCGCCTGGCGCGAGGGATGCGCCTGCAGACTGACCCCACCGTGATTTATGGCTTGGGTGACAGTTATGATGGCAACCTGACGCGGGCTCACCTCAGAGACGCCGAAAATCCCTACAATACTTATCGGATCCCCGCGTTACCTCCGACACCGATTGCACTACCTGGTCGTGCATCTTTGGCTGCGGTAGTGCACCCAGCAGATGGGGATGCACTCTATTTTGTGGCGCGAGGCGATGGCAGTCATGCGTTCTCAGCCACGCTCGAAGAACATCAGAAAAGGGTGAAGCAGTATCAGCTCAAGAGACGCAGTGATTACAGGTCATCTCCGCAATGAGTGAGCGCGGCAAATTCATCACCATTGAGGGTGGAGAAGGGGTGGGTAAGACCACCAACCGCGAGTTTGTCGCTGACTGGTTGCGCGCCAGGGGTTATAAGCTTCGCATCACGCGCGAGCCAGGCGGTACGCAGATAGGGGAGCAATTGCGGGAGTTATTGCTCCGTGATCAGTCTCCTGCGCCTGCAGAGATGACGGAATTGTTGCTGATTTTTGCGGCGAGGGCGCAGCATATTGCGGAGGTGATAGCGCCTGCATTGGCAGCGGGAGAGTGGGTGCTTTGCGACCGTTTCACCGACGCGACCTTTGCTTATCAAGGCGCTGGTCGGGAACTGAGCACGCGCTCGATCGAGCATTTGGAGCAGCTGGTTCAGGGTGATTTGCGGCCGGATCTGACGCTGCTTCTGGATCTCGATCCGCGGGTGGGTATGCAGCGCGCGCTTGAGCGCGGTGAGCCTGACAGATTTGAGCAGGAAGACGTCGCGTTTTTTGATCGGGTTCGGCAGGGTTATCTGACGCGCGCAGCGAAGGCACCCGAACGTTATCGCGTGATTGACGCGAGTTTGGCATTGCCCGATGTGGCGCGGCAGCTCCAGCGTGAGCTTGAGGTGTTTGTTGATGAGCGGTAGTGACGTTCAGGAGAAGCATTGGCAGTCGGGACCGCTGCCGTGGCAGCGAGGGTTGTTTGACCAGCTCGATGCCCAGCACCGTCTGGCACGCTTACCCCATGCGTTATTGCTCAGTGGCCCGGCAAGTATCGGCAAGGTCTGGTTTGCCGAGGCTGTCCTGGCAGGGCTGATGTGCAGTGAGCGTAAGGGTTTGTCTGCTTGCGGACGCTGCGATGGGTGTCAGCAGGCGATGGCGGGTAGCCATGGGGACCTGCGGTGGGTGCGAATACTGACCGAGCGAGAGAAGAAATCTATCGGTATCGATCAAGTCCGCGATGCTATCGATTTTGTGCAGAAAACCGCGGCTTATGGCGCTTACAAAGTGCTCGTCATTGCGCCTGCCGAAGCCATGACCACTGCAGCGGCTAACGCCCTGCTCAAAACCCTGGAAGAGCCCAGTGCGCAGACTTTGCTGTTATTGGTCAGTCACCAGCCCTGGTTGTTGCCCATTACCGTGCGGTCTCGCTGCCAACAGATGGTTTTGCCAGCACCCGATAATGAACGGCAGTGCAGTTGGCTGGTGGACGCGGGTCTTAGTATGCAGGAGGCCGAGAACCTGACACAGTTGGTTCCCGGCAAGCCCCTCGCTGCGCTGTCACTGACGGACGAGGCGTTGCGGCGGGATTTTGAACAGCTGAACACCATTTGGGAGGGAGTGCTCAATGGCGCACATGGCGCAGAGGCGACGATTGAGTCGCTGCGTAAAGTGGAGCTCAAGGAAGCACTGGTGTCCCTGCAAGGGCTTGTCGAGCGGAGAGTGCGGGTTATGAGCGCAACGAGTTTGCAAAACGAGGGGCGTGCGACCCTGTTACTGCATCGGATTGTGTCGCGACTGCTAAACCGGCTCAATGCGGGTGTGACGCCGGCCCGAGACGTGGTGGTGGCCAATGTCTGCCGCGCCGCACAGGCCGCTGTGGCCATGCCCCCTGACCACAATAGCCTCGAATCGCTTGCGGATGTACTTGGCATCCCGTCGGGCAGGCGGTAGATTGCGCCCATGAGCGAGGGAACACGACAGGGCATATTGTCCCTAACAATTAAAGATAAGGCGGTGCTTTATGCCGCCTATATGCCGTTCTTGAAAAATGGTGGGTTGTTTGTGCCCACCAACAAGCAATATAGGATTGGGGATGAGGTGTTCATGCTGCTCACCCTAATGGACGAGCCCGAGAAAATCCCTATCGCGGGGAAAGTGGTCTGGATCACGCCCGTGGGTGCCCAAGGTAACCGCCAAGCGGGGATCGGCGTCCAATTTTCGGAGCAAGACGCAGCAGCCAACGCGAAAATTGAAAATCATCTGGGCGGCGCCCTGAATTCAGATCGCCAGACCCACACTATGTGAGTCGCGGGCGCGTAATGCGCTGACACCGGCCGCTTCCAGTAATATCTTCCCGATTGTTCTTCGCTACAAAAAAGGGGTCTGCAATAGACCCCGAATTGAGACTCTTAGGAGTGGTGCACCGAGATTTCTTGCAAAAATCCCAAGCGCGGGTGCTGAGGCACCAGAGCATCGCCTCAATCGCCGAGAGGCAATGAGACAGGTTTAATTATCCAGATAGATGGCGAATTTTCCAGTCCACCAAGCACCTTTCTTAGATTGTTAAGAGATAACCTGAGGTTTCTTTAGTTTTTCCTGTATTTTAGATTAATAGCTGTCCACAACTCATTGTTTATAGGGGTAAATTACTGGTTTTTTGCGTCAGTAGGTGGGCTGCCAACAGGCGATCCGTGAAGCATGTCGGGTTGACGGCCAATCATTGCTATCAGCATTGAAAGTCCCCCGTAGCTGTGACAGACTCCGCGCCCTTGCATTTGCGCCCCTATGGGGCCGAAAAAGTCGCGGAAGTGGCGAAATTGGTAGACGCGCTGGATTTAGGTTCCAGTGCCGCAAGGCGTGAGAGTTCGAGTCTCTCCTTCCGCACCAACCTTTCGCAGTTGACCGGTGTTTTGCCTTTCGGCGGTGGGCCGCTGGGCGATTGTTATATTTTCAGGAGTAAACCATGCGGGTTTCAATCGAGACGACTTCAGGATTAGAGCGACGTCTCACCGTGGGGGTGCCCGCGGAGCGGGTGGATTCAGTGGTCGACCAGCGCTTGCGCGAGGCTGCGCGGAACGTACGCTTGCCGGGTTTCCGCCCAGGCAAGGTGCCGATGCGCGTCATGAAGCAACGCTTCGGTACGGGAGTGCGTCAGGAAGTGATCGGCGAAGTGATCAGCCAGTCTTTCCAGGAAGCCGTGCGGTCTGAAGACCTGCGCCCCGCGGGTCAGCCCGCGATCGAAGCCAAGAGCCTTGAGCCGGGTAAAGATGTTGAGTACACCGCAACTTTCGAGATTTTCCCGACAGTTAGCGTTAAAGATGTTGAGTCGTTTACGGTAAAGCGTCCGCAGGCCGAAGTCACTGACGCCGATGTCGACGAGATTATTGACGTGTTCCGTAAGCAGCAAGGCAGTCTTGATGCCGTTGATCGCGCTGCTGAATCCGGTGATACCGTCGTAATTGATTTCAAGGGGATTCGTGACGGCGAGGCCTTCGAAGGTGGTAGTGGAGAGGGTGTATCTCTCGAGTTGGGTTCGGGTCGTATGATCCCCGGTTTCGAGGACGCCCTAATCGGTGTTGCTGCAGGTGAAACTAAAACCGCCGATCTGACTTTCCCTGAGGACTATCAGGCTGAAGAGCTGGCGGGTGCCGCGGTTCAGTTCGAGATTACTGTGAAAGAAGTAAAAGCGCTCACGCCCGCGCCCCTCGACGCAAAGCTGTTCTCCTCTTACGGCGTCGAGGAAGACGATGAGTCCGTGTTCCGCGCTGAAGTTCGCAAAAACATGGAGCGTGAACTGCGCACCAGCGTTGAAAATTTTGTGAAACAGCAGGTCATGGATGCCGTGATCGAGGCGCACGATGATCTCGAGATTCCCAACAGCTTGATTTCTCAGGAAGTGGACGTGCTGCGTCAGCAAGCTTTCCAGCAATTCGGCGGAATGCCCAGTCAAGATTTGGACTTGAAATCATTGCTACCTGACGAGATGTTTAAAGATCAGGCAGAGCGACGGGTGAAGCTTGGCTTGTTGCTGGCGGAAATGGTGTCCAAGTTCTCTGTGACCGCAGATCCCGCTAAAGTACGGGAGACAATTGAGGACATCGCATCCACGTACCAAGAGCCCGAAGAGGTGATCAACTGGTACTACTCGGAGAATGAGCAGCTAGCTGCTATCGAGTCGCGAGTGATGGAAGACGGTGTAGTGGACAAGCTGTTGGAGGTCGCAAAGATTGAGACCCCTGAGTGCAGCTATCAAGAGGCCCTTGCGATGGCCCGTGGGCAGCAGGGATAAAAACCCGCAGCGTTGAGGAATCTAAATATATGAAGTCGGATCAGAATCTCGCACCGGATGTAAACAGCCTAGGCCTGGTGCCGATGGTGATTGAGCAAACCTCCCGGGGTGAGCGTTCTTTCGATATCTACTCCCGACTACTCAAAGAGCGCGTCATTTTCATGGTTGGTCCCGTCGAAGATCACATGGCGAACCTGGTTGTGGCGCAGCTGCTGTTCCTTGAGTCTGAGAACCCCGATAAAGACATCCATCTCTACATCAATTCGCCCGGCGGATCGGTGACAGCGGGTCTTTCGATCTACGACACCATGCAGTTCATCAAGCCGGATGTGAGCACTATGTGCATCGGCCAAGCAGCTTCGATGGGCGCTTTTTTGCTTTCCGGTGGTGCCAAGGGCAAGCGCTACATGTTGCCCAACGCGCGGACCATGATTCATCAGCCCAGCGGTGGTGCGCAGGGTCAGGCCAGCGATATCGAAATCCAGGCCAAGGAAATCCTTTTCCTCCGCGAAAGGCTCAATAAACTGATGGCAGAGCACACTGGCCAGCCGATTGAGGTCATCGAAGCAGATACAGAGCGAGATCGCTTCATGAGCGCCGACCAGAGCGTCGAATATGGCTTGGTAGACCAAGTCATCAGTAGTCGGGAAAAGGGCCTCTCAGCCTGATAATCAGGATCACCCCTCTGAGTGGGGTGATCGCTTGCATTGCCCATCCAAACGTATCAAGGTTACCTGTGAGCGGGGCGCATTTCCCGTTGCAGGTGGAGACATATGGCTAAAGACAACACAACCGGCGAAGACAGCGGCAAGCTGCTCTATTGCTCTTTCTGCGGCAAGAGCCAGAATGAGGTGCGCAAGCTCATTGCGGGTCCTTCTGTGTTCATCTGCGATGAGTGCGTTGATCTGTGTAACGACATCATTCGCGAGGAAGTCCAGGAGGCAGCGGCCGAGCACGGTCATGAGAAGCTGCCCGTGCCGCACGAAATCAATGCCATCCTTGATCAATACGTGATCGGACAGCAGCGCGCCAAGCGGGTGTTGTCAGTCGCGGTTTACAACCACTATAAGCGCTTGCGTGTGGCTCCCGAGGGCAAAGGCGACGAGGTTGAGCTGAGTAAGAGCAACATTCTCTTGGTTGGACCAACAGGATCGGGCAAAACGCTGTTGGCAGAGACGCTCGCGCGACTGCTGGATGTGCCGTTTACGATTGCTGATGCGACGACACTCACCGAGGCTGGATACGTTGGCGAGGATGTTGAGAACATCATCCAGAAGTTGCTTCAGAAGTGTGACTACGATGTTGAGCGCGCCCAGATGGGGATCGTCTACATCGACGAGATCGACAAGATCTCCCGCAAATCTGACAACCCCTCGATCACCCGCGATGTGTCGGGCGAGGGCGTGCAGCAGGCGTTGCTCAAGTTGATCGAAGGCACCGTGGCTTCGGTGCCACCGCAGGGTGGGCGTAAGCATCCTCAGCAGGAGTTCCTGCAGGTCGATACCAGCAACATCCTTTTCATCTGTGGTGGCGCTTTCGCGGGCTTGGACAAAGTCATTCGCAATCGCTCCGAGAAGGGCGGTATTGGTTTCGCCGCCGAGGTGAAGAGCAAGGACGAGACCCGCAAGTTTGGTGAAACGCTGGCGGATCTTGAGCCTGAGGATTTGGTCCAGTATGGCTTGATTCCAGAGTTTGTCGGTCGCTTGCCGGTCATCGCCACGCTCGATGAGCTCGATAATGACGCGTTGGTACGCATCCTGACCGAGCCTAGGAACGCACTGACCAAGCAATACGCCAAGATGTTCGAGATGGAAGGCGTTGAGATTGACTTCCGAGAGGATGGCCTTCGTGCGGTGGCAGAGCGAGCCATGGAGCGGAAAACCGGTGCACGGGGCCTGCGCTCGATCCTGGAAGGGATTTTGCTCGACTCCATGTACAACATTCCATCGCAGCCGGATGTGGCGAAAATTGTTATCGACGAATCCGTGATCAAGGGGGAGTCGGAGCCATTACTGGTCTACGAGAGCCAGGAGTCTGCACCTGACAAAGTAGGTACTGAAGAGTAACTACTTGCGCACCCAAAGCCAGGCTTTATGCCCCCGATGGGGCGGGGTGGGGCTTGTAAACGTCGTTCGACGTCCCCACCTTACAGGTAACTCTAACGGGAGACAGGTATGACCGACGCAGTGGCTCACGAGCTTCCACTTTTGCCCTTGAGGGACGTTGTTGTCTACCCGCACATGGTGTTGCCATTGTTTGTGGGGAGAGAGCGTTCGATCGAGGCCCTGGAGCAGGCCATGGCGGGGGACAAGCAGGTCGTGCTGGTTGCCCAACGCAATGCCGCAGATGACAACCCGGGTGTTGATGACCTCTATCAAGTCGGCACCGTGTCCAATATTTTGCAGCTGCTCAAACTACCCGATGGCACTATCAAGGTGCTGGTAGAGGGCAGTTATCGCGCCGCTATTGAATCCATGGACGATGATGGACCCTGCACCATCGCGGCAGCTCGCCAGCTTGAGGGCGATGGCGTACCTGATGATGAAGCGGATGCGCTGGTGCGCTCGGTCGTCGATCAGTTCGAAAAGTATGTCAGCATGAGCAAGAAGGTGCCCTCAGAAGTGCTGACCTCGCTCTCAGGCATCGATGAACCGGGGCGCTTGGCGGACACGATCGCGGCACACATGAGTGTCGATCTCGAGGAGAAGCAGCGCATTCTCGAAACTGCTTCGATTCAGGCTCGTCTCGACCATCTGATGGGATTGATGGATGCCGAGATCGACCTTTTCCAGGTCGAAAAGCGGATTCGCGGCCGCGTCAAAAAGCAGATGGAGAAAAGTCAGCGCGAGTACTACCTCAACGAGCAGATGAAAGCGATTCAGAAAGAGCTCGGTGAGATGGATGACGCACCCAACGAGATCGATGATCTGCAGGCGCGTATTGACGAAGCCAAGATGCCCGAGGAAGCACGAGAGAAGGCGGCTTCCGAGCTCAATAAGCTAAAGATGATGTCGCCGATGTCCGCAGAGGCGTCTGTCGTCCGCGGCTATATCGAATGGATGTGCAACGTACCTTGGCACAAGCGCAGCAAGGTGAAGCACGACCTGAAGCGCGCGAGCAAGGTGCTCGATGAAGACCACTTCGGTCTCGATGAAGTCAAAGACCGGATTGTTGAGTATCTTGCGGTGCAGAAGCGAGTCCGCAAGGTTAAAGGCCCCGTACTGTGTTTAGTTGGCCCACCCGGTGTGGGTAAAACGTCGCTGGGTGAGTCCATCGCCCGAGCCACCAACCGCAAGTTCGTGCGGATGGCGCTTGGGGGTGTTCGTGATGAAGCCGAAATTCGCGGCCATCGTCGTACGTACATCGGCTCCATGCCCGGCAAGTTGCTGCAGAAAATGGCCAAAGCGGGAGTGCGAAATCCGCTGTTCCTGCTCGATGAAATCGACAAAATGGGTATGGACCACCGGGGTGATCCGGCGTCGGCGATGCTGGAGGTCCTAGATCCAGAGCAAAATCACGCCTTTAACGATCACTATCTGGAGGTCGACTACGATCTCTCCGACGTCATGTTCGTGTGCACGTCAAACACGATGAATATCCCTGGCCCGCTACTGGACCGGATGGAAGTGATTCGTATCCCGGGCTACACCGAGGATGAGAAACTCAGCATCGCCCAGCGCTATTTGATCCCCAAGCAAGTCAAGCTCAACGGTCTGAAATCCGACGAGCTGACGCTGGGAGAAGGCACCGTGCTTGATATCGTTCGCTATTACACGCGTGAAGCGGGCGTGCGCGCCCTCGAGCGAGAAATCGCCAAGGTTTGCCGCAAGATGGTCAAGCGCATAGCAGTGGGTGAAGAAGCGGGTGGTAAGCCGGTGACGCCGGAGATGCTTGAGGATCTGTTGGGGGTTCGTAAGTACAACTTTGGCATCGCCGAGGAAAGTAACCAGGTCGGTCAAGTGACCGGTCTTGCCTGGACCTCTGTGGGCGGTGAATTACTGACCATTGAAGCCGTTTCTGTCACGGGTAAAGGGCGTCACGTGAAGACGGGGTCTTTGGGTGACGTGATGCAGGAGTCAATTCAAGCGGCTCTGACGGTGGTGCGCTCGCGTTCGCAGCTGTTGGGCATACCCGCGCGATACCATGAGCAGCACGACTTGCATATCCACGTGCCAGAGGGCGCTACACCCAAAGATGGCCCGAGTGCAGGTATTGCAATGTGTACGGCTGTGGTGAGCGTGGCCACTGGTATTCCGGTAAGGGCGGATGTCGCGATGACGGGTGAGATTACGCTTCGGGGTGAAGTGCTACCGATCGGTGGTTTGAAAGAGAAACTGCTGGCAGCCCGGCGCGGTGGTGTCAAAACAGTGATCATTCCCAAAGAGAACGAGCGGGACCTCAAGGAAGTGCCGGACAACATCAAGGAAAACCTTGAAATCCGCGCGGTTAAATGGATCGATGAAGTGTTGTCGATTGCTCTGGAACGGTCCCCCGAACCACTAAGCGACGAGGAATATTTGGCCAACACACCGACCCAGCTCACCGACTCGGGTGACGAGGAAGCGGTGTCTCGGCCTCGATCCCACTGAAATCTCCGCCAGAGTGGCTTTCTCAATTGACCAGAGCCAGCCACAACGGTAACCTCAATGCCCTTCGAAATTCGGGTGCCAGTCTTTCCCGGCAGCACCCACGTCTCCGACACAGAGGTGCTACTAAGTGAACAAAAATGAACTCATTGATGTCATCGCGGCAGAAGCCGATCTTCCCAAAGCAGCAGCGGGCCGTGCCCTTGATGCTGCGATCGGTGCAATCACCGATCAGCTGGCCAAAGGCGAGTCTGTTGCTATTGTCGGCTTCGGCACCTTCGCGGTGAAGCCTCGCGCGGCGCGAGAAGGGCGTAACCCCCGCACTGGCGAGACCATCAAGATTGCCGCATCGAACACGCCGAGCTTCAAGCCTGGTAAAGGCCTCAAGGATGCCGTCAACGCCTGATTCGGCTTGACAGCAAAGTTAAGATCTTAAAAGGCGCCCTTGAGCGCCTTTTTTCGATTGAACTGCCAGCCATGTCGCGCTGGCTTACTCCCGAGAGAAACACCCCATGTTGCAGTCCATGCGAGACGGTGCCCAGAGCACCGCTGCCAAGGTCATCATAGGCCTGATTGTCATTTCGTTCGCGGGCTTTGGCCTTGAGTCGTTGCTTCCCGGTGGGTCGGGTACTTCGGTTGCCGAAGTGAACGGTGAGGAAATTTCTCCTCAAGCCCTTCAGCAGGCAATCAGTGTTCAAAAGCAGCGTCTCGCGCAAATATTCGGCGATCAGGTTGACCCGGCGATGCTTGAGGATGACCGGTTGCGTCCCAGCGCACTGGAAAGCCTGATACAACGCGCATTGATGCTTCAGGAAAGCGAAGCCCTGGGGCTGACCGCATCGCAGCGTGAGATTGGACGCACGGTCACGTCGATTGAGGCGTTTCAAATTGACGGGCGTTTCGACCCCGAGCAGTACAAGCGCGTGCTGGCCACGGCAGGTTATACGCCAGAGCGCTTCAGGCGCGCCCAAGCAGAAGATCTCGTGCTTGAGCAGCTGCAGCAGACCTTGGTCAGTAGTGAATTCGTGACGCCGCTTGAATCCGCTGCGGCGGCGAATGTCGGCGCAGAGGCCCGTGATGTGCGCTACATCGAGGTTCCTGCTGACAGCCTGGTGGCTGAGTCAGCGGTGGATGATGCGGCTGTACAGGCTTTTTATGAGGAAAATCCTGACCGCTTCATGGAACCTCTCAAATTGGTTGCCGAGTACATCGTGTTAGACAGTGCGGATTACATCAAGCCGGTGGACGAAGCCGTATTGCGCGATGAGTTCGAAGCCGTTCGAGACGAGTATGTGGTCAAGGAGGAGTCTCGGGTCGCCCACATCTTGCTGACGCCGAAGAGCGATGAATCCGAAGCGGACTACCAGCGACGCATTGCAGAAGTCGAGGTCCAGCTGGCGGCCGACGATGCTGATTTTGGCGATTTGGCAAAGTCCTATTCTGACGATATTGGCTCAGCCTCGCTGGGTGGCGAACTGGGCTACACCGATGGCACTGCTTTCCCCGATGCCATGGAAGCGGCGATTGCGGCGTTGGAACCCGGGCAGATCTCCGGGCCGGTCGAGACCGAAGCGGGAACTCACTTTATTCTGGTTCAGGATCGCGTAGCTGGGCAGGCGCCTGATTTTGAGAGCCTACGCGGAGAGCTGGAATATTCGATTCAGACGGCTGAAGCACAGCGGGAGCTACTGCTCGATGCGGACGTGTTGCGAGACATTGCCTTTAACGCTGCCGATCTTGAGACGCCTGCTGAAGCCATTGGTGCTGAAGTGCAGCGCTCAGAACCCTTCTCAGCAGCATCAGGCGGCGGTTTGTTTGCCAACGAGGCGTTACGCGCGGCGGCCTTCTCTGCTGAGGTATTCGAACAGGGTAATAACAGTGAATTGATCGAGTTGTCTGAGGGCCTTTTTGTAATGCTGCGTGTAGCAGAACAGATTGAGCCTCAGCGTCAGCCTTTGGATGAGGTCAAGCCGGTCATCGTCAGCGAATTGCGATCAGCGGCTGAGCGCGAAGCATTGGATGCGCTGGTTGCGTCTGTACGTGATCGCTCGGCAGCGGGTGAGATCATTGAGGCCATTGCCAAGGACTTAGGATATCAATGGAAAGTAGAGTTGGGTGCGACGCGCACGGGTAGCTTACTGCCTAGAGCTGTATTGGATGCGGCCTTCGCGATGAGTAGCGAGGAGCAAGCTGCGATCGATGCTACACCGCTGCCTGGTCTGGGTTATGCGCTGGTTCAGCTGGCCCGAGTGACGCCTGGTAGCTTGAACGCGGTCAGTGAAGCACAGGCGAACGTGTTAGCCCGGCAAACCACATCCGAGTTCCAACGCGCTACCATGACAGAATTCACCAACAGTCTGCGTGCCAGCGCGGAGATCATTACTCGCTGACACGCCCGAGGGAGTGTGTCATGAGCGAATCAAGAGGCCCTGAACTCAACAAAAGCGGCGGGCTGGCAGAGCTCGCCCGTTCCATCGGCGAAGTGACTGGCATCGCTGCTGACGACGTTTTTGTCGGGTCAGTGAACGGTCGCAAGCCGGCTCCCCTGCATCTTTGGAACCCTGACCATTGTGGCGATATCCGCATGGAGATTCGCAGCGATGGAACCTGGTACCACGAAGGCACCCCGATACGACGTCAGGAATTGATGCGCCTGTTTGCAGGCATTCTGCGTCGGGAGTCTGACGGCGACTACTATCTGGTCACGCCGGTAGAAAAATGCCGGGTGAGCGTTGCGCTACATCCCATCATGGTGATCGATGCCACACCGCTGGAGAACGCAGCAATACCAACCATCGCGTTGCAACTCAACACTGGCGGCACGGTGTTGCTGGATGCAGAGCATCCCTTAGCGCTAGAGCCGCGGGCGGAGGGGGCGGCTTATGTTCAGTTGGATCACGGCCTGACCGCGCTGTTCTCCAGAGCCGCTTGGATACGCTTTGTTGCCATGGCCGATGAAAACGGTGTTATCGAGAGCGGGGGTGCTCGTTTCTCCCTGCTCGATGCCTAAGTCCACAGGCGAGTGAAGACGGCCCCCTGATGCATGCCGGGGGCCATGGGCCTTACATGTTGGGGTAATTCGGGCCGCCGAAGCCTTCCGGTGTTACCCAATTGATATTCTGGGCCGGGTCCTTGATGTCACAGGTTTTGCAATGAACGCAATTCTGCGCATTGATCTGGAAGCGCTTGCCGTTTTCGTCTTCCACAACCTCATAAACGCCCGCCGGGCAGTAACGCTGAGCAGGTTCGTCGAACATCGGAAGATTGTCGCGAATGGGTACCGCGGCATCTTTCAGCGTTAGATGGCAGGGCTGGTCTTCTTCGTGGTTGGTATTGGATAAAAATACCGACGACAGCCGATCGAAGGTGATTTGGTTGTCCGGTTTCGGGTAGTCGATCTTCTTCGCCTCCGCCGCGGGTACCAGACAGGCGTAATCGGGCTTCTTGTCGTGGAGCGTAAAGGGCAGGCGGCCGCCAAAAATGTTTTGATCCAGCCACACCATGCCGGCGCCCAGCATGTAACCAAATTTGTGCATGAAGCCCGCGAAATTTCTCGTGGTGTAAAGCTCATCACCCAGCCATGAGTTCTCTACCGCATCCGCATAAGCCGCAAGGTCAGCGGGCGCAACATCGCCTTGGGACAAGGCGCCCATAACCGTCTCGGCCGCGAGCATGCCGCTCTTCATCGCCGTGTGGTTACCTTTGATTTTCACGCTGTTGAGGGTGCCAGCGTCACAGCCGATGAGCAGGCCACCAGGGAAGTGCATCTTGGGTAACGAGTTGTAACCGCCTTTGGCAAGCGCGCGAGCGCCGTAGGCGATGCGCGTCGCGCCCTCCAGGTATTTACGTGTCTCGGGGTGGGTTTTCCAGCGCTGGAATTCCTCGTAGGGACTGACGTGCGGGTTTGAGTAATTCAGGTCGCAGATGAGGCCGATGTATACCTCGTTATTTTCGGCGTGATACATGAACGCGCCGCCAGAACTGGAGCTTTCTGCCAGAGGCCACCCCAAACCGTGAATTACCAAGCCCTCTTGGTGTTTATCGGGGTCGATCTGCCAGATTTCTTTGATGCCGATGCCGTAGTGCTGAGGATCACGACCCTCATCAAGCTTGAACTTCTCAATCAACTGCTTACCCAGGTGGCCACGGCAACCCTCGGCAAACAAAGTGTATTTTGCGTGCAGCTCCATGCCGGGCATGTAGCTGTCTTTGTGCTCACCACTGGCGCTGATACCCATGTCACCGGTGGCAATACCTTTAACTGAGCCGTCGTCATTGAATAGCACTTCGGACGCGGCGAAGCCCGGGTAGACCTCCACGCCGAGTTCCTCGGCTTGCTCCGCCAGCCAGCGGCAGACATTACCCATCGAAACGATGTAGTTGCCCTCGTTGTGGGTTGGCTTTGGAATCAGGAAATTGGGGAGTTTGGTCGCGCTTTTTTCACTGGTGTAAAAGAAGAAAGTGTCTTCCTTGACGGCGGTATTGAGCGGGGCGCCGCGATCAGCCCAGTCTGGGATCAGTTCATTGAGTGCTTTGGGCTCCAACACCGCACCCGAGAGGATGTGTGCGCCCACCTCCGAACCTTTTTCCACCACGCAAACGGTGGTTTCGCGCTCTTCGGCTTGCGCCAGCTGCATGATTCGGATGGCTGCCGATAGTCCGGCAGGTCCTGCGCCTACAATGACGACATCGAATTCCATTGACTCGCGTTCCACAGCCTTACCTCGCTCTAGCTGAACCTGGAGTAGTATTTTTGAACTTTGAGTATGTTACACTATGCGCGCTTGATTCGCAGTGCCTGTGGCGCCGCAGCACCGTAGTCGCGAGGCCAGAGCCTTGCACAGTGATGGCGGTGGCGCGAGCATACGCCTGCGAGTTTACCGCAATGTTGTTGTCATACCGCAGCAGAATTCTGTTTGTGTCCGTTTTGGCAGCAATTCGATGACAGGCAACCCAATGGAGACGCTATGAAAGCACTGGTCGCAGTGAAGCGCGTGGTGGACTACAACGTGAAGGTCCGCGCGAAGGCGGATGGTTCCGATGTGGAGCTGAACAACGTCAAAATGGCCATCAACCCCTTCTGCGAGATCGCGGTTGAAGAGGCGGTCCGGCTGAAAGAGGCAGGTACGGTCAGCGAGATCGTGGTGGTTTCGGTGGGCGAGAAGCCCTGCCAGGAGCAGATTCGTACCGCGTTGGCGCTTGGCGCTGATCGCGGTATCCACGTCGAGACCGAGGGTCGTGTAGAGCCCCTGGAGATCGCCAAGCTGCTCAAGGGTGTTGTGGAGAAAGAGGCGCCCCAGCTGGTTATCATGGGCAAGCAGTCCATCGATGGTGACAACAACCAAACCGGGCAAATGTTGGGCGCATTGACCAACATGCCGCAGGGTACTTTTGCTTCCGAAGTGAAGGTCGATGGCGACAAGCTCCACGTCACACGCGAGGTCGATGGCGGTTTGCAGACGATAGCGCTCAATATGCCCGCGATCGTTACCACCGATCTGCGACTTAACGAGCCTCGCTATGCGTCGCTGCCGAATATCATGAAGGCGAAGAAGAAGCCGTTGGATGTTATGACGCCTGCCGACCTCGGCGTCGAGATCCGCAATCACGTGACGCAACTCAGCGTAGCGCCGCCGCCCGAACGCTCTGCGGGTATCAAGGTAGAAGACGTGGCGCAGTTGGTCGACAAACTCAAGAACGAAGCAAAGGTGATCGCATGAAGACGCTGGTTATCGCTGAACACGACAACGCGAGCCTCAAGCCCGCAACACTGAATGCTATCGCTGCCGCTCAGGCGCTCGGTGGAGACATCGATGTGTTGGTAGCGGGTGCTGCATGTGAGGGCGCCGCTAAGGCTGCCGCTGCAGTGCCAGGTATCGGCAAGGTTTACAGCGCGGACAACGCGGCCTACGAGCACCAGCTGGCGGAAAACGTTAGTTTGCTGGTCGCCGAGTTAGCGGCTGACTACGACAACGTCATGGCGGCAGCGACGGCTAACGGTAAGAACATCATGCCACGCGTGGCGGCGCTCCTCGACGTTGCGCAAATCTCCGACATCATCTCTGTGGAGAGCGCAGACACCTTTAAGCGACCCATCTATGCGGGCAACGTGATTGCCACTGTGCAGTCCAGTGACGCCAAGAAGGTGATTACCGTTCGTGCTACGGCGTTCGACGCTGTCGCGGCTGAGGGTGGATCTGCTGCTGTGGAGTCCGTCGCAGCTGCCCACGACGCGGGTATCTCTGCGTTTGTTGGTGAGGAAGTGGCGGAGTCGGATCGACCCGAGCTAACCTCCGCTTCCGTCGTTATCTCCGGTGGTCGTGGCATGCAAAATGGCGACAACTTTAAGCTGCTCGAGGGTATTGCCGACAAGCTGGGCGCAGCGATTGGTGCGTCACGCGCTGCTGTAGACGCAGGCTTTGTGCCCAACGATTACCAGGTTGGCCAGACGGGTAAGATCGTCGCCCCCGACCTTTACATTGCTGTGGGCATATCGGGCGCTATTCAGCACTTGGCTGGTATGAAAGACAGTAAAGTCATCGTCGCCATCAACAAGGACGAAGATGCGCCGATCTTTCAGGTCGCTGACTACGGGCTGGTGGCAGATCTCTTTGAGGCCCTGCCAGAACTCGAAGCGGCAATCTAAGTCGCAATGTAAGACCCCCAAAGGCGGCCTCCGGGCCGCCTTTTTTATGGCTAGGATTTATGGCTAGGAGAGTCCGTCCCTGTTTATGGGTATGTGCGGAGCGACGCATGGCCCGTCAATCCCTGCGAAGCTCGTCGCGGATCGCAATAGGGGTAGGGAAGTTGAACACCACGATATAGGATGACGCGATCAGCGTTAGAATTGTGGTCGCCTGAATGACCGTCGCTGCGTCATCGCTTAAGAGCTCAAGACTGCTGGCCAAGAAGGCGATCAGTAGCGCGAATTCACTGCATTGCCCCAGCCTGAAGCCGAGATTCCAGGCCAGGGCGGGCGTCTCGCTAACGCCGCGGAGAAGCAGTTGATAGATCAGCGGTTTTGCGACCAACAACGTTACGGCGAGGACAACCGCAATCACTCCCACTGCCGGGATGCGTGTCAGATCGAACTGCGCACCCACCGAAAAAAAGAAAATCACCAGAAAGAAATCGCGCAGTGGTTTAAGACTGACGGCGATGTATTGGGCGATAGGGCTTGTAGCCACTGCGACACCCGCAACGAATGCGCCGATCTCTGCGGACAGCCCCAACAATGCGGCGATTTCTGCGACGCCCAAACACCATCCGACAGACAGCAGAAAAATGTATTCGTGGTAGCGATCAAATCGTGCAATCAGGGGCAGTAGCGCCCACCGGACGAACGCCCAGCAAAGTCCTCCCAGCAAGGGCAGCATGGCGAGTGGCTGGAGCAGGCCCAACACACCATTGTTGTCTGCGCCAGAGTTTTGCAGGATCACTAAAAGCACGATCGCCAACAGATCCTGAAACAACAGTAGTGCCACCAGCATCTCGCCAATATGCCGGTGGTGAAGCACCGTGGTGGGTAGGAGTTTGATGCCGATGATGGTGGACGAAAACATTAATGCGGCGCCAACGATGGCCGCATCGGTCCGATCGAAGCCAAAAGCCAAGGTAATACCGAACCCGAGCACCAAAAACAGCAAACTGCTGATCACTGCGACCAGTGACGCCGCGCGAAGACTGTTCACCAAAGCTTTAGGCTGCATATCGAGCCCGAGAAGATAGAGCAAGAATATGATGCCGACATGCCCGGATTGTGCGACCAACTGGGTGTCATCGATTACTCTGAAACCAAACGGGCCGAGCGCCATGCCCAGCGCGATGTAGGCGATGATGATGGGCTGTCGGGTGTACAGGGCCAGCGATGCGACCGCGGCGGCGCCAAGAAAAATCGCGGAGAAGATAAATGTCACGCTTTCGGTCATGTGGCTGCTCCGCGAGGCGCGCAAAAAGCGCTCAAGTGCGCTGCAAGCGATGAATAAATGAGTACAATACGCGGCGGGGGCGTCCCCTGATAGTCCTCGGCATTGAGTTGCCCCACGCCCCAACCCCGAATCGAGTTATTTTTGTGAGGTAAAACATGTCCAAGAGCAACATGGAAGACGGTGCGGCCGACGCCTTCGCAGCTGCCGCGCTGATCACAGTCGTTATCGTCTCGCTGGCCCTCTGGCTGGGAGGTATGCCGAGCTGAGTTAAACGCTCAGTGAGAGGCGATAACCCACTGCACCACCATCACCACGGTTGCAATGAATAGCGCTGTGAAGATGATGCCGGCGGCGATATAGACGCCGGCGCTTCCTTGCTTAAAATCCCGTTCGCGGTTCTTACTGCTCTGGACTCCCAGCGCTGCCGCAAAGACGCTGCTCAGCACAGCCATGAGCCCCAAGGACTTTTTGCCGCTCTCGGGTTTCGAATTATCAGTCTGGCTGTTTTCCATTGTTCTATCTCAAACACGTCAAAAGGGCCGAAGTGTAGTCGAGCTCAGGGCGTGTAGCGACCGCTGCACTATTCGGATCCCGCCGCCCTGAACGTTTGGCTCGTCGTCAATCGAGGTTGGGAGCCAGCCAGCGTGCCATCGCTTCGTGCTTCATTTGCTTTCTTTCGGCGATGTCTCGCACCTGGTCTTCGCCAATTTTGCCAACCGAGAAATATTTGGCCTCCGGGTGCGAGAAATACAACCCTGACACCGACGCTGTCGGCATCATCGCGAGCGATTCGGTCAGCGACACACCACAATTATTTTCAGCATCCAATAATTCGAAAAGGGTCCATTTCTCGGTGTGATCCGGGCAGGCCGGGTAGCCCGGCGCAGGGCGGATGCCTTGGTATTTCTCTCGAATCAGTGCCTGGTTGTCCAGAGCCTCCTCGGGCACGTAGCCCCAGAATTCACGGCGTACTCGGCGGTGTAGATGTTCAGCGAAAGACTCTGCGAGTCGATCTGCCAGCGACTTAAGGAGAATCGCGTTGTAGTCATCGTGATCCGCCTCAAACGCGCGCACGCGCTCGTCGACACCATGACCGGTGGTAACGCAGAACGCGCCTACCCAATCGTCTACCGTGCCTGCGGGCGCAACGAAGTCCGCCAGGGACAGGTTGGGTTCACCCTCGCGCTTGCCGATCTGTTGGCGCAACTGGTGTAACTGCGCGATGGGTTGCCCTTGGTCATTGCGCACCTCGATATCATCCGCGCCGCAGCGAGCGGCTGGCCAGATACCGAACACCGCGCGGGCAGTCAGCCACTTTTCATCGATGATCTGCTCCAGCATTTGTTGGGCATCAGCGAAGAGTTGTCTCGCCTGCTCGCCAACGACGTTGTCTTCCAGAATCGCGGGGAACTTGCCATGCAGATCCCAAGTGATGAAGAACGGCGTCCAATCGATCGTTTCGATAAGCGACTCGATGGGGTAGTCATCCAGCACTTTGAGGCCGGTCATATTCGGGCGAGGTGGTTGGTAGCTATCGAAATCAAGCCGGAGTGCGTTGTCGCGGGCAGCTTCAATCGACAATAGCTCGCTGCGTTGTTTCCGGTTGGCCACACGTTCACGTACAACGTCATACTCGTCTTTGAGATTGGCGCGGAATTGGTCTTTTTTGTCGCCCATTAACTGCGCCGCGACAGATACGCTGCGTGATGCATCGGGCACGTACACGACAGTGTTGCGATCATATGCGGGTGAGATCTTCACGGCAGTATGGGCTTTCGAGGTCGTGGCACCGCCGATCATCAGCGGTACGGTAAATCCGAGGCGCTGCATTTCACTCGCCACATGGACCATTTCCTCGAGAGATGGTGTGATCAGTCCACTCAGACCAATGATATCGACCTTCTCTTCGGCCGCGACGCGCAGAATCTCCTCGCAGGGCACCATGACACCGAGGTCGATCACCTCGAAGTTATTGCACTGCAGCACGATGCCCACGATGTTCTTGCCGATGTCGTGAACATCTCCCTTCACGGTGGCCATGAGGATCTTGCCGTTGTTGCCGGCCCCGTCAGCTTTCTCTGCTTCGATATAAGGCTGCAGGTAAGCGACAGCCTGCTTCATCACCCGTGCTGACTTCACCACTTGCGGCAGGAACATTTTGCCTTCGCCGAAGAGGTCGCCCACGATATTCATGCCATCCATCAATGGCCCCTCGATCACCTCAATAGGCCGATCGAAGGCCTGTCGGGCCTCTTCGGTATCCTCTTCAATGTATTGGGTTATGCCTTTGAGCAGCGCATGCTCAAGGCGTTTGCCGACGGGTGCTTCGCGCCAGCTCAAATCCTCAACCCGACCACCGGCGCCACCGCTGTCTTTAAAATCGGCAGCAATATCGAGCAGTCGCTCGGTGGCATCGTCGCGTCGATTCAGAACGACGTCCTCAACCGCTTCACGCAACGACTCAGGGAGATCGTCGTAAACGGCCAGCTGACCCGCATTCACGATACCCATGTCCATACCCGCTCGGACTGCATGGAGCAGGAATACCGAGTGGATCGCCTCTCGCACTGGATTGTTGCCGCGGAAGGAGAACGACACATTGGAGACGCCCCCGGAAACACGTGCTCCTGGCAGATTCTCCTTGATGAAACGGGTCGCTTCGACAAATTCAACGGCGTAGTTGTTGTGCTCCTCGATACCTGTGCCGATGGCAAAGATATTGGGGTCGAAAATGATGTCCCATGGATTGAAGTCGAGCTTTTCTCGCAGCAGATCGTAGCTGCGCTGACAAATCGCGTTTCGTCTTTCCAGTGAGTCAGCCTGTCCCGCTTCGTCGAATGCCATAATGACGACCGCCGCGCCGTAGCGCTGGCAAAGGGCGGCTTGCTCCAGGAATTCTTCCTCGCCGGCTTTGAGACTGATGGAATTGACGACGGCTTTGCCTTGAACGCACTTGAGCCCCGACTCAATCACCTGCCACTTGGAGGAGTCGATCATGAAAGGCACTTTTGCGATGTCGGGCTCGGCTGCGCAAAGCTTTAAGAAGGTCGTCATCGCATGCTCAGCGTCGAGCATGCCCTCATCCATGTTGATATCGATGATCTGCGCACCGTCTTCCACCTGGGTGCGGGCGACGTCCAAAGCGGAGGTGTAGTCATCGCCAAGAATGAGTTTCTTGAACCGGGCACTGCCGGTGACATTGCAGCGCTCGCCCACGTTGACGAAGTTTCGGCCGGCAAAACTGAAGGGCTCTAGACCACTCAGATAAGTGTCTTCTTGTGCGCCACGCACAGTGCGCGGCTCGATGCCTTCGGTGGCTGTCGCAATCGCGCGAATATGTTCGGGGGAGGTGCCGCAGCAGCCACCAGCAAGGTTGAGAAACCCGCGCTCGGCGAACTCGCGAAAGTCATCGTGCATATCTTCCGGTGTTTCATCGTATTCCCCGAACGCATTGGGGAGCCCCGCGTTGAGGTGCGCGCTGAACCAGCAATTGGCGGCACCGGCCAATTCCTCAAGGAAGGGGCGAATCTCCTTGAATCGCCGGCCACAGTTCGAGCCCACGATGAGCGGTTTGGCATGAGCAATCGAATGCCAGAATGCCTCTGCAGTCTGTCCAGACAGCAAACGACCACTGGTGTCGGGGAACGTGGCAGAGAGCATTAGGGGGACTTCTACGCCGCGTTTATCCATGACCTCACGCGTGGCAAAAATCGCCGCCTTCGCGTTCAAAGTGTCAAAGATGGTCTCGATCAACAGGAGATCGACGCCTCCCTCGAGCAGCGCATCGGTCGCTGCAGCGTAGTCGGCAACGAGCTCATCGAAGGTAATGTTGCGCGCGCCTGGGTCGTTAACATCCGGGGAGATCGACGCGGTTCTTGGGGTCGGGCCCAGCACACCTGCGACGAAACGAGGTTTAGCCGGATTGGCGGCTGTAGCAGCATCGGCCGCGGCACGCGCAAGCTTCGCCGACTCCAGGTTGATGTCGTGGATGTGGGCCTCAAGACCATAGTCACTCTGCGCAACCGCTGTGCCGTTGAAGGTATTGGTTTCGATGATGTCGGCACCCGCATCGAGATACGCTGAGTGAATTGCAGTAATCACGTCTGGGCGAGTGAGGCTGAGCAGGTCGTTATTACCTTTGAGCTCAGACGGGTGATCAGCGAAGCGCTCGCCCCGATAATCTGCCTCCTGCAAGCCGTAGCTTTGAATCATGGTGCCCATGGCGCCATCGAGGATGACGATACGGCGCTCAAGCGCCTCAATAAGCTGGGCGATTCTGGGATTGGTGTACTGCAGCATGGGGAACGGCTCGGAGCGTGAAGTGTGGAGCGATTGTATATCAAAATATTTTGATGAATAACCTTGACGTGGCGAATTGTGTTAACCTAGCGCTCCAGTCAAGTATTCCATGGACGTTCAGAAATGATCACCATCACCGAATCGGCACAGTCTTATCTGGCAGACCTACTCAGCAAGCAGGAGGATGCCCGCGGGGTGCGGATTTTCATCAACCAGCCGGGTACGCCGCGTGCAGAGACCTGTATTGCCTACTGCCGGGATGGTGACGTGAAGTCCGATGATGTGGAGCACCAGTTCGAGGGTTTTACGGCTTGGTTTGAGGAGCGCAGCGTGCCTTTTCTGGAAGACGCGCTCGTTGACTACAATACCGACCGCATGGGCGGGCAGCTCACCATCAAAGCGCCCAACGCCAAGATGCCGCGGGTCGGTGAAGACAGCCCTTTGGAAGACCGCATCAATTACATCTTGTATAACGAGGTGAATCCGTCGCTCGCGGCTCATGGTGGCGAGGTGTCACTGGTGGAGCTCACAGAGGACAAGCATGCAGTACTGCGTTTCGGCGGCGGCTGTCAGGGCTGCAGCGCAGTCGATCTCACTTTAAAAGATGGCGTTGAGAAAACACTGCTCGAACAGCTGCCGCAGCTCGCTGGCGTGCGTGATGTCACGGATCATAGCGACCGCAGTCAGGCCTACTACTGATAGTCCTAGCGGGCTTTTCGGGCGCCATAGTTTGTCGACGTGACTAGTGGCGGTTTTTAGTCCCCGAAGGAAGATGCACTTCTCTCCCGCAGCACTCGCTCGAGCTTATTCGCCATACCTTTGAGCAGTTTTTCGGTGGTGTTCCAGTCGATACAGGCGTCCGTCACCGAAACGCCGTAGGCCAGGTCACTGAGGTCCTCGGGGATTTTTTGATTGCCGGCATTGATGTTGCTCTCCAACATGAGGCCAATGATCGAGCGATTGCCCTCGATGATCTGATTGGTGACGTTTTCAGCCACCAGTGGCTGGAGTTCGGGGCGCTTGTCGGAGTTTGCGTGGCTACAGTCCACCATGATGTTGGGTGCCAATCCGGCCTTCGCAAGGGCCTCCTCACACAACGCAACGTGGACGCTGTCGTAATTCGGGCCCTGGCTGCCGCCACGCAGCACCAAATGTCCGTAGCTGTTGCCGCAGGTCTCGAATACTGACACTTTGCCTTCGCTGTTGATCCCGAGGAAACGGTGGGGGCTCAAAACCGATTGCATGGCATTGAGTGCGACGTCGAGCCCGCCATCGGTGCCGTTTTTAAAACCGACCGCTGATGACAAACCGCTGGCCATTTCACGATGGGTTTGGCTCTCGGTCGTGCGCGCACCGATGGCCGTCCAGGAGATGAGATCTTGCAGGTATTGCGGCGTAATGGGGTCGAGCGCCTCGGTCGCGGTTGGCAGCCCCAGTTCGAGAATATCGCGGAGCAGGGTGCGACCCATGGTTAACCCGGCTTCGATATCGAACGAGTCATCGAGGTGCGGGTCGTTAATTAAACCCTTCCAACCCACAGTGGTTCGTGGCTTTTCGAAGTAAACGCGCATGACAATGTACAAGCTATCGCTGACCTCGTCGGCCAAGGCTTTCAGTCGCCGCGCATAGTCCATCGCTGCGGCCGGATCGTGAATCGAGCAGGGGCCTACAACAACCATCAGCCGGTGATCCCTGCGATCGAGAATGTCGCGGATGGTCTGTCGCGACGTTGCCAGCCATTCAAAGACCGGTTCACTCACGGGGACTGAGGCACGCAGTGCTGCGGGCGCGACCAGAATCTTCTGGGAGGCGACGTTGACGTTATGAATTCGCGGATTTGCCATGGTACCGTCGGGGGTGTTTTGTGATCGGGTCGCAGAGTCTAGCCGACGCATCTGTGGCGCGTCATGCGCTCGTCGAGTTTGGTCGTCATCCCGGTCGTGAATAACCCTCCAGTCTGCTTTTGGAAGCTTGAATTATGGCCATGGTGCCCCAGCAACACTTGGAAGCCGCGCTGCCTTTCTTGGAGGCGGGCTATCCTGCACTCACGCCCAATTTACGCTTGGCCAGAGCCTTGCGGGTCGATGCCGCGCGGCGACTGGGCGTGGATAAGGGGGTGGTTAAGTCACCGCAGGTCGATGCCCTGGGAGCATGGATCGAGCAACATTGGCGCTACCAGGTGGAGGAGGGTGTTTTTCCACCAGCTCGAGTTCTGTCGGCCGCAGAAGCCGAAGAGGTGTGGTTGCAAATCATCGAGGCAGATCTTGCCGAACATCGAGAATTCACCTTGCTTCAGCCCCGGGCTGCGGCCCGGGCAGCGCAGCAGTGCCGCGATGCACTGCTGCAATATCGTGTCCCCATGGCGTCGCAGCAGCCCAAATTTCAGCAAGATGCGGACTGCGCCCGATTCAGTGTATGGCTTGATCGCTTCGAGGCTCGGCTAACCGGATCAGGCTGGACCACCATTGCGGATTTGGAATCTCAGATCGCGGCGTCTGCCCGACAGGTCGTTGATCGCGCGTTGGTGCTTGATAGCGACACGATTACGCCGGTGACTCGCGCGGCAATCTGTCGCTTGGCCGGTGAGGTGACGTGGCTGAATCAGAAGGACACTGAAGCCGATTGTGTGGGCATACGGTATGAGGGTGTCCGAGACGAGCAGCGTGCAGCCGCCCGCTGGGCAGCGGAGCGTTATCGTCGGAATGCAGGTAGTACGGCGATCGTGGTGCTCAACCTGTCAGAGCAGAGACAGTCCATGGAGGTGGCTCTCCGTGAAGCGTTTGATGCTCTCGATGCGCGCTACGACGCACTGCCTGTCAACTTTTCTCGCGGTATCCCTTTCGCTTCAGCGCCCATTTATCGAGATGCGTTGCTGGCTCTCGGCATGCTGGAGGGCACAGTCAGTCGCAGCGACCTGCTTGCGGCTTTGCGTTCCCCTTACTTAACGGCGCTTCGGAGTGATGACATGAAGCGGTCGCTGGCGGTTATTCGCGGGTCATTCCGGCTGCAGGCCGACCCGATACCGGTCGACGAATTACGAGCGCAGCTGACGCGTTACGGTGAATTTGGATTGGGTCGTATTCTGGATCGGATAGCGGGCGATCGTTTATTAAAGGGTAAGAGATCCTGCCGCGAGTGGCGCACACTCTGGATCGAACTATTGAGCGCCTGGGGTTGGCCGGCTCGCGCCGGGGTGGACTCCTTTGAGCACCAGCAGATTGAACGGTTCGGTGACATGCTCGATCAGTTCGAGGCGGCGGGTGATTTACTCGGCGACATGAGTTATCGGCAAGCGTTGTCATTGTTGCGGCGAATTCTCGAGCGACGACAGTTTCAGCCCAGCACACACGCCGACGCTATTCAGATACTCAGCGAACGCGAAGTGCGGGGTTTGCACTTCGATGCAGTATGGGTGGTGGGTGCGCAGTCAACACACTTGCCCCAGCGCGTGGATTTGTTGCCATTTATCCCCGCCGCGATTCAACGAGAATTTCGAATGCCCGCATCTGTGGATCCCGAAGGCTTGGCATCGGGCCGGGCCTTGCTGGCGGGGTTGCGACAGCACTGCAACCACGTGGTCGTGAGCTGGCATCACATGGTTGACGGGGTTGAGCAGCTGCCGTCCCCGCTATTGAATTCGGTAACCGAGGCGCTTGATGAGATCCCGTCTACAGCCGATCGCTGGCGTGTATCTGCTGCCTCCCCCGCGGTGATGGAGTCTCTCGAGGATATTGATGCGGGTACGCTTGAGCAGGCGGGCGGCGTTGGGGGTGGCGTGGCTTTGCTGCGTGATCAGTCCCAGTGCCCGTTCAGGGCCTGGGTCACGCATCGTCTTGGCGTCCGAGCACTTAAAGATCCCGCGACAGGTTTAACCGCTGGTGAGCGCGGCGATCTACTGCATACCACTCTCGAACATTTTTGGCTGGCCTGTGGTGACAGTCGCACCCTTCGAGGGCTGTCTGATGAAGCGCTCGCCAATTCGATTGACCAAGCGGTCAGTGCGGCACTCCGAGGTTTGAAGCCAGCAGTTCGACGCCGGGTAGGGGCCGCATGTCTCGATATTGAGTCACAGCGTCTCAAACAGCGGGTTGCGGCATGGCTGATTTTTGAGCGGGAGCGACAAATCGACTTCAAAGTTGTGGCCAGAGAGTCCAAACAACCACTGTCAGTCGGTGAACTCACCCTTGAGGTTGTGGTGGATCGCATCGATGAGTTGGCAGATGGCCGCAAGTTGGTGCTGGACTATAAGTCGAGCGACCGGTTCTCGGCGCGCGACTGGTGGGGTGAGCGCATCCGTGAGCCCCAGTTACCCGGCTACGCGCTTTTAGATGACGCAATAGCCGGTGTTGCCTGGGCGGTGGTGTCAGTCAAGGGCATGAAGGCGTTGTCACTGGGTGAAGATCTGGGGCTTGGCAATGGCGCGAGTCTCGGTCGTCAGCTCGGTGATGAAGAGGTCACGGAATGGACTGAGGTCCGGGAAGCTTGGCGCCAGCAGCTCAATGAGATCGCCGATGAGTTTGTTGCCGGTAAAGCTGAAATATCGCCGATGAAACGCGCCTGTGACTTCTGTTCTTTGCAGGCAGTGTGCCGTATCGACTACACCGCGATGGACGAAGAAGAGGAGCTGACGTCGTGATACCCGATCAGTCGATTCGCGAACAGGCCTTGGATCCAGAGCGTAGCTTCTGCGTTACGGCACCTGCAGGCTCGGGTAAAACCGAACTGCTGACACAGCGGGTGCTGGTACTACTCACTCGAGTCGATCGACCCGAGCAGGTGCTCTCCATTACGTTCACACGCAAAGCAGCGGCTGAGATGCGTGAAAGGATAGCCGCTGCGTTGGCGGCAGCACGGGCGGGTAACCGTGTGGCGAATGAGCACGAGATTGTCACGCGACGACTAGCGGAAGCGGTTTTAGCGCACGCCAAAGACCGCCACTGGCCGATCGAAGATCCGGAGATTTTTAATATTCGAACGATCGACAGCCTCTGCCATTTTTTGACGCGGCAAATGCCTTTACTGAGTGGCATCGGGGGCAGCATCGTACCGACTGATGATCCTCAACCTCTTTATGAGGCTGCGGTTGATGCGTTGTTCGCAACGGGGCTGAACGACTCTGTGATCCACGGTTCATTGAGCGCACTGCTGCTGAGCTTTGACAACAATTGGCAGCGGCTTCGGGATTTGATGGTGGCGTTGTTACAGCAGCGCGGTGATTGGGAGCACCGCGCACTGGATACCGGCACTCCTGAGAATGCCGAGGCTGCGCTGCTGCAGGCAGTCACGCGCCTAATTGAGGACAGCCTTGAAGCCCTGCGCCGGCGTTTGGGCCCAGGTCGTGTAAGCCGTTTAGTGGCCATCGTAGAAGAGGCTGCGAAGGCGCTCGAGTCTCAGCGACAGGCCGGCGAACTGGGACGAGGTGCGTTGCCCCCGGGGCCAGTCGCGCCGTCTTTGTCGGCGACGATGGGCTGCTTGGATGAATGGCGCTGGGCAGCGAACTTATTGCTGACCAAAACGGGTCCGAGTTTCCGGAAACGGCTGGATAAAAACTGTGGATTCCCGACGAGCGACAAGGCCCGTAAGGCTGATGTGCTTGAATTCATAGAGGGCCTCGCTGAAGACCGCAAAATGCTGGCGCTGTGGGAAGAGCTGATGCGGTTGCCGAACATTGAGTCTGGCGAGGAGGGTTGGCAGCTGGTGATGCATCTGGCGCGAGTACTGCCCCACCTAGAAGCGCATCTGTTACTGGTATTTCGTGAGCGCGTCGCGGTGGATCACACGCATGTCGCGCTCGCTGCAGAGGCGGCTCTCGGCACCGAAGACGACCCCACTGATCTGGCGCTCCGTCTCGATTACCAGCTCGAACATTTGTTGGTCGATGAATTTCAAGACACCTCCGACTCGCAGTTTCGTTTGTTGACGCGACTGACGCAGGATTGGGCCAGTCATAACGCCCAAGGCGTAGCGCCCCGCACGGTGTTTTTGGTCGGCGATGGCATGCAGTCGATTTATCGGTTTCGCAGCGCCAACGTGGGCCTCTTCGTCAGAGCGCGTGACCATGGTCTCGGGGGCCTGGCTTTGGAGCCCCTGAGTCTGAGCAGCAACTTCCGCTCACAGGGGAAACTGGTCGATTGGGTGAACCGGCGATTCAGCCGCTTACTGCCCGATGAGGATGATCCGGCACGGGGGCAAATTCGTCATAGCTGGGCGGACGCTGTCAAAGATGAACTGCCCGGTGAGCCTGTAGAGGTGCATGTTTTTAGCCAGGATGCGGGTAGGTCTGAGGCGGCTTGGATCACCGAGCAAGTGAAGCAACTGCGAGCAGATGATCCGGAGGCCAGCATCGCGATTTTGGGCAGGGGCAGGCGGCATCTGGCGCCGATCGTGACGGCGCTTAAAAATGCTTCAGTACCGCTGCTCGGCCGGGACCTGGAGCCATTGGCACACTCTCCGGTGGCGAGTGATTTGCTGTCACTGTGTCGCTGGCTTGCGAATCCTGCTGATAACGTCGCTGCGGTGGCGTTGTTGCGTGCACCATTTGTCGGGTTGACCGTCGCAGAGATCACTCAGCTGTTGATGCATATAGACACGCCGTTTTCCCTGTTAGAGGTATTGGATGACGCATCGGCGCGCCTAACCACCGATGCATTTGCACGCTGCGAAGTGCTCCGACAGGCGTTGCGATGGGCTGAGGCCAGCCGCGATCGTCTCGGTCTGGCGATCTGGATCGAGCAAATCTGGCTGCGGCTTGGTGGGCCCGAGGTGATTGAGGCGTCGCAATGGGACGACGCCGAGCAGTTCTTTGGTTTACTTGACGATGCAGAGGCATCGGGCATCGGGCTCGACCCCGAGGGATTGGCGCGTCTGTTGGACAAGCGCTACGTGCAACATCAGGTGGCCGATAATCCGGTCGAACTGCTGACGCTTCATAAATCCAAAGGACTGCAATTCGATTATGTTTTCATCCCTGCGCTGACGGCGGGCACCCGGTCTGGCGATCGCGCTTTGTTGCGCTGGCATCACCATCAGCAGGCTGATGGCAAGCGCGCGCTGTTGATTGCTGCCGATGATGGAAGCGAGGCGGGCTCGGGAAGTCTTTATCAATATCTGACCTGGATCGATCGACAGAAGGATGAGGCAGAGCGACGTCGTCTGCTTTACGTCGGAATTACACGCGCTCGCCGTCGCGTTTGGCTGTCAGGTGAAGTCAAGGATCCCGGGGAATGGGAGTCCCCCGTCAAACACAAATCGCTGTTGGGCCTCGTGGTGGGTGAGGGTGATGTACCCGTTAAAGCTCACGTCGTCGATGTTCAGGAAACAAGTGACCTCACCACGATACCGTTGTGGCGCCGTAAGGAGCCCCGCACCGTCGACTCGTTAACAACTATCCAAAGCGTGGGTCGGCCGCCTTTGCCGTCCGCAGCCGGAAATCTCGTCGAGCGAGCAGCAGGTACCGCTTTGCATCGGGCGCTGGAATTACTCAGTGAAACGCGACCTTTGCCTGATCAGCATGACACGCGCGTTCGCAACGCGGTGAATTTGATTCTGCTCTCTACGATCAATGACGCTGAAAAGCGCGAGCAAGTGCTCCGGCAGGTGCTTGAGGACGTTGACCGCGCGCTTGCGGATGAAAAAGGCCGATGGCTGCTGGGTGACCATATGGCTGCGGCCAGCGAACTGTCCTTGCTGCAGCTGGAGGAGCATGGTCGTGAATTGATCGTGGATCGCACTTTCATTGATGCCGAAGGCGTGCGCTGGGTCGTGGACTACAAGAGCAGCCGCCCTCGAGCCGAACAAACTTTGGAGGATTTTATCCGTGAAGAGCAAGAGCGTTACGCGCCACAGTTGATGGGATACCAAAAACTTTTGCGGGCCCTAGATGATGCCGACCAGACGGTCACCGTGAAGGCTTACAGCGCTGCGCTGTATTTTCCGGCGATAGGGCGCTTGACTGTATTGGCGCAAGACATCAACGCCTAGTGGGTTGCGCAAAGTATTGAGAGCCAGTGCTGGCCTTTGCCGCCTATTGCCAAAAATTCATGGCTGTAATCGCAGCGTTTGACCCGGCTGTAAGTAACTCTCTGCAGATAGGCTATTCCAGCGCACTAGGCGGTCGACGCTAAGATCAAAACGGCGCGCAATTTCCCAGAGCGAATCTCCTCGGCGCACGCGATAGCGCTCCGGTCTTTTGTTAGCGCGCACAGACCGCTTCGCTAGTTGCAGTGACTTTGACCAGTCCCCGCCATGGGGGATGAGTAATTCGTCACCGGCGCGTATCAAGTTGCCGCTCAGGTCATTCACCTCGCGGATCAAATTCACCTGGCTACCAAACTCGCGCGCGATACGAATCAGGCTATCGCCCGGCTGAATCTCGTAGCGATGCCAGCGCACCCGTTCTTCCTGCGGCAGTTTGGCGACTGCTTCAGCGAATTGGGCTGCACGCTCTGCGGGCACCCAAAGGGTATCTCCGGCTTCGGGCGCCGTCGCCCAACGCAGATGACCGGGATTCATACGTCGCAATGTCTCTTCATCCACGCCCACCAGCGCCGCGGCTCGTGCGATCTCGATCTGACCGCCGGTATTGACGGGCTGCCAGTCCGCCACAATGGGCGTGTCGGGCCACTGCTGACTGTCATAGTCAGCGTTCTGCAGCACGCTCAATAGCCCCAGTAACTTCGGGATGTAGCGACGGGTTTCTCGAGGTAATTGTAGTGACCAGAAATCATGGTCCTCACTGCCGGCTTTGCGTTTTTTTCGCAGCGCCCGATCCACTCGCCCGGGACCTGCGTTGTAGGCCGCCAACGTTAGGTACCAGTCGCCGTCGTAGCGCTCATTCAATGAGGTGAGGTAATCCAGCGCCGCGTGGGTAGCGTCGCGAATGTCATATCGCGCGTCAAACCACCACGAGCGATGCAGCGAAAAATGGTCCGCGGTTGCGGGTGTGATTTGCCACAAACCCGCCGCGTGCTGGCTGGAGTAGGCCCAGGGATTGAGGCTGCTCTCGATAATCGGGATAAGGGCCAGTTCAAGCGGGAGTTCGCGACGTTCTATTTCGCCCACGATGTACTGCAAGATCGGTGTTGCCCGAGCGCCCAACACGGGGAACAGGTTTTTCTGTTCCAACCAGTATTCCCTGGCAGCCAATATCTCCGCCTTTTCGGGGGGTGCCCAGGTCGTCTCGCGTGCCAGATAAGCCCAGAGATGCTTGGGGGGCGGCTCCACCTCCATGACCTCGGTATTCACCGTAGTCGCGGCCAAGCGTTTTGCCTGCTGCTCGGGCTGCTGCGTTGTCAGGGTACTAATGGCAGTCTCTGCCGCCAGCCCAGGCGACGCCGTTTGATCTATCACCGAGCAACCGCTGAGTACCAGCCCCAGCAGCCAAAACGTCGTGGTCTGTATGGTCCGCTGCATCTTAAAAATTGTCCTTCCAGGCGCGTAGGGCCGCAAACACGCCGACTTCGCTGGTGTCCTGTAGTCGGCCAGAGGCGCGCAGTGATGCGACGATGTCCGAGGAGTGCGGCCTCAGGAATGGGTTGGTGGCTCGCTCCATGCCAACCGTCGAGGGCACTGTGGGCTCGCCCCGCTGCCGTTGCAAACGGCAGTGGGTATCCCTTGCCAGCAATTCGCTGTTGTGGGGTTCTGCCGTGCGCGCGAAGTCCAAATTGGCCAGCGTGTATTCGTGCGCACAGTAGACGCGGGTGTCAGCAGGTAAAGCGGCGAGTTTTTCGAGCGAGGCATACATCATCGGCGCGTCCCCCTCAAAAATACGCCCGCATCCCCCTGCAAACAGGGTGTCACCACAGAACAATGCCTTCGCGCTCTCACAGTACCAGGCAATGTGGTCCAGCGTGTGGCCAGGGACAGCCAGCACTTTGAAGCGGCAGCCCAAGAGGTCGGCCGTGTCGCCCTCAGCGAATGTCTCGCTAATTTGCTTAATCGAGGGGTTTTTGGGTCCGAGCACCCGGCAGCCGGTTTTCTCGACCAGCTTTTGTAGACCGCCGACGTGGTCCGGATGATGATGGGTGACCAATATCCCAGCAAGGGAGAGCGATCTACTCGCCAATCGCGCTAACACGGGCTCCGCATCGCCCGGGTCGACCACCCACGCTGCCACGCCGTCATCGAGTAGCCAAATGTAGTTATCGTTGAAGGCGGGGATAGGCTCGATTTGCATAGAAGGCGTCTTTTGGGTTGCTCTGGGAATTACTGCGGCGCTAAGGTTGCGGTTATGGCGAATGTTACACAGTTTCCACCCGACAAGGCGACGCGATCTGCGCTGGATCGCTGGTATCGCTCGTCGCCCAACGGGGCGCGCCTGCGGCACCAGCTCGAAGTGGAGCTGCGCGAGCGGATGGAAGCGATGTTCGGCTACCACATGGTGGTGTTGGGCGTTGAGGGTGGTATGCCCATCAGCGATTGGTCGCGTGTTCAGCAAGTCGTCACGTCATCTCCTTTCGCTCCTGGCAACGATAGCGGGGTGCCCCTTCATGTGATCGCCGAGGATGAGGAACTGCCCTTCGAAACCGATTCAGTAGATGTGGTGGTCGCCTTGCATACCCTCGATCTCAGCCCTAATCCGCATCAGGTGTTGCGCGAAATTCGTCGAGTACTGACACCACAGGGACACTTGTTAATTGTGGGGCTCAACCCTCACAGTCTTTTGGGCGGATGGCGCCGGATGCACGGTTGGTTCCGGCGCTCGCGTTGGCGAGACCTGGCCTTCTTGGGCGTCAAAAAGCTTGAGGATTGGCTGACGCTGCTGGATTTTGAGATCGAGCCACCACGCCACAAGTTGCCGCTACCTGCGGTGGGCGAGGGCCGGTTCGCGCAGCGTATTCGCAGCATCGACGATTGGTTGGTGCGGCACAATTTGCCCGGGGGCAGCGTGTATTTGATACAGGCCAATAAATTGGTGCGCGGCCACATTCACGGAAATGCCATCAGAAGGCAGCGCGCCCGGCTTATCCCCATACCAGTGTCCCGGCCCGTAGCGGGTAAAGTCGACCCGTCTCGCCGACAGAACAGCCCCAGTAATAAACCCCAACCACGATAATGAAACGCGTATCGATCTATACCGACGGGGCTTGCCGCGGCAACCCCGGGCCGGGGGGATGGGGCGCGTTACTGCGCTTCGGGGAGTTGGAGCGCGAGCTTTATGGCGGTGAGCCCGACACCACCAACAATCGCATGGAACTGCGGGCCGCCATCGAAGCCTTATCCGCTTTGAAGCAAGCCTGCGTTGTCGATCTGACAACGGATTCGGTATATGTCCGTGACGGTGTGACTCGCTGGATGGACAACTGGAAACGAAACGGGTGGCGTACAGCGGCCAAAAA
>JAZBOZ010000012.1:0-2862 GCA_036351405.1 Halieaceae bacterium
AAAGCTGCGCTGTAGATTCCTCAGGTGCTGGTATTAAAACCCCATCCAACCATGGTGGTGGTGCCCGGAGCCGGAATCGAACCGGCACGCCTGCAATAGGCGGGAGATTTTAAGTCTCCTGTGTCTACCAATTTCACCACCCGGGCATTGGGGGGATCACGCTGAGGTGATGCTTTTTGTTGGCCGGCAGCGGGCGACAGCAACTTAAACAGCAACCTAGATGCTTGTCCTCAAGAGCGGCGGCGCGGAGAATACCACGCCACGCAGCTTTGGAGGCACCATGTCAACTACCCGAAAAGAACACCCCAGCCAATGGGATGAGCGCTTTTCCGTCCCCGAGTACGTCTATGGGGAGGCTCCCAACGATTTTATCCGCGAGATCGCCTCAAGTCACTTAAATGAACCCATGGAGGTGGTTTGTCTCTGCGAGGGCGAGGGTCGTAACGCCGTCTGGCTGGCCGAATTGGGGCATCAAGTCACCAATGTTGATCTTTCCGGCGTGGCACTCGAGAAGTGCAAAGCGCTGGCCGCCAAGCGGGGTGTAGAGGTGCACACCATTCAATCAGATATGGCGGATTTTCATGCGGAACCCGAAAGCGCTGATCTCATCGTGCTGGTGTTCGCGCATACGCCGCCACATATTCGTCCGCACATGCTGGCACAGGTCGAGAAAGCGCTGCGCCCCGGTGGTCGTGTGCTGCTCGAGTGCTACTCCCCGGATCAAGTAGGCCGGGGCACCGGCGGCCCACCGGTGGCAGAAATGATGTTCACCCTGGAAGAACTCCGGGGCATCTTTGGCGACTGGCAGGAACACCACGCCGAAGAAATCATCCGCGAGGTGCATGAAGGGCATCTGCACACAGGCGAGGCTGCAGTGGTACAGTTCTACGCCAGCAAACCACAACAATAATCGGGCGTCGGGAAGCTCCCACCCCCACGACTCAATCAGTAGCTCAGGAGTGCCTCGCTTGGCAGCAGCTCGCGGACAGTTCGCCTCTCGTCTCGGTTTTATTCTTGCCGCCGCCGGTTCAGCGGTAGGTCTCGGCAATATTTGGGGCTTCCCTACTCAGGCAGCCAGCAACGGCGGGGCCGCCTTTGTGGTGGTCTATCTCATTCTCGCGTTTGTTCTAGCCTATCCGGTGCTCATGGCAGAGCTGTTGATCGGTCGCCATGCTCACGGCAATGCCGTCACAGCACTACGCATGATCTCGAATAGCCCCATCAGTCGGGGTATCGGGACAGTTGCTGGCTCGCTAGGCATCGTCACCGCCAGCTTTATTCTGAGCTTTTATGGCGTTGTCGCCGGCTGGATGCTCGGCTTCACCGCGGCCTACCCGCTGGATATGGCAGGGTTCTCCGAGGCCGCTACTTGGTTCGAGACCTTCTCCGAGCCGCGGAATCTCATCCTGATGCTCCTCTTCATGGCAATGACTGTGGGTATCGTCATTGGCGGTGTACATGATGGTATCGAGCGCTGGTCGGTGCGGTTGATGCCCGCATTGATCATCACGCTGGTATTGCTCGCCATTTATGTACTCACCCTGGACGGCGCGATGGATGGATTGAAGGTCTACCTACTGCCGGACTTCTCAAAAATATGGTCGGGTGGACTCATCCTGAACGCTTTGGGTGCCGCCTTTTTCTCGCTGTCGCTCGGCGTTGGCACCATGCTGATCTACGGCTCCTATATCTCTGATGAGGAACATTTACCGTCGGTCGGCGTGCAGGTGGCACTAATCGACGTGGGCATTGCCGTGCTGGCCGGTTTTTTGATCCTCCCGGCGATGTACGTCGCGCTGGAGCGAGGTGTCGATATCTTCGATGCCAGTGGTGCCCTCCTCTCCGAAGACACTCTGATCTTTGCCGTACTGCCAGCACTGTTTGATTCTCTGGGCTCAGTGGGCACCATTATCGCGACGGCATTCTTCGGTTTAATGAGCGTTGCTGCCCTCACCTCTTCGATTTCCATGCTGGAAGTGCCCGTCGCTTTCCTCGTCGAGCACTACAACATGCCACGCAAGCGTGCGGCCATCGCCGCGGGGCTGGCCATCACGGGTATCAGCGCCGCTATCGTCTTCAATTTCGAGGCCTTATTTGGACTCGTCATCGCCGCCACAACCCGCTACGCCCAGCCCATCGGCGGTTTGATATTCTGTCTGTTCGCTGGATGGGTCTGGCACCGCGACAATCTGCTCGCCGAGCTGCGTAAGAACGATGTAGCGGCCGAAGCAGGCCTGTTCTGGAAGATATGGCCGTGGTACGTGCGTCTGGTCTGCCCTGCCATCATCGGCGTGATCGTCGTTCGTTCAGTGATTTAAGCCGGCGCTAGACCTAAAACGGAGACTGTTTTGGCTCGCTTTCTCATCATTTTCTGTGTGACGCTCGCGGTGTTGTTCACCGTTGAAATGCTGACACCCGTGCAGATAGCGGTGGTTCAGCCATTCACTGGCCTACTCGCCAAAATCTCAACGGCGCTGATTTTGCCCTTCGACAGCGAAGTGATCGCCAACGGTCGAGTGCTGCGGGACATGCAAACAGGCTTCGCGGTATCGATTGAATCGGGCTGCAATGGCGTAGAAGCCGCCATCGTTTTGATTGCGGGTGTACTGGCCTTCCCGGCGACATGGCGACAAAAATTGCTGGCCATCAGCTTGGGATTTCTGTTTGTCCAAGCGCTTAACGTCGTCCGTATTATCTCGCTGTTCTACCTGGGTCAGTGGCATTACGAACTCTTCGAGTGGACCCATCTCTATTTCTGGCCCGTGCTGATCATGCTCGATGTGCTGGTCGTATTCGCGATCTATTTGCGCTGGTTGGCGCGGCATCATGAGACGACTACGGCCGCCGCGTGAATCCTCTCAA
>JAZBOZ010000013.1:0-3547 GCA_036351405.1 Halieaceae bacterium
CTCGCATTGACGGCGGCGATGCGCATCCCCACCGAAGGCTGGGGGATCACCCATTACGAAGATACGGTTTGGTACAGCGATGGCTCTCACCGGCTCTACCGCTTTAACGCTCAAGAGGAAGCGCCGCAACTCACATCGATTGAGGTGACTCGCGATGGCAAGCCGGTGTCACGGCTCAATGAGCTCGAATGGGTCGACGGGCAAATCTGGGCTAACGTCTGGCAGACAGACGATATCGTGCGCATTGACCCGGCAACAGGCGAGGTCCTGGAGGTCATTGATCTGAGCCAGCTGTACCCGAGAGGAATGCGACCACGGGGCGTGGATGTCCTCAACGGTATCGCCCGAGATCCCGAGACCGGTAAGATTTGGGTCACAGGTAAACGCTGGCCCTGGATGTTTGCAATAGCGCCCAAGACGCACAATGCCGCACAAGAAGCATCCACCAGTACGCCTTGAACACGCGTTAGAATCACACGCAAAGACCATTCGAGAGAGACACACTATGCAATCATCCGAGCGTCCGGCGACAGACCTCAATCATCAGTTTTCACTGAAACGTCGTGTGCATATCGATGCACTCAATATCGACGTTGAGGAATACGAGCACGCGACCACGGGTGCCACACACATCCACCTCGACTGCCCGTCCGACGAAAACGTATTCATGGTCGCTCTGCGCACTGTCCCGGAAGACTCCACAGGCGTCGCGCATATTCTCGAACACACCGTATTATGCGGCAGCGAGCGCTTCCCCGTCCGCGACCCGTTCTTCATGATGCTGCGTCGCTCGCTGAACACCTTTATGAACGCCTTCACCAGCTCTGACTGGACCGCCTACCCCTTTGCCACGCAGAACCGCAAAGATTTCCAGAACCTGCTCGAGGTGTATCTCGACGCCGTTTTCTTCTCGCGATTGGACCCGCTGGATTTTGCACAGGAAGGTCACCGCATCGAGTTCGAGGTTGAGGACGACCCGGAATCACCGCTGGTCTACAAAGGCGTTGTCTTTAACGAGATGAAAGGAGCCATGTCTTCCACCCCGTCGATACTGTGGGATCGGCTGTGCTACGAGCTATTCCCCAACAACACCTATCACTACAACAGCGGTGGAGACCCGGAGTGCATCCCCTCACTGACCTATCAGGATCTGCGGGACTTCTACGCCACCCACTATCACCCAAGCAACGCCATCTTCCTGACTTTTGGCAACATTCCGGCAAGCGAACACCAGATCGAGTTCGAGTCACGCGTGCTGTCGCGTTTCGATCGGCTGGATCGACGCATTGAGGTGACACCGGCGGAAACCTTCTCCGAACCGCGCACAGCCACACACCCCTATGCCATTGATTCACAGGATGAAACTGCCAAGAAGACACATCACGTCCTCGGCTGGAAACTCGGTGAGAGCGCCGATTTGACCGCCATGCTGGAAGCGCAACTGGTGTCTGCGGTGTTGATGGAAAACAGTGCCTCACCGCTCATGCACTATTTGGAAACCACGCCCCTTGGCACATCCCCGTCGCCGCTATGCGGTGTAGAAGAATCGATCCGGGAGATGGTTTTCTGCTGCGGTATTGAGGGCAGCGAGCCCGAACATGCAGAGACCTTCGAATCAGAGGTGCTGGCACTGATCACCAAGGTCGCGGACACCGGCATTAGCGCCGAACGGCTGGAGGCGATTCTGCACCAGATAGAACTGCACCAGCGCGAGATCAGCGGCGATGGTATGCCCTACGGCCTCAACCTGATGCTGCGTGCACTCGGTGCCGCCACCCACTACGGCGACCCAGTCGGTGCACTGGACCTCGACCCCGTCATTGGAGAGCTCCGTCAGCGCATCCAGGATCCGGCCTATGTGCCTTCCCTGCTGCGACGACTGCTGATCGACAACCCGCATCGAATCCGGCTCACCGTAGAACCTGACCCGACCTTATCTGCCAAGCGCCGGGAAGCGGAGACCGCACGTCTGGCAGCGCTTAAAGCCGACTTGGACGACAGTGCCAAGGCGGAGATTCTCGATCTCACCGCCAAACTTCAGGCACGCCAGCAGGCAGAGGACGATCCATCGCTGCTACCACGCGTCGAGATTAGCGATATTCCGAAGACCATCAGCGAGCCCGAATTCCGCATCGCTGGCGCCAAGGCTCCGCAGCAGCGGCTTTATCCAACGGGTACCAACGGCATCGTTTACCAGGAGTGGGTCGCACCGCTGCCGGCGGTTAGCGAGGATGAGGAGCCGCTGTTACCGCTACTCACCGGGCTCATGACCGAGTTGGGCCTCGGCGATGCAGATTATCTCTCCGTCCAAGACCGTCACTCAGCGACTGTCGGTGGTATGTCCTGCGGTGTCATGAGTCGTGCCGATCGGGATAACGAGCAGTCCGCCAGTGCATGGCTTGCGATGTCCTCAAAGGCGCTGGCCAACCGTGCCGAAGATCAGGTGCGGTTGATGGCCGACACCTTACAAAGCGTCCGCTTTGACGAGCACCACCGGCAACGCGAATTGCTCAATCAGATGCGTGCTCGACGAGACGAGTCAATCACCGGCAACGGCCATACGTTGGCGATGACCGCAGCCTGCGCGGGCATGAGTCCACTCGCACTGCGCGCCCACGAGCAACGCGGACTCGAGGGCATTCGTCGTTTGCGTGCGCTGGATGATCAAGCGGCCAAAGACGACGGCATCGCCGCCATCGCTGCGGATCTCGAAAGCCTGTACGGCAAATTATTCAACGCACCTGATGTTCGCCTGGCAACCATCGCGGATCCTAGTCAGCTCGAGCAGGCCGCGGCATACGCCGCATCGATACTGCCCTTGCACGCCAGCCCAGACCACCAAATGAGTCTTTGGAAGCCCACGGCCGTGCGCGAGTCACGCGCTGAACTCTGGGTGGTCAATACCCAGGTCAACTTCTGCGCAAAGGCGTATCCGACCGTGCCTGCAGCCCATGGCGACGCACCGGTGCTCAGCGTGCTGGCCGCCTACTTGCGCAATGGTTTCTTGCATCGCGCGATTCGAGAGCATGGCGGTGCCTATGGCGGTGGTGCCAGCCATGACAGTAGTGTCGCCGCTTTCCGATTCTTCTCTTATCGGGACCCTCGCCTGGTGGAAACCCTCAATGATTTCGATGCATCGGTCAGCTGGCTACTGGACAGAAAGCAGGACAAGCTGGCGCTTGAAGAGGCAATTCTGAGTGTCATTGCCAGCCTCGATAAGCCGGGATCACCAGCGGGCGAGGCGCGCCGTCACTTCAACGATCATTTGTTCGACCGCACCCGTGAGCAGCGCGAACAGTTCCGTGCAGGGGTCATCAACACCTCGCTCGATGATCTGCGTCGCGTGGCAGAGACCTATCTCGTGAATGGTGAAGCCAGCGTGGCTGTGATTAGCAACCATGAGCTGTCCAACAGCGATGCGGTTCGAGATTTGGGGCTGACGACCCAGTCGCTGCTTTAACGGAAAGTCGCTACGCAGCTCTTTGAATCCAGCTAGGGCTCTCAGCGACCCTCCGCAAATCGAGCAACTATCGGCGACGCAGTGCCA
>JAZBOZ010000014.1:0-6994 GCA_036351405.1 Halieaceae bacterium
GCCCATATTCCCGCCAGTGGGGAGTATGTCAGCTTCTGAGGCCATGGCCCTGCTTTGAACCACAACGGCAACTCCTTTATCGTAGTTAACGACCGAGGTGACAGTGGCTGATTCTGGCCATTATCGGTGGAAGTCCACGCCAATATTGCACGCCTTCATATAGCCCTGGGTCAGGCCCGCGAGGCGTTGCAGCAAGTCGCTTTGATCAAGGCCCTTGCGGGCAACGACGCTTGGGACGTCACTGCAACCGAGCTGGACGCGTACCAATTGCTCAACCGGGAAGATCGCTGGTATCGAGAGTCACGGCGACTGCTGGCAAGCCTCGGAGAACGCGGGCTGCGCAGACAGCAGGTGTTTGATGCGCTCCGCGCGGGTGATGAGGAGCAACTGCAAATTTTCGCCCAGAGGGCTGAGGAGTTTACCAATCCTCATATGGCTATTCTGCTCGGACGGACCGACCTGTCGGTAACACGCCTCGAGGATGAAATTGCCGAGGGCAACTACCTAGGTTTTGGCACGCTGCACGGCATGATGTGGCAGTCCAATTCCTTGAACCGCCGGTACCTGGATGGACTCAATGCGTTTAGGCGCCATCCGCGCGTTCAACAACTGATTGATCAGACTGGCCTTAGCGCGTTCTGGGCGTCGCGCGGCAAGCTGCCCGACCTCTGCCAGCATTTGAACCAACCTCCTCCCTACTGCGGCTAGCCGCAAGCGTCCCTGCCGTTAGCCCAGCGCTGAAGTTCACTCTGGAAGGCTTGAGGTTTAGCTCAAGATTTTCTGAAGATTCATAAGACATTGATTTAATAGCATTTTATAATCCAGCAGAGTTATGCCACCGAGACACACGAGGCTAGTGTTTGGGCAGTTGCCGTACCGGAGCGCGCTCATTTCCCGATACGGCAACCGCCGCTACCGGAGGGTCACGAACCACCGAGCGGCTTTACATCCCATTCACTACAGAGGTGGTAACAACATGCAATTTTTTCAGCGCGTACTTCTTGGACTGCTGCTCGCCGGCAGCGCAAGCCTGTCTTGGGGACAGGCGCAAACGGTGACCTTTCAGTTCACGCAAACCGGATTTTCCAACGGGGCATCTGTGACCGGTTACTTCCGCGGTACCGATCTCGATGGCGATGGCCAAATCTATGCCGTCTCGCGAACCATCTCAGACCTCTTTGGTCTGCCGTTTGGTAATGAGCTCGATTACGCCGAGGTGACCTTCCGAGGCTTTGGAGATCTGCCGGGTGCCACTACCGTCGTTTACGACAAGCTCACTGCGGACATGGAAAATCCTGCAAATACCTTTATGGCGCTGGCCTACAACCTCGACGGCGGCGCCTTTGGCGATGACCCGAACGAGGGGGTAAGTCTGTCCGTGTTCTCACCCAGCACCAACTACAACATGGGCAATGCCTTTTCATTTGTATTCTCCAATGAAGTCAGTCAGACCATCGGCGCTTGCGATGGAAGCGCGGTGTGCGGACTGGTGGTGTCACTGGTGCCTGATGCGGCGTCACCGATTGGCGCCAGCGTGACTTTCGAGGATTTCAGCAGTGAGCCTGTGCAACGAGTCCGTCGGTCGGCCCAGCCAGTTCCAGTACCGACAGAGTTCTCTATCGCCATTGGCCTGGCCATCGCGTTGTTGGGCAGTTTGTACCTACGGCGGCGCAATCGCTGGAGCACGACCGGCTAGAAACCGATCGCTGAAGCGAGCGTCAGAGGCTTGAAGTCTATGGCGCTCAGCGCTTCCGCGAAAACTCATCCCTACCAGAACTCGATCGTGGTCCGATCCCAGCGACCATACGATTCTGCAGCGTAAATAGCTTCTCCGCGCGCCGCTTAAAACGGGTGCTGTAATCGACTGTACTGCCCCCGAAAAGTAATCTAGGTTTTGACGAGAGACGTTCATGATGCTCCGACAAAGAAGCCCGCGAGGCGAGCGCGGTCGGCATCACAGGCCATCAATATGTCCATGCCTTAGGTTATGGCAGCTCCGTCACCGGAGCGGGATGGCGAATGACGCGCAAACTTATGATTTTGCCGGTATATTCTAGCTTAAGGCTCAGGTTCGGGTACCTGCGCGCTGCTTACGCGCCACAACCAAAAATAACAATCGAATGGCAGTGACATTTCTATGACGGAGACCCCGTAGAATCATGTCGATAAAGAGCAAACCCGATAGTTCTACTGCGTCCAGTAGTACTCGGAGGCGATCACGTGAGGAACTCGTGTTGCTCACTCTCTCATCGTTTGGCGTGATCGGTGTTACGCCATTCGCGATCTACCGCGCCATCAGTGGCCAGCTACTCGCTGCTGCTGTCGAATTTTCTATCGTGGTTGTTGTTGCAGCAGCTTTCGCCTACGTGTGGCGCACACACAAGGTCCGCACCCCGAGCATTATCGTCACGCTGTGCTACATGACAGTAGTGGTGGCCGTTAACCATATCGTTGGGCCCTCGCTCATCCTCTGGGCGTACCCCACGATGGCCGCCAGCTATTTTCTAGTCCGCCCCAATGAGGGACTGGCTATTAACAGTATCGCCGTGATCGGCTTGCTGCCGGTGTTGCTGTCGGGCACCTCGGTACTGGACACCGCCGAAGTCGTGATCACACTGGCACTCAACAATTGCTTCGCGTACTTGTATGCACGGTTTAGTCTCAACTACCAGACGGCACTATCGCGTATGGCGAGTGAGGATCCATTGACCGGTGTCGGCAATCGCGCGAGCTTCACAGCACACATGCACCGGGCCATGGCGGAGCTCGAGCGTGTTGGCACGTCGTTCTACCTCATCACCTTTGATATCGATCACTTCAAACGGATCAATGACGAGCTCGGACATGCCGCTGGCGATCAGGTACTTCAGGGCATTGCCGACTTGTGCAGGCAACGTACCCGCGATGTCGACGCCACCTACCGATTAGGTGGCGAGGAATTCGCCATCGTTGCCATGGGTATTGACTTCGAGGGCGCACTGCACTTCGGCGAGAAGATTCGGGCCTTTATTGCCGACGCAGAGTTGCTCGACGATCGCGCGGTCACAGTCTCTGTCGGCATCGCGGCGTTGACCAAGGAAGACACGTTGAAAGCCGTCATGGCGCGCGCCGACGATGCGATGTACCTAGCAAAGCATGAGGGTCGCAACACAGTGCGCAGTGAGCGTGATCTGGCCAATACATCGGGTGATAACAGCGTAGAGCCCTTTGATCACGCCCACTACGCCGACAAACGCGTTCTGCCCTGAGCGCCCTTACAGCCTGCCCATCTGGCTGCTAAAAGCTGCAGGCGGCGGAGCAGGAAAATCACAAAGAGGCCGTTCAAAGCCGGTGTACAGCCGCTCAGTCCCGCTCGGCGAGCATCCGCTCTATGTTGCGGACGCTCTCAAGAATCCCCGACAGTTGGTCGCTCTCAGCATGGCGCTCGCCACCTTGGTCACCGGATAGCTGCAAGCGATCCTTCTGCGCCAGCACCCGCTCCCGAAACTGCGCTGCATCAATGACGCCCAAGAGCGAGACCAACGCGCCAGAACCAGATTGCCCCGCCGTTTCCAGATCCAGTCGATAGAGACCCATAGCGCGCATTAGAGGCCCTTGGGTCAAACCCACATCGGTGATCTTCTCCAAGGGAATGGATTTCTCAACCCTAAAAAGTACGCCACGTTTAACCACGAGCTTCCGTGCAAACAACTCAGCAGACATGGCGTCGAGCATTCGCTGCGCGACCTGCCAGCCCACGATAACAACGAGGGGTAGCAAAACGATGCCGATCACCGTCATGAAGCCCAGAAGAAAAGCAAAGATGAGCCAGTAGGTCTTCACCTTAGGGTCAAAGCTAGCGCTCAATAGCGGTTTTTCATTCATCATGGTTATTGCCCCTCGGCGAAAATAGATTTCACCCGTGAAGGGAAGAAGCCCCCCGCACTCGGTTATTGGGTTGTCTCACCAACCTCAAGTAAAACGATCGCACACCGCCAAAACCTGTTCACGCCTCGCAAGCAGCCATGCCAGATAAGACTGCCAGCTACAATGTCTGCCTCAGCGCAGCCGGAATCGGTTTCTTCGCGCCCGTTTCAGCATCCCGATGCACAAGGACTGACTTACCGCGAACGGTCAAGCGCCCTGCTTGCCATAGCTCACACTCGACCGTCATTGATGTATTGCCGAAGGAGAGTTTTGTGGTCTTTAGTACCACGTCCTCACCGAAGAAACTCTCGGCGACAAATTCGATCAATACTGACACCACGACCCAACTTTCCGGCGCTGAGGCAGCACTGGCCTGCGCCAGTTCCGCCAACAACCGCGTGCGACCAAACTCAATCCAACTCGATATGGCGACATTATTAATGTGACCTAGCGCATCGGTCTCGCTGAAACGCGGCTGGATGATAACGTCAGGTATGGCAGTCATTGATGGTCACTCATTCACAGTCAGTAAGAGACGAGATCGCTACTCTCTTGATAAAAGCCCACACCTACCCACGGTAACAGCTTCTATCGGTCAGCCGGCCAAGAAAGGGAACACGGCGCCCAACGCCCAAGCAAAACTCACCGCATTAGCGATGGCCCCCACGGCGGGGTGGCCGGTCTGCGCGTATACCCAGCGGCTCGAAAACTTCGACGTGTTCCACGTTCCCGGCAATCGCGACGCGACGTGCGCTACCGTCGGCGAAGTTGCCATCGGTCTCACCGGCCTGCGGTGAATCCGTCACCAAGCCGAGCATGCGTATGGCTTCCGACCTCAGATTGCTCTGGCAGTATCACTGGAGACATGAAAACCTGCTCCGAGAGGCACTGTCGAGGTTCACGACGTATTACAACACCAACTGGATATTGCAGCGCCACGGCTATCGCACACCCGATCAGGTGCGCGAGGCTTGGAACCAGCAGCTGGCAGTGGCTGCATAAACCGGTGTCCGAATAACTGGGAGCACTACAGTTCCGTGTAAGTAAATCTCCTATTGAATCTGGAGTATTGGCCCAGCAATTCTATCTCTGAATGCAAAAAGAGAGCCCTGATGCGTACACAGACCTTTTTGATGGCGATTGGCACTGCTTTGTCGATCGCAAGCTGTGGTGGCGGCGGAGGCGAGACTGCATCAAGTAGCAGCCCGCCGAATCAGGCTCCGATTGTCGAGCAGCTCGAGACTCAAATACTCAGTGAACAATTTGAATATACGGTTTCTGTCAATGCTAATGACATTGATGGCCGCATCGTTTCCTATGAATGGACGCAAATATCTGGTGAGCCGTTATCGCTCACTGATGCTAATTCAGCATCACTTGGAATTATTACTCCTGCAATTGATGGCGACAGCTCGGGCGAGCTAGAGATTTCAGTCACCGATGATGATGGCGCAACGACCACGCAAACCATTGAGTTCTCGCTAAGGAAGTTCCCAAGCATAACGATTAAGAACCTGATTGTGGACGAGGGCGATGATGATGTCACCAGCGTTGAGGTCATTTTCGAACTTGATCGCGAAGCGATTGTCTCTGCTAGCGTTGATTACTCATTAAGCGGAGTGGATGCTGCACCTTCTGTTGATTATGAGGCCCAGTCGGGATCCGTGACGTTCTCAACAGGTAATTCAAGTAAGACGATAGTCGTCAAAGTTATCGGTGACGAAAAATACGAGAACGATGAGGGTATCGAGGTCCATTTAAGCAGCCCTGTCCGGGTTTTGACACCACCGCAAAACGCTGTAATTACGATAAAAAATGATGACCCCAGATATTCATTGATCCGAGGAGATGCCACCACGGAATTTTCGTATCTCCCAGACTTTGGCAAGAACTATACCGGTATACCGGCATATGCATTTTTGAGTGACGTCACAAGGCACAGCATCATCAAGCAGTACATTTCAACAAGCTGCTTTGGCGATATGCCTAGATGTGGAGACAAGCCATACACCGCGATTTACTCATTCGATAAAGACAGCGGCTCTCTCGTTGATACGACCACTGACCTTTTTGTAGACGGGGTCATTCCAGAGTTCGAACCGTTTCGAGAGGCAGTGGTAGCCGACCTCAACGGTGATGGCTTTGAGGACGTTGCATTTGCAAATCATACTGAGGGCTATGTGCGTTATGAGCCTCCCGAATATTGGCAGTCTTACGATCACGTGCTTATGAGCGTTGGCGGGGGGTTTTACGAGCTTAAGCGGCTGTCCGAATACAAAGGCTATACCCACTCGATCGCGGCAGGCGACATCGACAATGATGGCGATATTGACCTGTATATGGGCACTACTGGGCCAGCGGATGACCCGGCAGACAACGGCAAGGGCGGACCCTTTGAGGGTGGCTTTTTCTTGCTTAACGATGGTCTGGGTAACTTCACACGTCATCCGCAGCGATTTAATTATGGGCATGCTTCCCATCTAGTAGACCTGACAGGTGATGGTCAATTGGAACTTGTTACGACCGAGGCTGACAACTCCTGTACGTTTTATCAATGTGTAAAAGAGTGGGGAATTGCTATCTATCAGCGGCAAAACAACGGTTTATATGAAAAGGCGGTTTCTAGCCTCAATAGTTTGCCTGATGCAGTGGTAACAGGCGAACCCGATGAACCTTGGACATACGACTACAACGGTTCTACGCTGAATCTGGCATATATGGGCGATGTGATTAATCAGGATATTAACAACGATGGTCTCCAAGATTTAATTGTTTTGACAAACACCAATGTGGGCCCTGAGTTTCTCTCTGTTTTGCTCAACAAAGGCGGCTTGGAATTTGAGGTTAATACGTCTTACTTGCCATTTTATCATGAAGAGGCGAATACTTTGTTTCTGAAGTCGGTAGATGTCGATCAAGATGATAATAAGGACATTTTGATACAGCGCGTTAATGGCGTTTTCAGCCAGCAGCTTTATGGTGAGATTTTCTTCGGTTCCGGTGAGGGCAGCTATGTGGCCGACAATAGACTCGAGCTACCTGAGATGACCGGCACTCTAGAGCCAGCAGACGCAGACATGGATGGTGA
>JAZBOZ010000015.1:0-3314 GCA_036351405.1 Halieaceae bacterium
AAAAACTCCGCGACCATGCAGTGACAGCTGGTTGTGCTCGCCGGTGGGGCCGGGCAGCAGCGTGACTTCACCCTGTAAGGCCCTGGCTTGTGCTGCGTAATAGCGACAGAAATCGACGGCTTCACGGACCTCATCGACACCATCCTCGAGAATACGCCCCGCATCCAATGCCACCAGGCCCACCAGCGCCTCGAGTTCTTCTTCCATGAGTTCGGCGACCCGCTCGATGATCTGGGCGCGATGTTCAACACCTGCGCGATCCCATTCAGCCTGCGCCGCCCGCGCGCTATTTAGGGCCGCGTCGATGTCGCCCGGCTCCGCCTCAATGACCGTGCCGATCGTCTGATCACGATCCATCGGCGAGAATACGGGCTTTGCCAGCCCCGGATGGCGCTGACCGGCAACAATCGGCGCTGCTTCGTGCTGCTTTTCGACGGCCGCACGCGCAGCGTCCAACATCGCGACGACATGCGGCTCGTGGGTCAAATCCCTTCCCGCTGAATTGATCCATGGCAGTGGCTGGTTCCGATACAGCTCCCGCGGCACGGGGATCTGCGCATGCCGGTATTCAGGTGACTGGAACGTGGCCTCAACAGGGTCTTCAACCAGCACGTCAGCGGGCACCTTGGCGTCGAGGAAACGATTCACGAACGAGCTATTGGCACCGTTTTCCAACAGTCGACGCACCAGGTAAGGCAGCAGGTCACGGTGGTTGCCAACCGGTGCATAAACCCGCACGCGCGTCTCCGGATGCAGGGTCATGATCTCTTCGTACAGCAGATGACCCATGCCGTGCAAACGCTGGAATTCGTAGTGGGATTCGCTGTCGGCAAGTGCTCGTACCATAGCAATGGTATAAGCGTTGTGGGTCGCGAACTGTGGGTATACCGCTTCGGGTGAAGCCAGGAGAATGCGGGCACACATTTCGTAAGACACGTCGCTGTGCGTCTTGCGAGTGAATACCGGATAGTCCTCGAGCCCCTTCTCCTGGGCGCGTTTTACCTCCGAATCCCAGTAGGCGCCTTTGACCAGACGCACCATCAAACGTCGCTCCGTCGCCTCTCCAAGCGCAACCAGCCAGCGCGCCACGGCGGCGGACCTTTTTTGGTAAGCCTGCAACACAAAACCGAGACCATCCCAGTCCTCAAGTTCCGGATCACGCGCCAGCTTTTCAAAAAGATCGAGACTCAACTCGAGGCGTTCGCACTCCTCGGCATCGATGCTCAGACCGATACGACCCTGCTTGGCCTGCAAAGCCAGTTTTTTGAGACGCGGGTACAACTCCGAAAATACGCGATCCTGCTGGCTGAACTGATAGCGAGGATGCAGCGCCGACAACTTGACCGAGATGCTATCGGCGGAAAACACATCGCCGTCACCCCGGCGACGAATGATTTCGTTGATCGCAGCCGCGTAGGCAGCTTCATACGCTTCTGCATCGGTCATTGTGCGAGCACCCTCGCCCAACATGTCGAACGCGTATCGATCACCCGCGTGGGTCTCCTTGCGGGCGCGCTGCATGGCTTCACTAATAGTACGGCCCAAGACAAACTGCCCGCCCATGATCCGCATCGCCTGCTGCACGGCCCCGCGCACTACCGGCTCACCCATACGCGTGACCAGACGCCGCATCCACGACGCCGGCTCCTCAGCCATGTCGTCGTCAAGGGACACAATCTTACCCGTGAGCATCAAGCCCCAGACAGAAGCGTTCACCAGCCCCGATCGCGACTTACCCCGATGGGAGACCCAGTCCCCTTCGTGGATTTTCTCGGCAATCAGACGATCGGCGGTTTCTGCATCAGGCACGCGCAGCAGCGACTCTGCGAGGCACATGAGGGCAATTCCCTCCTGATTAGAGAGTCCGAACTCCTGCAAGAAGGCGTCGAGCGTGCCCGCTTTGTCACTCTTCTTGCGGCAGCGTTCAACCCAGTCGATTGCCTCCAGACGAACCGCCTCGCGATCGACTTCCTGGGTGGCCGCGGTGGCCTCCGCCACCAGCGACTGCATCACTTCCGGCTCCGGCGCCAGATACATTTGTGCGATCTCGTCGCGGACCAGCGTGGTGACCTGCGCATCCATTTCGCGTACTCCTCTTATCGGCAGCGTTGCAAAACGCAACGCTCTCGCACTTTGGGGTGATCTGTCCATGCTATTCGAATCTATACTGTGGAACATGATGGATCTTGAACAGCTCAGTCCCGGGTTCTGGCGGGACAAACCCATGTCCCAACTCAGCGATGCCGAGTGGGAGGCCTTGTGCGATGGCTGCGGCAAATGCTGCCTGCATAAATTGCAAGACGAGGACTCCGGGGAGGTGTATTACACCCGGGTCGCCTGCCAGCTGCTGGATCGTAAGAGCGGCCGCTGCACTGATTACGCTAATCGCAAGACCCGGGTGAATGACTGCATCGACCTGCGGGAGATGAAACCCGAGGAGTTCGCCTGGATGCCCGCGACCTGCGCCTATCGGCTGGTGTTCGAGGGTAAAGATTTACCCGACTGGCACTGGTTGAAGAGCGGGCGCCCGGGCCTCGTCCACAAAGCCACAAGCTCGGTGCGTGGCAGAACCGTCTCCGAGTCGGAGGTGGATCTTGATCACCTCGAAGATGAAATCATTCACTGGATAGATTGCTGAGCCAGCAGAAATAACCACAGGAGAGATTGCATGACGGATATCGACAGCATCCGCGCTGCCGCCAACCGCCTCAAGGGACGCGCCCGCCGCACGCCGCTGCTCAACAATCCGCTACTCGATGACTGGGTGGGCAGGCGCGTTTTCGTCAAAGCCGAGTGCCTGCAACACAGCGGAAGCTTCAAATATCGTGGCGCCTGCAACGCGATCTCCTCGCTCTCTGCGGAGGAACGCCAGCGAGGGGTGATCGCCTACTCCTCGGGCAATCACGCCCAGGGCATGGCACTGGCCGCGCGTCAGCTCGGTGTGCCGGCGGTGATCGTGATGCCCCACGATGCCCCCGCGATCAAACTCGACAACACCCGCCGACTGGGCGCCGAGGTTGTGATTTATCAGCGGGGTCAGGAGAGTCGTGAGGCCTTGGGTGAGCAGTTGGCGGCCGAACGCGGGCTGACCCTCATTAAACCCTACGACGACCCGCGGGTGATCGCCGGGCAGGGTACGGTCGGTCTTGAAATCGCCGAGCAGGCCGCGGAAGCCGGCGTGACGGAGGCCGATGTGCTGGTGTGCTGTGGGGGTGGCGGCCTCACCGCGGGCGTTGCCGTCGCGTGCAGCGCGGCCATGCCGGGCGCGACCGTGTATCCGGTTGAACCCAAAAACTTTGACGATACCGCTCGCT
>JAZBOZ010000016.1:0-8382 GCA_036351405.1 Halieaceae bacterium
CCCGGGATGCCAATAATGTTTTTCTGGAAATTCGTGCCGGCACCGGTGGTGATGAAGCCGCGATTTTTTCGGGGGATCTGTTTCGCATGTACAGCCGTTATGCCGAAACCAAGGGTTGGCGCATTGAGGTCATATCCGAGAGGGCCGGAGAGCATGGCGGCTACAAGGAGCTGATCTCTCGGGTTTGTGGCGATGATGTGTACGCGCATCTCAAATTTGAGTCGGGTGCCCACCGAGTTCAACGCGTGCCGGAGACCGAGTCGCAGGGGCGTATCCATACCTCCGCCTGCACGGTGGCGGTGATGGCTGAGCCCGATGAGGTTGAGGCCGTCGAAGTGAACAAAGCCGATCTGCGGGTCGATACATTTCGCTCTTCGGGTGCAGGCGGTCAGCACGTCAACACCACGGATTCGGCGGTGCGGCTGACACATATCCCGACGGGCATCGTCGTTGAGTGTCAGGACGAACGATCGCAGCATAAAAACCGTGCCAGGGCCATGTCGCTGTTACAGGCCAAACTGGCTTCCGCCAGCGAGGCGAAAGCCGCCGCTGAGCAGGCCGAGGAGCGCCGTAATCTGGTGGGCACAGGCGACCGTTCAGATCGTATTCGTACCTACAACTATCCTCAGGGCCGAGTTACCGACCACCGTATTAATCTGACGCTCTACAAACTCGATGAGGTGCTGGCGGGTGATCTGGATTCGCTGATTCAGCCGCTGCGACAGGAGCATCAGGCAGATCAGCTGGCGGCCATGGCTGACAGTTGATGCGGGTAGCCGACCTGCTATCGAGTACGTCGCTCCCGCGTCGCGATGCGGAAGTGCTGGTTCAGCATGCGCTGGGCTGTGATCGATCCTGGCTGTTTGCCCATAGCCAAGACGAGTTGGCCGCAGAGCAGTTGGCTCGCATTGATACGTTATTCCAAAGGCGAGCAGCGGGTGAGCCAGTCGCCTACCTGACGGGGCAGCGCGATTTTTGGTCGTTATCGCTTCAGGTTAGCCCGGATGTGCTGATTCCCAGACCGGACACGGAAACCTTGGTGGAGTGGGCGCTGCAGCGAATCGAATCGGATGCGGCTGAATCGGTACTGGATCTCGGTACAGGTAGCGGCGCGATCGCACTGGCGCTCAAGGCATCTAGACCGAGCTTGCAGGTCACCGCGGTTGATAAAAGCCGTCAAGCACTCGAGCAGGCGACCGTTAACGGTCGCAAACTGGGTCTTGCTGTGGAGTGGCTACACAGCGACTGGTTCACTGCGCTCGGCGAAAGGGCGTGGCCGTTAGTGGTGACGAATCCACCTTACATCGCTGAAGACGATCCCCACCTGGATCAGGGCGACCTGAGGGCAGAGCCCAGAATGGCGCTGGTGTCAGGTCATGATGGACTCACGGCGATTCGGTCCATCATTGCTTCCGCACCGCAACATCTCGAGCCCGGTGGTTGGCTGTTGATTGAACATGGCTACGAGCAAGCTTCATCCGTGCGCGCGCTGCTTGGTGATGCCGGATTTTTGCAGGTGGCGTCGCGTCGTGATCTGGGCGGCCATGAGCGAGTGACTGGAGGCTGTTGGCATGCTGTCTGATGAAGCCTTGGTGCGGTACTCAAGACAGATTTTGGTGCCGGGTCTAGACATCGAGGGCCAGGCAAGGCTTGCCGCCTCGCAGGTCGTGATCGTTGGCTGTGGTGGCTTGGGCTGTCCGCTGGCCTTGTACCTTGCTGCTGCCGGTGTAGGACGTCTCAGGTTGGTAGATCACGACCACATTGAGCTCAGTAATCTGCCGCGTCAGGTTGCCTTTACCGAGGCGGACGTGGGTCTCCAGAAAGCTGAGGTATTGGCAGCCCGTGCCCGCGCGATGAACACCGACATTCACGTTGAATCTGTTTCTGCCAAGGCCGAGCCCGACAACGCTGGGGCGTTATTCGAGGGGGCTTCGCTAGTGATCGATGCAACCGACTCACACGCGGCTCGATGCGTCATCGAGGATGCAACTCGAGCGCACGCGATACCGTGGATCATGGGTGCGGCGATTCAAATGAGTGGCCAGTGGATGGCATTTGGTCCGCAACGCGCTGAAGGCTGTTACCACTGTTTGGCGCCGCAGGCGGCCGAGGCAGAGGCGGGTGGTTGTGCGCGGCTCGGCGTGATGGGGCCTGTCGTTGGGGCGGTTGCGATGATGCAGGCCAACACCGCTCTGATGCTGCTCGCGGGCGAGTCCGTCGCTTGGGGCCGGCTATCGATCTATGATTTCCGCCGCTCAGAGCAGCAAAATCTGGCCCTGAAGCCGCGAGTCGGCTGCGCCGCTTGCAGCGCTAGCTGAGCGCGTTGCCGGCAATCTCTGCAGCGGCAGTATCTGTCTCAGGCTTTGTCGGCAGCGGGCGCTGCAGCAGCACTTTAACCCGCCAGATGATCAGTGCAGCGCACACGGAAATGCCAATGATAATCGCGTACCAGAAACCTGCCGCACCATCGGAGACGTTGTCAGCGCGTTGGAAGCCCAGCCACCAGCCAACGGGTAGAGCGATCATCCAGTAAGAAATCGTGGTGACCACGAAGGGGAAACGCGTCTCTTTGTAGGCGCGCATGATGAACGAGCCGACAATCTGTACGGCATCCATCAGGATGAAGAAGGCCGCCAGCCTGATCAGTCGCGTGGCCAGTTCGCGGATGTCGGCGGAATCGGTGTAAATACTGATGATCTTCTCGGGTACGGTCAGCAAAATCACCATAGTCAGCAAGCTGATGGCGGCTGCCATCACCGATCCTACCAACAGCGCTTGCCGAATTCTGAGCTCGGAGCCTGCGCCGATTGCGTGGCCAATCCGCGTCGCCATGGCGGTACCAACGGCCAGCATCGGGATGTAAAACATGTCCCAGATATTGAAGGCGATCTGATGGGCAGCCATCGCGGTATCACCCAGGGTTGCCACCATCAGAGCGATCAGCGAGAACACTCCGACCTCCAGGAAGAAAGTCAGTCCGACGGGTACGCCAATTCGCAGGATCTCTCTCATTTGCTGCCAGTCGGGTGCTACCGGCCGGGCGGGCGGTAGGTAAGGTCGCAGCGATCGGGCGGTTAGCACGTAGGCCACGATAATCACTGCAGATAGCCACATGGACAGGGCCGTTGCCACACCACAACCCTCAGCCCCCATGGCCGGCAGGCCAAAATGCCCGTAGATGAAAGCGTAGTTGAGGGGGATGTTGGCGAGGAAGCCGGTGATACTCGCGGCGGCGAACGGCGTCGTCGAGCCAACCCCTTGTGTGTGATAACGCAGCGCCATAAAAATGCCTACCGCCGGAAAACCAAACGCAACCATCTGAATATAGGCCTCGGTTTTCAGGGCGGTGCTCGCTTGAAGTCCCAATAAACTCAGAACTGGTTGGCTGAAATAGCAGATCGGCGCCAGCAGCAGGCTTATGAACAATGACAGCCAAAGCGCCTGAGGTAGTTGGTCACGGATATGCTGTAGTCGGCCTGCGCCGAAGTCTTGGGCGACAATGGTGGCAGTGGCGAAAAGCGTGCCCAGAATCAACAGATACAAGGGCAGCCAGATATTGAATCCAATGGCGATCGCCGCGAGATCCTGATCGTTGTAGCGACCCGCCATGACGGTGTCTACCACGCCAGTCCCCATTTGCGCCGTTTGTGCGACCAGCAACGGCCAGGCAATTCTCCAAAGCTGCCGCAATTCATGACCTAGCTTGGTTGGCGTGTTGGCGGACATGGCGGGCGGCTGGGTCGGTGGCTGAGCGGGCGCGAACTTTAGCATGCAAAGCCTGTGTTAGACTGCTGCCGCCATTCATTACGAACGTTGAAATCCATTTGAGTCGAAAGCAGAAAAATCACAACGAAGCGTGGGATCCCGCCTCCTTTGAGGTGGCGCCAGCCGAGGGGAAAACACGGTTCCATGACCTCAATTTACGTCCGGAGCTCATGCGCGGTATCGCCGAACTGGGCTTTGAATATTGTTCGCCAATTCAGGCACAAGTGCTTCCGCATACGCTTCAGGGGCACGATGCCATTGGTAAGGCCCAGACAGGTACGGGCAAGACTGCCGCGTTTCTGATCACCGTCTTCAGTGATTTACTGAATCACCCCGTTGAAGGTGAGCGTTTCCTTGCTGAGCCCCGCGCTGTGGTTATTGCACCCACCCGAGAATTGGTGATGCAGATTGCCGCCGACGCCGAAGAGCTGGGCAAGTACACCGGTCTGAACACAGTCACACTGATCGGCGGTGCCGATTACCAAAAACAGCTGAACAAGGTTCGGTCACGAGTCACGGATTTAGTGGTGGCGACGCCGGGACGCTTGATCGACTTCATGGAGCGCCGAGATCTGTTTCTCGACCGGGTCGAGACGCTTGTCCTCGATGAAGCTGATCGCATGCTGGATATGGGATTCATTCCACAAGTGAAGCGCATTGTGCGATCGACGCCGCGTAAAGAAGACCGCCAGACACTGCTTTTCTCGGCCACCTTTACCCAGGACATTATGAATCTGGCGCGTCAGTGGACCTTTGAGCCGGTCACTGTTGAGATCGAGCCGGAGCGGGTGGCGACGGACTCCGTCGATCAGCGCGTATATTTAGTCTCCAGTCGAGAGCGACTGAAGGTTTTGTTGAAGATTCTGCGTGACCCGGCTGCGGTGAGCGTCATCGTCTTTGCCAATCGTCGTGATCAGGTCCGTCATCTGCACGAAAAACTCCGCAAGGCGGGTATCTCTTGCGGCATTCTGTCGGGCGAAGTGACGCAGGCTAAACGAACCAAGACCTTATCCAACTTCAAGGAAGGCAAAATTTCGGTGCTGGTTGCGACTGACGTCGCCGGCAGGGGCATTCACGTCGATGGCGTGAGCCATGTGGTCAATTACAATCTGCCGGAAGATCCGGAGGACTATGTGCACCGGATCGGACGCACGGGTCGCGCCGGTGCCAAGGGTGTTTCAATCAGTTTTGCCAGTGAAGATGACGCCTTCTTGCTGCCCGATATCGAAGCACTGCTGGGTGAGCGCCTTAAGTGCGTGTCTCCCCCTGAAGGCCTGCTCGATTGATCTCAGCTGCGGCTCTTGATCGAGGGTCGCATCTCATCGCACCACAACAGTGTCGCCCCAATCACCGCTGCTGGGATGACGATCATATTGAGCAACGGGATGCCCGATACGAAGGCTACGACTCCGCCAAACCCCATGCTGCTTAGACGTCTAGCGCCGCAGGCATCTCGCACTTCCCGGAAAGGTAAGCGGTGATTGTCCATCGGATAATCGACAAACTGCAGGCTCATCATCCAGGCGCCCAGCAAGAACCAAAGCACCGGCGAGACTGCGTTCAGGCCCGGGATGAAACTCACTACCAGCACGATCAAGGCTTTCGGTAGGTAATAGAGGAGTTTACGGATCTCCCGGCCAATGCCCCGAGGTATTTCCGCCAAGGCTGCGCCAATTCCCTCAAGCGCTGGCAGAGGCTGCCCCGTGACCTGCTCTTCCACCTTCTCAGCGAGCAGCGAGTGGAAGGGCGAGGTAAACAGCAGCACCAGAAAGGTTGAGAAGTATCCGGTAGCGAGGCCGCCCATAATCCACATGAGTGGCATGAGGATCCAGCTCAGGAATCCCAGCCAGTCTGGCAGGTTGCCCAACAAATAGTCGTTGACGGCAACAATATAGTTCCAAGCGATCCCGCCGAGCAGTAGAAAACAGCCGATATTGGCGATTAGCGGTATGAGTACGAACAGGCGGATACCACGGTTCGGCAGCATACTGAGTCCGCGAAAAAAGTAGCCGGCACCCGTGACAACATTCCCTTGCATCTTGTGATCCTCCTTGAGCACTACATCAGTATACTGACTATGAACCTGACCGCTACGATCTCACCATGACTGACGACGACCTGTTTGCTGAGGAAATGGCTGGTGTGCGGCCACTCAAGCGTGAGCCCAGGGAACGCCTGCATCGCCGTAGCAGCCCCGTTGACACCGATGTCCGGCGCGAAGCTGCGCTAGGGCTCAATCAAAAGCCCGTTAATCCCCTGGTTGACGAGGGCATTGAGCCGCTAGACGCGTGGTATGTGCTTGAGTTTAAGCGACCGGGCATCCAGCACGGCGTGTTTAGAAAGCTCCGCATGGGGCGCTATGACATCGAGGCTCGGCTCGATCTGCATCGGATGACGGTTAAGGAAGCGCGAGAGGAAGTTGCGGGCTTTATTCGCGATTCGCTGTCGCTGGGTCTGCGCACGGTACTGATCTTGCACGGGAAAGGCGAACGCAAACCGGATCGCGAACGCACCGCGGTGTTGAAAGGGTACGTTAATCGTTGGTTGCAGGACCTAGATGCCGTGCAGGCGTTCCATTCGGCTCAGCCTGCACATGGTGGCACGGGTGCGGTTTATGTTCTGCTGCGCAAAAACGCTGATAAAAAGCGAGAGAACCGTGAGCGCTTCATGAAGGGGCGAGTGCCTGATAATTAATTCCGGTCACGGGTCGAGCTTGTGGGCTAACAGCTGGTTGACCAGCTGTGGGTTGGCCTGGCCTTTCGACGCCTTCATGATTTGGCCGACGAAGAATCCCAACAGTTTTTTCCTTTTGTCCTCAGGTGCGGCACGATACTGGTCGACCTGAGCGGGATTGTCGTTAATCACCTGGTCAACCAGGCCTTCGAGCGCGCCGCTATCGCTCACTTGCTTGAGCCCGCGCGCCTCAATGATGTCGTCGGCGCTGCCTTCGCCAGACCACAGGGCCTCGAAGACTTGTTTCGCAAGTTTGCTGGAGAGCGTGTTATCAGCGATCCGGGTGATTAATCCGGCCAGCTTGTCAGCAGAAACTGGACTCTGCGCGATGGATAGTGCCTCGCGATTGAGGCCCGCGCTCAGGTCACCCAAAATCCAGTTGGCGGTCAGCTTGGGTTCGCCACTCAGTTTCGTAGCAGTTTCAAAGTAATCGGCCATGGCGTGGTCAGGTACGAGCAGCGAGGCGTCGTAATCGCTGAGTCCATATTGCTCGATAAAGCGACTGCGTTTTGCGCCCGGCAGTTCGGGCAGGGAGGCGCGAACTGCTTCGATGTAGGCATCGTCGAGCTCAATCGGCAGCAGATCTGGCTCGGGGAAGTAACGATAATCGTTGGCAACCTCTTTGTTTCGCATGCTGCGGGTTTCATTGCGGTCAGCGTCGTACAAGCGCGTTTCCTGGACGACGCTGAGACCGTCCTCCAGCAGGTCGCGCTGCCGCTCGACTTCGACTTCAATCGCTCGCTCTACAAATCTGAACGAGTTGACGTTCTTGATCTCGGTCCGGGTGCCGAGTTCCGCACTACCGCTGGGTCGCAGAGAAATATTGATATCGCAGCGCATCGAGCCCTCTGCCATATTGCCGTCGGAAATGCCCAAGTAGGTCACCAGCGCATGCAAAGCCTTGAGGTAGGCAACGGCCTGCTCCGCGGTGCGGAAATCGGGTTCGGTCACGATCTCCAGCAACGGCGTGCCTGCCCGGTTGAGGTCGATCCCTGTTTGTCCTGGGAATAAATCGTGTACTGATTTACCGGCGTCCTCCTCAAGATGCGCTCGCGTAATCCGTACTGGAAACAGCGAGCCGTCGGGCATCGGCACTTCAAAAACCCCTTCGCAGACGATGGGCTCGTGGAACTGACTGATCTGATAGCCCTTGGGCAGATCCGGGTAGAAATAATTCTTTCGGTCGAAGACGGAGCGCCGGCCAATTCGGGCGCCGATGCCGAGGCCGAATTTTACGGCGTAGCGCACGGCTTCCTCATTCAGCACGGGGAGCATGCCGGGCATGCCGAGGTCGACAGCATTCGCCTGCACATTTGGCTCCGCGCCGAAGTGGGTCGAGGCACCGGAGAAGATCTTCGACTGGGTGGCGAGTTGCAGATGCACCTCCAGCCCCATAACGACTTCCCAGTTCATGGGTTCACCTCCGCCATGGCTGGTCGACGCTGGTGCCAATCAGTGCGAGCCTGTAAGCAGTCCCCGGCACGGAATAGGGTTTCTTCGTCAAAGGCTCGCCCGATGAGTTGCAGCCCCACGGGCATCCCTGCAATGTCTCCTGCGGGTAGCGACATAGCAGGCAATCCGGCGAGATTAACCGAGAGCGTGTAAACGTCTTCCATGTACAACGCCAGCGGGTCTTGGCTCTTCTCTCCAATATGGAAGGCAACTCCTGGCGCTGCCGGACCTGCAATCAGATCAACGTGTTCAAATGCACGCTGGAAGTCTTCGCTGATCAAGCGGCGGACCTGTTGGGCCTTTTTGAAATACGCATCGTAGTAACCCGCCGACAGCGCGTAGGTGCCCACCAGAATCCGTCGTTTGACCTCGTCACCGAACCCTTCGCTACGTGAGCGGAGATAGAGATCGTTGAGGTCTTTTGGGTTCTCG
>JAZBOZ010000017.1:0-4188 GCA_036351405.1 Halieaceae bacterium
GGTGGCACGAGCTCCGCGCCGCAGCGCACTGCAAAGACCCGACGCCAGAGGCCAGCTACGCCCCATCGCCGCCAACATCGACCTGATGCTGGTGGTGATCGCACCCCTGCCCACCCCTTTTGCCAATCTGATTGACCGGTATCTGGTCGCTGCCGAGCACGAGAACATCGCGGCCATTATCGTTCTCAATAAATCGGATCTTTTGCACCACGACCCAAGCATTGAGCCCTTACTCGATATCTATCGGGAGCTGGGATACCCCGTCATATGCACCAGCCGCGAAGATCCGGAGGCAAACGCGATTCGCTCTGTGGCCGAGGGTAAGACGCTGGTCTTGGTGGGGCAATCGGGGGTGGGCAAGTCATCACTGATCAAACGCTTGCTGCCACAACACGACATTCGGATTGGTGAACTCTCGGAGGCTGCTGACAAGGGCCGGCACACGACAACAGCCGCAGAGCTCTTCCACCTGCCCGGCGGTGGCAGACTGATCGACTCTCCGGGTATCCGTGAGTTTCATCTTCACCACCTACCCGCCACCGAGATCGCTCGAGGATTCAGGGACTTCCAGCCCCATCTTGGCCATTGCCGTTTCCGGGACTGCAGCCACCGGGATGATGCGGGCTGCGCACTGCGCGAGGCAGTCGACAAAGGCGACATCACGCCATCAAGATTTGAGAGCTACCTCACAATCGTCGATTCACTGGCGGCCGCAGCAAACTAACTAGCGGTCTTATCGCGCGCCCGACTTGCTGCTAGCCGGTTTTTTTCTAGAGCCAGTTCACAGCTTTCACCTCTGCTGCTCGTCATCGCTTGGGCAGCGTCTGATAATCAAGTTCAGACCTTATTCCGCGGTGAAGCCATGTCCTCCACGCACAGCCGGATCTTGGCCGTCGATGACGAGCCACTGAATCTGGATCTCATCGAACTCGCATTTGCCGAAGAACCGGATACAGAGATTGCCAGAGCCGTTCATGGACGTGCAGCGGTCGATCTGCTTGAAGCCGACCCGAACTTCGACGTGGTTCTGCTCGACTTGGCCATGCCCGTGATGGATGGTTTGAGCGTGCTAAAAGCGTTGCGGGGGCAGCAGCGCTTCGCCCATTTGCCCATCATCGTCATCACCGCAAACTCTGAGCAAAAGCAGCACGCTCTGGTCGCTGGTGCGACCGACTTTCTGGCGAAACCGGTGGACATTGATGAGCTTCGCCTCCGCACCTACAACTACGTCAAGCTGGCCAAGCACCAGTCCCGCCTGAACCGCCTGGTGGAGCAACGTACCCGGGATCTCTTGAACGCACTGGAACTCGCCAAAATGAGTGAGTTTGAACTGTCCTCACGCCTCGGTATGGCGACGGGATATCGCGATTCGGACACCGGGCGCCACATCAAACGCATGGCCATGATTTCAGCCAAGCTCGCTGAATTAGCGGGTTTGAGTCCCGATCAGGTAGAAACGCTGCTCCATGCCGCCCCGCTCCATGACATCGGCAAGATCGCCACACCCGACAACATTCTCCTGAAGCCCGGGCCGCTGAGTTCTGACGAGTGGATCGTCATGCAGAAGCACGCAGAAATCGGGGCGCAAATGCTGTCAGGTAGTGATCAGTTCCCGGTTCTCAAAGTCGGCCGAATCATTGCGCACCAGCATCACGAGCGCTTCGACGGTTCGGGCTACCCACAGGGCCTCAGAGGCGAGGAAATTGATATCAAAGCGCGTATTGTCGCGCTGGCTGATGTTTTCGATGCGCTGCTTTCGAAGCGTCCCTACAAGAATCCCTTTACTGTAGAGGAAACCGTAAAGTACGTGCGGGATAACCGTGGTGCACATTTCGATCCAGTGCTCGTCGATACACTGCTCGACAATCTCGATGATTTTCTCGCACTGCGTGAATTGTACCCCGATGAGGCCCCGGCGTTCACCGAGGTCAATCACCAGATAAGCCACAGCGCTGCATAACCGAGATACGGCTGCTCATGGCGAGGGTTCTGGTCGCTGAAGATGATGCACTGAATCGCCTTGTCATCGGCGAAATGCTTACGCTGATTGCGCCGACACTGTCGGTGAGCTTCGCTAACGATGGACAGCAAGCGCTCGAGATGTTGCGCAGCGAACGTTTTGACCTGCTCCTCAGCGACGTCAGCATGCCAAACCTCGATGGTTTGGGACTATTGGAAGCCGTGCATGAACAGCTAGCCACCCCGATTCCAGTGGTTTGTATCACGGCATTTGCCGTCGTCGGCGAAAAGGAGGCGCTGTTAGACCAGGGATTTGACGACTACCTGTCAAAGCCGGTCGACATGGATGAACTGCGTCGCGTTGTGGCGCGCTATTTGGGTAAAACCCCGACTTCACCCAACGCATCCATCATCGACACATCCATCAGCAACCAACCCCGCCAAAACTCAACGGGAACCCAGATTACTCATGGGAGTTCAACATGAAAGGGATGATGTTCACCGAATTTTTGGAGTTCATCGAAGAACAATTTGGCTTTGATGTCGCCGATCAAATGATCGAAAAGGCGAAAGTCTCCGGCAGCTATACGCTGGTCGGCAATTATCCGCCGAGCGACATGGTAGCGATGGTGGTAGCACTGGCTGACATCACCAACACGCCGGTAGAGACGCTACAAGAGCTGTATGGGCGTCATGTGTTCCACCGCATTGCGGCGCTCTATGATGGGCTGGCAGAGAAGTTTTCCTGCGCGATGGATCTGATCGCTCACGTAGAGGGTGTCATTCACCCCAATGTTAAAAAGCTGTATCCGGACGCCGAACTGCCGACCTTCGGTACGGTATCGAGCCACGCCGATGAACTGGTCGTGGACTATGATTCAGCGAATCCGTTTGTGCCACTCTGCAAGGGATTGATGCTCGGTGCCGGTGATTTCTATGGCGAGCAGCTTGAGGTTTTTTACGAAGAGCTCGGAGAGAAAGATACCGCTGTCGCTCGCTTCACAGTAAGGCGCTGCAAACCCTGATGAATGAAGAAGCGTCCGCATGGCGTAAACGCTTTGAGCGCGAGCGCGCAGCGCGGAAAGAAGCCGAGCGTCTACTCGAGCTCAAAAGCCTTGAGTTGTACGAGGCCAACCAACACCTCGCCGAAAAGGTGCGGGATCGCACCCGTGAACTGCGCAGTGCGCTCGATGAGGCCCAAGCGGCGAGCAAAGCCAAGGATCGTTTTCTATCCAGCGTAAGCCACGAGTTGCGAACGCCCCTCAACGCCATCATGGGTTTTTCACAAATTTTGGCTGCCAAAGGTGACACACCAGAGGCGTTGCGCCCTTATCTGGAAAAAATCCACATCGCCGCCACGTCACTGTTAACGTTGGTAAATTCGATACTGGATGTCGCCAAACTCGAATCGGGGAAAATGCCGTTCAACCCCAAGACCTTCGACCTAAGACACATTCTTACCAGCATTCGCGCCCAGACCGAACCGCAGGCAGCGGAGAAACACCTCAAACTCGTCTTCACCGGCGAACCAAGACCCGTTTATGGCGACAGTCAACTGCTCACCCAAGCGGTGCTCAACCTGATGGTAAACGCCATCAAGTTTTCACCACCCGAGAGTACCGTTACGCTCGCTTTCGAGCTTGACGCGGCGGCCCATCGCTATCGACTCACCGTCAAAGACCAAGGGATAGGCATATCCGAAGCGGGCATCGCAGCGCTTTTCAAACCGTTCACCCAAGTCCACGATAAAAGTACTTTTGATCCGGGTGGTACAGGACTGGGGTTGGTGATCGTAAAACGTGTTGTCGACTTGCATGGGGGCAGCATCACCGTCGACAGCGAGCCAGGCATCGGCACGCAATTCACTCTGGAATTGCCGCTGGATGCTTCGGTGGAGGCAACCTCCGACACTAGGATGTAGCCGGATCTTACGATTTCTTACTTTGTTAGCCGTTGCAGCCAACGCGCAGAGACGTTGGACTCATTGAACGCTTCGACGGTTCGCGAATTCACTCGGCAGGTGTTGGATCCGCGAGTGGGCCATTCACCTGCACCAGCGCGCCTTGCTCGCACTGCCAAGTCAGATCCCCGCGAGGAAACAAGGCAACGACCGTGGAGCCGAGATAAAAACGCCCCATTTCGGCACCTGCTGCCAGCTGAATATCGGCGCCTCGCCAATCCTTTTCCACGATACCGCTGGGGTCTGGTTGCTCTCGACCGCCCCACACA
>JAZBOZ010000018.1:0-4406 GCA_036351405.1 Halieaceae bacterium
CGGCACAGGTGATGACCGACTGGCTACTTCACGGTGGCGTACCCGAGGGGTTTGAGCTGGGTGAAGACGCCGATCTCGAGGATCCGCGCGAAGGGGGCGGTGTGGTCAGAGCGCGCGGTGTGGCGTTGGATAGCGACGACATCCGTGCTCACCTCGAGGGTGGCATGGTGGTATCGCGGCTGGCACTGGATTGGCAGGAGCGTTTGAGTTTCGTATTGGATAAGGATTTGGTGATTCGCCGGCTCAAGTTCGCCGACGAGCTGGTCCAGACTCACGAGGACCTCGCCGAGGATCGATTGGCACAGCGGGACGCCGATTTCTTGCTGATGGGTGAAAACGTCGCCGAACTACAGGCCGAGCTGGTGCGCCATTTTGGAGGGCTTGAAGTATGAGCAAGCGCCCATCCCCGGGTCGTTACCGACATTACAAGGGCCAGGACTACATCGTGATTGGCGTGGCCAAGCACTCAGAGACTGAAGAAGAGCTCGTGATTTATCGCCCGGATTATGGCGATCGCGCCCTTTGGGTGCGCCCGTTGGCGATGTTCATGGAGACGGTTGAGGTCGACGGCAAGCAAGTACCGCGGTTTGCGCCGCTGCCGGTCGAGGTGCGTTAAAGGGGTCGTTTAGGGTATTGCTTCGGGATGGGTGAGCGCTTTAAGCCGTGCCCAAAATGCGGCTACCGAGGTCGCTCGAGCGATCGCCGTCTTGTCCGTAGAGCGTGACGCCAGCTTCGCCTGCGCGGAGTACAGAAAGGGCGCCCTCTGTGTTTTCCTTCAGTCCCGCGATGAGTCGGCCGTTGCTCTGGTTCTGCTGTTGACAGGCTTTACCCAAAGATCGCAGTTGTTCGATTAAAGCGCGAGCCTCATCCACGCCGGTCGCGCCGGCGGCGTTGTCATCAAGAAATTGGACGAGGCTGCCTGTGCCGGTCAGCGTTTCCCGCGCATGGCGGAGATTGGCCAGTTCGGTCAGCAGTTGGTTTTTGTGGAGGATGGCCTGCTCGAGATCGCCGGGATCGACGTCAACCAGTGCCTTATGTTCAGCTATCAGGGCTTCACTGACCTGTTGTAGCGCCTTGAGTTCCTGCGTCAGTGCGGGGATTACTGCATCCAGAGCCGCAGCGGGCATTAAATAAGATCCTTCTCCAGTCTCACCAGCGCTTCTGCGATGCGGTCAGCGTCGACTTGGTAGCTACCCTCTGCAATCTGTTGCCGGATGGCCTCAACGCGCTCCACGTCAACCCCGTCGACCTTGGCGACGTCTTGGGTCAATTGGTTGAGGCGACTTGCCGTGTCGGTCAGTTCTACGGTGTCATCGGCCAGCGTTTTGCCGCGTGCAGGCGATCCCTGCGTGCTGACAGCGCCGTTTTTGACGCCGCCAGATGGGCGGTCGGTGTCCACTCGCGTGGCCGGCTTAATGCCGTTCATTGTATCGATTGGGTTCATTTCCCACTCCAAGGCGCGCTCTTGGCTGCGCCAGTGTATTACTTCTTCTGGATGATTAGCGACCAAGGCCGCTCAAACTTTAGGGTTTCTTGAGAGTTTTCGCCGATTTGTTTCGCGTCTTTTTGGTGATCGTTACTCGAGGATCACCGACCCATCTGCGGCGATTACCCCTTCAATTCGCTTACCCGAACTCAGATTCGTGACCAAAATGCGGTCGCCAGCAGCGCCTCCGGCCATCGCTTTGCCTTGCATGCTGACCTTGACTCCGCCGCCACCGCTGACCAATGTGACCAGGTCGCCGCGCGCGATGAGCTCCGGGGCTCGCAGATCGGCGTACTTGAGTGTTCTGCCGGGCACGAGATCGCGACGAGCCTCTTTGCCGATGATGTCTTCTATTTCGGTGACAATCGGCCCTATATCACGGGTTATTCGCCGAACTTCGAGTTCCACGTCTTGTTTTCCTATGAGCTCTCCGCGGCCGACCGAGGCGGCAAGTACGGGCACTGTGGCGGATGCGCTGACCTGACCCCGCACGTAGAGTGTCCATGGCTGTGGCCCATCACACCGCACACCAACACTGACAGGACCCAGTGCTCGGCGGGTATTCTCTGGCAACACTCGAAGCGGTTGCCCGCAGGCGGCGAGGTTGAGTCGCGCGTCAAGCGGGCGAATCTGCACTTCGATATCTTGGTAGTTGTGCTCTTGGGCCCGCCGCTCCATTTCCAGCAAGGCGGTGGTCGCAATGTCGGATACCGAGTGGATCGCCGAAGCGGCGCCGCTGGAGCCGATTGCAGCTGCGATGATCAACATCCGTAGCGTTCGTTTCGTGTTCATCTTTGCTCTCCCTGCTACGACGTGGCTGCGTCGCGGCATGTGATTCTCTATTCCTTACAGGCCAGTCAAGCAAACATCTTGCCAATGTTGCTCAAAGCCCGTATCTGCGCGCGCTGGCGCGAAGGTGACGAGCCTCTGCCGCTAGGGCGGCAAGCCTTGCCGCCGGTCACACATGTATTTGCCGTCAAAAAAACGTCGCGGACCGGAGGTCGCCGTTAACTCTCTGAATTAAATGAGTTTTATTTTTTGGCATGAGATTTGAATGGTGCAAGGCGTAAGTGGCGCCGAGGAGGCACTCATTCATGGCAGGTATCGACAACGCATTGGGGATTTCGCCGCAGGTGCTCGCATTGCGAACCCAGCGCATGAATTTGCTCACTGCGAACATCGCCAACGCCGACACGCCGAATTACAAGGCGCGGGACATTGACTTCAAAAAAGCGATGGAAGAGGCGCAAGCCATGCAGGCCCAGCAGCGATTCAGCGGCACACGCAGCCACGACAAGCATTTTGAAATGGATGGCGGTATGGGCCAGCCCGACGTGATGTATCGAGTGCCCAGCCAGCTGAACCCCAACGGCAACACCGTTGAGCGGCATCGGGAGCATAGCGAGTTTATGGATAACGCACTGCGTTACCAGGTGAGCCTGCAACTCCTCGACAGTCGCATCAAAGGTATCCGCAACGCCCTCAAAGGAGGTCAGGCATGAGTTTGTTTGATGCCATGAATATCGCCGGCACTGCGCTGGATGCCCAGACGGTGCGGCTCAACACGATTGCTTCCAATATGGCCAACGCGCATACGGTTGCAGGGTCAGCAGAGGAGGCCTACCGCGCCAAAGCCCCCGTGTTTTCCGCGGTGTTGGAAGACTCGATGAACGGTGATGGCAGCCAAATGGGTGTGCGCGTTGACCAGATCGTGCAGACAGGCGCTGAACCCTATCAGGAGTACAACCCCGGCCATCCGTTAGCCGATGAGAACGGCTTTATCTATCGCCCGAGCATCAACACCACCACCGAGATGGCCAACATGATGCAGGCATCGCGATCTTTCCAGAACGCGATTGAAACCATGAATACAGCGAAGCAGTTAGCGCTGCGCACGCTGACATTGGGCAAGTGAGGTAATCGGCTATGACTATTGACGCTGCCAGTTTCCAGTCGAGACAGGACATCTTCGCAAGTTTGAATCCTGCCGAGTCTACTCAGGCCAACAGCAAGCCCACTACCGTTGAGGAGATGGGTTCGGACCAATTTTTGGCGTTGATGATCGCTCAGCTAGAGAACCAGGACCCGACAAAGCCAATGGATGGCATGGCGATGATGAGCCAGTTGGCGCAGTTCGGTGTCGTGGGTGGGGTGCAAGAGCTCAACGAATCTTTTGCTTCTATGAACGCCACGATGACCGGCACCCAAGCGATGCAGGCTGCCAACATGGTCGGCCGCGCTGTGGCGACCGACAGCAATATTGGCACGACGATGTACCTCGGTCGGACCGCCGACGGAGAGGCTGTTTACGGCCTTCAAGCGTCAGCAAACATGGGTGCCGAGAGCCAAGGCGGCACTTACTACATTCAGGACGCTGCTGGTCAGCTGGTAGCGACAGGTCCTATCCGGAGTGGTGGCGGCACACAGTTGATTCAGTGGGATGGCCGCAACAGTGAAGGCGAGCAACTCCCACCTGGTCAGTACAGCATCTCAGCAGAGAGCTTCTTTGGCGGTGCATCGCGCCCAGTGACGGTATCAGCCCATGAGCAAGTGGTTTCAGTTTCAGTGGGGGGTAACGGCGACGTCACTCTCAATCTCACTAATGGTCAATCAATGCCGGTCGATCGAGTCACAGAATTCTTCTAAATCTTGGTAGCGAGGGGACGTTATGTCATTCAGCACAGCTATTTCAGGCGTAAATGCCGCCACTACTGATCTCAACGTGATCAGTAACAACATTGCTAACGCGAGCACGGTTGGCTTCAAGCAGAGCAGCGCGGAATTCTCAGAGGTATTTGCGAGCTCGCTGCTGGGTTCGGGCGCTGCCGCGACGGGTCAGGGTGTTCAGATCTCCGAGATCCGCACCGACTTCTCTCAGGGCAACATTGAGTTCACCAGTAATGCACTGGATTTGGCGATC
>JAZBOZ010000019.1:0-4369 GCA_036351405.1 Halieaceae bacterium
GGATGAGGCAACGATTCGTCTTCAGGATCCAAGCGGCGTGACCGTGAGCAGTATCGAGAGAGATCGTGACGGATCGTTCGCGCTGCGTGCATTGCCCCGTGCAGCGGGTGCTGTGACGTACCGGCTACAGTTGCTCGAGGGGGACGTTGTTATCGCGGATGAGCCAGTCTCGACCTATGTCCGCGGATCTGAGCTTGCTCGGCTATTGGTGATGCAATCGGCGCCTTCTTTTGAAACTCGCCAACTCGCGAATTGGGCGGCGGATCGCGGCAGCGAACTACTCATCGATACACTGATTAGCCGGGAGCGCAGTCTGACGCAACGTATCAATTTGCCGGAAACCGTGAATTCTGAAGTGAGCGATGTGCTGTTGTCAGCGACTGACCTCGCGGTGATTGATGGCAGACGTTGGGTCCAGCTTGATGCGGCGCAACGCCAGCTTTTACTCGACGCGGTCGATGCCGGTCTGGGTCTGATGTTGTTGCTGGATGACGCGCTGGCCGAATGGTTAAGTGAACGTTCCGAGATGGCAGCGTTGTTGGGTGTGCGGTTGGCGAAAGATGCTGAGGAGACGCAATATCGTGTGGCGTTGCCTGGCCTCGACCTCAGGGGGGGCGATGCTCCAGCGCTACCCGTCGCCGCTTGGCAGTTACAGCTGCGCGGCGCCCAAACTCTCAGCCAGAGTGAATCGGGCGTCATTCTCGAGAGTTGGCGCTCCCACGGTCGTGGCCGGTTGGCGTTGAGTCGATTGCGCGAGCGCCACCGTTGGGCGACCTCAGGAGACCGATCAGTGTTCACGCGATACTGGTCGCATATCCTGCAAACCATCGGCCGACCGAGCGCGACATCGCGTTGGTTGGCATATCCTCAACCCAGCACTTTGCGGCCAGGCGAGCGCGCGGCTTTCTGCGTGAGTACAGCTGATGCAACGCCCCTGTCCATGAGTTTTGCGCCGTTGACGGTTAATTCAGCGGCAGCTGCAGAATCTGCCCAACAGTTGCTGATGCCGCACCCGACCGGCAGCCCCGAGGCTTGCGGTTTCGTGTGGCCCAATCAGCCAGGTTGGCATGCATTGGCTCTATACGGTGAGGACAATATGCTGATGGATCGCGTGCTGGTGCGTGTGCTCGATGACGAACACTTCCGCAGCGATCGTTTCGCCCGACGACAGCTCGCTACTCAGCGGCGCGCCAACGCGCAAGCCAGCCAGCGGGTGGTCGCCGAGCCCGCCTATGTTCCTGTGTCACCCTGGTGGGGCTGGGGCCTGTTGGTGTTGGCACTGGTGCCGTTGTGGTTGGAGCGACGGTTGTCCGATCTGAATTGAGCTTGCCGACTCGCTGATCACGAGTATCACCCTGATGCCAACCGTGGCATCATCGCCGCCCTCATGCAGACCCCTCAGCCCACAACGCACTCCGTTACTGACCATCCCTCGGAGACCCGCACGCTGCTCAAGCTGGCGGGTCCATTGGTGGTGAATAATCTCGCACTGGCGGGGATGCAGTTTGCTGATGCAGTCATGGCAGGCAAGCTGGGTGCGGAGGCACTGGCCGCGGTCGCCATTGGCTCCAGCGTCTGGTTTTTGTTTTTTATGGTGTTGTTGGGCTTGATGATGGCGCTGTCGCCCATTGTTTCCCGGCATATCGGCGCCGGTAACCCACACCTGGTCGGGCGATACACGCGTCAGGCGATTTTGATGGCGCTGGCGCTGTCGATACCGGTAGTGCTCGCCGCCGAGTATGCCGTGCCGGGCTTTCTCGAGCTGCTGACTATCGACCCCTCGTTTCGGGATATCACTGCTGGCTACGTCGCGGCGATTGCCTGGGGCGCCCCTGGCATCTTCGTCTTTTTGGCACTGCGTTTTACGAGCGAGGGTGTGGGTTACACCAAGCCGATCATGCTGACGTCGTTGCTGGCATTGGTATGCAATGTGTCGCTCAACTGGGTGTTCATCTACGGAAAGCTCGGAGCGCCCGCGTTGGGTGCCGTAGGGTGCGGCGTGGCGAGTGCCATCACCATGTGGGTGGTGATGTTTGTGCTCGGGATCTACATGCTGCGTTCGGCCCGTTATCGGGCTTATCAGCTGTTCGTAGGTCGATTGCGTTTTGACGCAACAGTGCTCAAAGAGATTATCCGCCTCGGTATTCCGATTGCGGTGACCGTGACGGCGGAAGCGGGATTGTTCAATGCGATCTCGCTACTCATGGGCACACTCGGTGCGAATGCGGCGGCGGCGCACCAGGTGGCCCTCAATTTTGCATCGACGACGTTCATGGTGCCGCTGGCCATCTCCGCCGCGACCACCGTGAGGGTGGGCTACTGGCTAGGCCGGGACGATCTCGAACAAGCACGCCGCTCGGGGCTTATCGGTATCGCCTGCTGCACGCTCATCATGGTGGTCTCAGCGTCGTTCCTGCTGATGGCGAGTGATTGGGTGGTGAAGCTATATACCGACGATCCCGCGGTGACCGCAATTGCGGTATCGCTGCTACTCATGGCAGCGATTTTCCAGATTGCGGATGGCCTGCAAGTCGGTGCCGCGGGCGCCCTGCGGGGATATAAGGACACGCGGTTGCCCATGATCATCACAACCTTTGCTTATTGGGTTGTGGCGTTTCCGTTGGCGTTCATGGCGGCGGTGGTGTGGCGGCTGGACCCCCATTGGGTGTGGAGTGGTTTTGTCGCCGGGCTCTGTCTCGCGGGTCTCTTGCTCGGTGGGCGGTTCTGGTTGTTATCCCGCGCTCATCGGGCTCGCGATATTCCTGCGTTGAGCTGAGCCGTGCCCTTTGTTTCGCACGCGGCGCTTCGTTGCCCCATCGATCAGCATCCACTGGTGCTGGAGGGGAACCGCCTCGTCTGCGAGTCAGGGCACAGCTTTGATCTCGCTCGTCAGGGGTATGCGAACCTACTGATGAGCCATCAGAAACGCAGCAAGGATCCCGGTGACAGTGGCGAGATGGTGGCTGCGCGGCACCAATTCCTTCGCCAGGGTTACTTCGCACCCATTCTCGACAGCATAAGCGCGCTCTTAATGCCCCAGCTCTCCGAGGGCGCAGTGATTGTGGACGCCGGTTGTGGTGAAGGTTACTACCTTGATGGTCTGCTGGCGCATGCCGAATCAGCAGGGCTGTCGCCGCACGGCATCGGTTTCGATATCTCCAAATCGGCGATGCAGGTGGCCGCTCGGAGGCGATCGGCGACTTGGCTGGTTGCGAGCAACCGCGCCATACCGCTCGCCAATCACTCGGCCGATGTCATATTGGATCTGTTCGGCTTTCCGCATGCGGAAGAATTCAGGCGCGTGTTGAAACCGAGCGGTCTGCTTGTGCGTGTCACCGCGGGTAGGGATCACCTTATGGCACTGCGATCACTGGCCTACGATGAAATTACGAGTAAAGACGGTGGGGAGCTCGCACTCGATGGCTTTCACCTAACGCATCGCGAGCAACTAGCCTTCACTATGGATGATCTGGCGCAGCCAGCGATAAGCCAACTCTTCATGATGACACCCCATTACTTCCGCGCCTCAAAAGCCCATCGGCAGAGAGTGCTCGATCTGGATAGGTTGTCGGTGGACGCTGATGTCATTATCGAATGTTATGCACCCATCGCCTGAGCGCGCCGTTATGATGAGCGACCACCCGTGATTTGAGGAGGACGCAGTGACAGATCAAGGATCAGTACACCCGTTCGACGAATCCAGTGAATACTTCTTTCGCGAGGGCTGTTACATCGTTGAAGTGCTCAATGATCCCGATCACCCAGACCTGTCGATTGCCCGCGCTCGAGTGGCGCCCGGGGTTACTACGCAGCCTCACTCATTGACTAACACCACCGAGCGTTACCTGATTCAGTCGGGAACGGGGTTGGTGTTCTTGGGCGACGATACACAAGGCATGCCAGTGAAAGCCGATGATGTGGTGGTAATACCGTCCGGTGTTTGTCAGTCGATACGTAATACCGGCCGCGTTGATCTCATCTTTCATGCGTTGTGTACGCCGCGTTTCTTGCCCGAGAATTATCGTGAAGAGGAGGTGTCGAGCTAGCGCATGGCACGCCATAAAGTTTTTATTGATTGTGATCCGGGTGTCGACGACTGTATCGCGCTGATGGTCGCTTTGGGTTCCCCTGATGACATCGAGTTGGTCGGTGTCGGTGTTGTCGCGGGCAATGTGCCCGTTGATATCTGTGCGAGAAATGCGGCCGGTGTACTGGCGCTGGCCGGCAGATCAGAGGTGCCTTTGCACGTGGGTTGCCCGCGACCACTGATCGTTCCCCCGGAGTTTGCCGAACATATCCACGGCCCTTCGGGGCTCGGAGATGCGGAGCTTCCAGAGGCAGATCTCGGTCTTCACCCGCATGCCGTCGA
>JAZBOZ010000020.1:0-14192 GCA_036351405.1 Halieaceae bacterium
ACGGCCGAGCCCGATGAGAACGAACCTTTCTCACGGATTCGGATGACGATGGTGCGGTTTTCGTTATCAACGTCGATTTGGCCCGATGCGATTTCCTCCTTCAGAAGTTCGCGCAGCTTATCCGCGTCGTCCTCGGTTTCCTGAATCAGTTCGGCGATATCTTTCTTCAATTGATCGCGAACATCTTTTGCTTCGGGATTATCGACATCAGGGTTACCCAACTGCAGCGAGTTCTTTGAATCGTCTGTGGTCTGCTGCTGGATTGTTTCTATTGGCGTAGGGTCGGGTCGGCCCGGCTGGAACTCGGTCGCTACGACGCTGGTGCCCTTGGGGATGGCTTTCAATTCTATTTTTTGCTGCACGCCGAAGGCATCTTTCATGGAGTCCGCAATTTGCTTGTACTTGATCACGTCCATCTCGGAGAAAGACAAGATCAGGACGAAAAAGCACATCAACAATGACATGAGGTCGGCGAAGGTCGCCATCCACATGGGGGCGCCGGCGGGGGCTTCGTCGTCTTCGTCGCTCACTTACTTGCCCTTCTTGGAGGCGCGCTGGTTAGGATCCAAATAGGCCTTCAGCATGGATTCGATAATGCGCGGGTTTTGTCCCGCTTGAATCGCGAGCACGCCGTCGATGCACATCGAGTGAATCATCTTCTCGTTGCTTTTGCGCAAGTTGAGTTTGTCGGCGATGGGTAACGCAATCATGTTGGCCAGTACGGCGCCATAAAGCGTGGTCAGCAGTGCGACCGCCATGGCGGGGCCAATGGCCTTGGGGTCGCTCATGTTGGACAGCATCTGCACCAGACCAATGAGGGTGCCGATCATACCCATGGCCGGGGCAACGTCGCCGGTCGCGCGGAAGACTTTCTCACCCCAGCTGTGGCGATCGATCGTCTGGCTCATATCCTTGTTCATTACCGCCTCGACGACTTCCTGACTGTTGCCGTCGATCAGCATGCGAATACCTTCCTTGAGAAAGTTCTCCGTGACTTCGGCTTTCTCCAGTGCCAGCAGGCCTTCTTTGCGGCCGATATTGGCTAATTGCACGATCTCGGCGATCAGCTTCTCGGGGTCCTGTGTTTTGTGTGAAAAAGCGCGGCCTGCAACTTTGAAGGCGCCGAGAAACTGAGCGAGCGAAAACTTGATCATCACCACCAGTACGGTGCCGCCGATCACGATGAGAATTGAGGGAACGTTGAAGAAGACAGGCGCTGAACCACCTGTGAGGATCGCCGCGCCGACGATCGCCATCGCGCCGATCATGCCAAGGAGGGTCGCTAAATCCATCGCCTACTTCCGTATCACTGTGAGCGCAGGGGTGTCGACTTGCAGCGCCCTGTGTGCTGTAAATCAATCCTGCTATGTTACCGACTTTAGCGAGGATGCTGTCTCCGTGGAAGAGCTGCAACTCACACTGACCCCCTCGAGGGTCGATCAGCGCAATTTTGGCATCATGCTGGCGAACTGGCGTGTCGGCCAGGTGCTCAATGCGCTGGTGGTCAACACTCAGCCAAACGGCAGCATATTGCTCAGTGTGGGCGGCAAGCAATTCGTTGCGACCACCGATATCCCGGTACAGCCGGGGACGCAATTGAAGCTTGAGGTGAAGCAAATGGGGCAGGATTTTGTGCTGCGCCAGGTTGATGCTCAACCCGCTGCCCAGCCTGACGCGTCAGCGCGCCTGACTCCCGCTACCACCCAAGGCAGCGCCTCCACGAGTATGGCGTCTCTCCTGTCACAGCTCTCTGCTGTAGCAGGGCGACTCGGTTCTGCGGAATTGAGTGGGGTCGCCCGAGACCTATTGGGTCGGGCGCTGAAGGGAGAGCAAATATCCCCTGACGGGCTGAAACGGGCATTGCAGACGAGTGGGGTGTTCACCGAGGCTCGTTTAGCCGCGGGACAGGGTGGCGCTGCTGCGACATCCGCAAAAGCGTCGCTGTCGACACTGCAGCAAATGGCACTGGCGCTAGCCGAGGGAATGGATCCGGAAAGTCCCGAATTTGCGCGCTTGTTGGCCCTGTCTGAGCGAGCCGGCGCTGCCCTTAACGGTATCGTGAATCAGCAGTTGGCATCGGTGCCTCCGGACGACGGTCCACCACGGTGGGTGGTGTCGATTCCAGTGGAGCTGAAAGGCCAGTACCACGACGTGCGTATGGTGGTTGAGCGTGATACGACGAGTGAGGACGATGCAGAGGGCCAAGGTGCCTGGCGAGTCACGGTGCACGTTGACCTGCCAAATTTGGGTGGCGTTGATGTCACGGTGACGTTGCGGGGAGAGCGCGTCAACGTGGGCTTTCGCTGTGATCGACCGCAAACGTCCCAGTGGTTGGGCCGCAGCGTAAATCAGCTGGCACAGCGGCTCGACAGACAGGAGCTTGTCATTGATCGTATTGAGACTGAGGTGGTGTCGGACGATGACACTGGCTTAGGTGATACCCGGAGGGGCGAAGGTATCGAGGTAAAGGTATGACAGAGCGGGACCCCACAAAATCGGTCGCCCTGCGTTACGATGGCGGAGACGGCGCCCCGCAGGTGGTGGCAAGCGGCGAGGGTGAAATCGCGGCACTGATCAAACTGCGCGCCGAGGCCGCCGGTGTGCCCGTAGTTGAAGATCCCCGTCTGGCGTTCTTGCTGTCTCAGGTGCCGCTGGGCGATGAAATTCCTCCGCCCTTATACCGGGCGGTGGCAGAAGTGCTGGTTTTTGTGATGCAAATGGAGCTCGCTGTGAGCGAGCAGGTTTGAGGGTAACTCCATGACGGATAGCGCTGACAAAGATATTTCTGAGAGCATTGCCCACCTGCAGACGATGTCATTACCCGCTGATGCGCGAGAGCAAGCGATTCAGGCGCTGCGCGAAGTGGCTGCAGCGGCCGCCCCTAAAGATGTTGACGCTTTGGTTAAGGGGCTATTGATCGCCTTGCAAGCTTCCCAGGAAGCGCCAACCGAAAAAATCCGCGCTGCGCTGATTGAGGCGAATGACACCAAAGATCCCGCTGTTGAGCGCCTTTATCATCTTTTGGAAGCGCTGATTCGTCACTTCGATGTGCTGGCTGGTGAGGCACGTGACACACAGTGGTTTCGCCAGCGCCTCACCGAGCTCCATAGCGAGGCCAAGATCCAACCCATTTTTGACGAGCTCGAGAAACGGCTGCTTGACTCGGATGACGTTATCGCGAGGGAGCGAGAGCGTGAGGAAAAGACGTTGGGCTATTTGCAGCGGCAGTGTGAGGACTTGACGCTGACCGCGCGTCAGGTAGCTGAGGACTTGCAGCAGGACATTGTCTCGCTGGCCAATTTGTCGGACGAGCTCAGTGTTGAAATTGAAGCGGATCACCCGCGGGTGCGACGTCTCGTCAGACAATGTGAGAGTGTTGGTGCGTCCCGTGCTGAGCTGGGCCGTGTTGCTGACCGGTTGACGGTCATTGAACGGAAGATCAATGAATTGCGGAGCGGTGTCCGTAATCGCAGTGATCTGGCGTTCAAGGACGACTGGACCGGGCTGTATCGCGATGATGGTTTCAAGCTGCGTGCCACCGAGCTGTTTGCTCGTTGGGAGCGTGCGGGATCGCCTTTGTCCGCTGTTGAAGTGTCGGTTGATGTGGCTGAGGATCGCCCCCTGACGCCGCTGGCCCGCAACGAGTTGATGCGTCAAGTCGCCGCCGATCTGGAACGACGGGTTCGCGTCAGCGATGTCATTGGTCTTACCGATGTTGACCGGTTTACGTTGTTGCTGCCGGACACCAATCTTGAGGGCTGTCATGCCTTTGCCTCGCGGATGGTCGTGGCGCTGGAGACGGCGGGTTTCAATCAGCTGGGGCAGCAGCTGCGCGTCGTGGTGATCTCCGGTATTACATCAGCGGTCGACGGCGATAGCTTGGAAACGCTGTTGTCCCGCGCCAAGCAAGCGCGCGATACGGCCCAAGCCAAGGGTGCCTGCTGTGAAGCTCTGGTGTGATCAGCGGTTAGACCAGAACCGCGACATTTCGAGATAGAGGAAAGATGCCGTCCAGGTAATCAGTACAAAGCCTGTCAGCGATTCTACGCCCACCAACATCCGCACCCGATCGGTTGCGACGATATCGCCGTAACCCACGGTGGTGAACGTTGCATAAGAAAAATAAATGTAGTCTGCCATGGTGCCGCTGAAAGCCCCCGTGAGCTCTCCGTGCCCCAGCCTGTCGGCAAAGAAATAGCCTAAAGCAAAAATCATTACCTCTATCGAGTGCGCGAAGATCGCAACGACGACGCCACCGAGGATGCGTACCCGGGGGCGCGCATTGATGCGAATCATCGCGATGTTGAGCCGGCTGAGGCACTCATAGTGAATCAAGATGGCGATCAACGTAATGCCGATAATCAGTGTGATGTGGGCAAACAGTTCGAGCATGGGTCTCTCAGGGCGTACGGTATCGCATGATTGAGGCGTGGCGATTGATAAAGCTTTGGTGGAGTTACGGTTTAAAGCGTACTCGGACCGCGCTAGCTCGCCTCAGACGAGGCTTTCATTTCTACCAGCATACCGTGTCGGATAGGTTTGGTGCCGGGTAATGCATAAAACCGTGACATACCCTGACAAAGAATTCGTGACCCATCGGACTTCACGACCTCGAGCTGTTCCACGTCTTGATCCTCATCGCCGCGAATCCGCGCCAATATCTGCTCTCTCGCTTCGTCAGGAAGTCGCTGCATGACGTCCTCCGATTTCAGTGTTGGGTACTGCGCGTAGGGGAGGTCGGCAATTTGGCGAAACACCTCGTTAACATGCCACCGATCGGTCTCTGGGTCGTAATCCCAAAGCCCGACGCCACCCGCCACCGATGAAAATTCCAGGCTATCGAGCGACTGCTGTAATGCTGCGGCGGTTTCTGCCAGTCGCCGATTGGTCAATTCAAGCCTCACCATGAAGTGATACCACAAGAGTAAGGCCACAGTGATGATGCCCACGAGCGAGACGACGGCCGCGACAATATAGCTGGTCGGGTAGGCCGCCGCTGTGTCACGTGATAGTGCGATGGCCACGAACACGATGTATACCAGTGACATGGCGCCGGCCGCTAATGTGCCTCGAACGAAAAACAGTGCCATCGCACCGAGGCAAGCTACATAGGCGGTCACCAACACGTGATCCCCTGTGCGCAGGGGCACAAGAATCGACATTGAAAGCGTGACCACAGCGAAAAACATGATCCGCCAGTTGTTGTAGCCAACGGGCGGGCGAACGAGTAATCCGGCATAGGCCGCAAAAAACCCACCGACCAACCAGGCAAGAGCATGTGGGGCAATGAGGCTATTGCGAATCAGGATGATGCCGAGCAGCGCTAACACCAAAATATCCACGGCCCTGGGTACAGTGTTGCCTAAATCACCGAATTGCTCGGGGGAGGCACCGCGATAGCTTAGAAAAGCTCGCAGTGCCGATCCACCATCAGGAGGTTTTTCTTGGTGCTTCCCAGGAGTGCTCATAGTCACACTGCCGCGTGCTTTGTTATGGGTTTACCCTAACACAAGTGGCCTTATCGGCGGCGGGCGCACGAGCCCTAGAACGCCATTCCGAACGCGATACCCGCAACGATCGCGTTGTGATGTCTGTCGTGATAATCCCAGTGCAGCTGCGGGGAAAGCGTGTAACGACCGTGCTCAAATTCATAGAGCATCCCGGCGCGCGCCACGAAAACATCGCCTTCTTCCTCGCCATTGCGCGCTTCGACGCCCACACCCAGCTGGACAATAAAGGGGTTGTGGAAGGGGTGGAGATCCGCCACTGCCAGCGTGGTGTTGGCATTGACCTCACCGGCTGCGTGCTCGATCACCATGCCCAGGCCAAGATAGTCGCTAATACGATATTCATAATCGAGGCCCACGGTTTCGGCAGTCCCCTCGCCCGAGATATGGGTGCCGCCAAGAATGATGGACAAGTGATGGGGTCCATATTCCTGCCATGCAGGTGTTTCGTGCCCGTGTTCTTCGCCTAAAGCGATAGTGCTTGCGCTGCATAACGCGAGAGCGCCCAGCCAGTGAGTGAGTTGTTTCATAGTTCCCCCAGGTATCGTTGCGAAGCTTCGCTCAAATGGGCGGCGCGGCCTTGCAAATCATGATGATGTTTTTGGGTGGGCGTTCCCCCGAACGCCCTTCTCGCAACGCGATATTACCCCAGAAACACTCCGACCCAGACCATGGCGGCGATGGTCATTGCAACTAACACCGCCGCTGAGCCCATATCTTTGGCGCGACCTGCCAGCGGGTGCAGCTCGGGAGACGTCTTGTCGACGATGGCTTCAACAGCGGAGTTCAGGAGTTCGGCCATCAAGACCAGCAGTACGCTACCGACAAGCATTAATCGCTGGATCAACGACAAATCCATGAATATGGCGATTCCGATGGCGAATACCAGCCAGCTGATAATCTGGCGAAATGCAGCCTCATTGCGCCATGCGGCCACGAAACCTCGCCATGAAAATAGCGTGGCATAACCGAGCCGCTTGATACCGCGATGGCCGGGTTTGTTGGGTTGTGCTACGGGTTCCATGGCGGCTTAGCTCCGGTCTTTCGACGATGGGTTGGGTGGCAATGTCGTCGATGCATGTTCGTGCATTTGCATGCAAGGTCCCGCAAGGTCGAGTTCTGGGGCATAGACGGGGCTCTCGATTCCAAGCAGTCCCAATACCGTATGGCTGATATTGTCGTGGCTCGCGTGATGCTCAAAGGCCGATTGGCTCAAACAGTCAGACGACAGATCATGTTCTGAAAGATACCCGTTGGAAAGCCACAGTAGTTCAGGAACAGTGCGCTGTTCTTCGGGTGCCAATTGGTAGGGCATGCCATGAAGATACAGGCCATGCTCACCCAGTGATTCGCCATGGTCTGAAATATAGAGCAGCACCGATGGCTGTTGCGCACGCGTCTCGGTGAGCCGCCGTGAAATCTGTGCGAGAACATAATCGGTGTAGAGGATGGTGTTGTCGTACGCATTCACGATTTGTTCAGTGCTGCAGTTCTGAATATCGCTACGAGGACAGTCCGGTGTGAACTCACGGAACTGCTCGGGATAGCGTCGATAGTAGGTGGGTCCGTGGCTGCCAATCATGTGCAGCACGATGAGCGTATCCCGCTTCAATGGTTCTGCCAGAATGCGGTCCAACTCGCGCACCAGCACCTCGTCAAAACAATACTCACCGTCACAGAGCGGGTCGCTGGCATCGACAGGAATCTTTAGCATCTCTGACTGACGGCACACACCTTTGCAACCGCTATTGTTCTCGATCCAGCGCACGTCAAAGCCGGCGGCGCGAACGACATCCAGGATATTGCTTTGGTGAGTGGCGGCGTCGGCACTGTAGTGTTCCCGGTCCAGAAGAGAAAACATACAGGGGACCGAATAGGCCGTTGCTGTACCGCATGCCGCCACATTGCCCACGTTCATAAAGCCCGCCGCTTTGGTGTATCGATTGGTATCCCGGCTGTAGCCATCCCATGAGAAGTTGCTCGCGCGCGCGGTCTCGCCAAGCACCAATACCATGAGTTCTGGGTAGGCATCTTTGTGGGCGTGGACTGCATCTGCCGTGAGATCCTGATAAGGGAGCTCGCTGAGCACAAGGTTTTTGGCAACGTACTTACCAACGCTATAAACCATTTGATTCGGCACGAGGTATTGGTGAACGTGTTCGTTATTGCGGCCCGTCGCCGCGAAGTCTTTGTAGAACAATCCGGCGATGGCGGCGAAGACAATGATGCTGCCCATGACCCCAAAACTGCGACGCATAAGCTCCTGCTTAAAGGGCCGATAGATAATATGGGTCCTAAGCATGAGGATGGCCGGCACCACACCGAGCAGCAGCACATAGCTCACATTGAACAGGTTGAAATAGGTTTTGGCTTCTGCGGAGTCAGTCTCGATAAAATTATCGATCATGGTGTAATCGAAGATGATCCCGTAGCGGACACCCAGCAGAGACACCAAGGCGCTACCTAGAATCACCAGCGCCAGGAGAAAGCGCGCAATGCGGGGTAGCAAGAACAGCGACAGTAAAAAGTAGAACACCGCAAATACCGCGACGGGTATTGCGAGCCAGAATAGCGGGTTGGTCTCCGGCAAAGTGGTTAAGTAACCGTACACCCGCGCAAAAAATGTCCAGTTGAGCGCTGCGGTAAAAAACAGGCTCAGTAGCAACAGCAGTCGATCTGAGCTGATTGGCCAGCGTTGGCGCATGAGTCTCCCCCTTGTGTTCCCCCGGCTGCGTTGCCATTCGCGGGCTAGCGAACGCAGCGGGGGCTTAGAGAAAGATCGATCGGTTAAGTTCAACGACGCCCAGTTTTCGGCTCGTTGTGCGACTTAGTTCACAGCCGGCTGCAGAAGATCAATCGCCATGGCCGTCATGGCAGCAATACCTGTGCGCAAGGCCGGCTCGGGGTCAGGTGCAAAAAACGGTGAATGTAGTGAGGGCAGGGTTGCCTCGCCTTTTTGGGCTTTGTCCCACAGGGCTTGGGGTACGACGCCCAAGCGAATCATGAAGCTCGGGATCTTGTCCTCGGTGCGACCAAAGCGCGCAAAATCCTCACCCCCCATCTCTTTGGGAACCTGCACTAAATTGTCGGCACCAATGGCACGCGACATGGAAGCCACGCCGCGCTCGACGAGTCCGGGGTCATTCCACAGTGCCGGTGTGTACTCATCGCGAATATCTACTTCCGGTGTCAGTTCGCCGTCAAAGCCCAGTGCTTCCGCCTGTTTGATCGCGATGCGTTCGATGCCATTGAGTAGCGTGTCTCGCGCTTCATCCGAGTAGGAACGGACGGTCAGTTGCAGTGTGGCGCTGTCGGGGATGATGTTGTGCTTGGTACCGCCGTGTACTGAACCCACGGTAACAACGCCGGGTTCGGTGGGATGGAGCTCCCGCGATACCAGCGTTTGCAGATCCATAATGATGGCCGCCGCGAGCACGATGGGATCTTTGGCATTGTGTGGGTAGGCGCCGTGCCCACCAATGCCTTTAAGGCGAATGTCGACCGAATCCACGTTGGCCATCATCCAGCCGGGCACATAACCGACTTTACCCGCGGGTAGTGTTGCCAGCGTGTGCAGAGACAGGTTGTAGTCAGGTTTGGGGAACCGCTCGAACAGACCATCGGCCAGCATCATGCGGGCACCGGCACCGCGCTCTTCCGCCGGCTGGGCGATGATGACCAGGGTGCCCTGCCATTCGTCGCGGCGTGCTGCGAGCTTGTAGGCGGTGCCTGTGCCGACCGTCATGTGTACGTCGTGGCCACAGGCGTGCATGACATGAACGGCTTGGCCATTCTGTTCGGTCGCTGTGGCTTCGCTTGCGTAGGGCAGGCCCGTTTGCTCTTTTACCGGCAAGCCGTCGGTGTCCATGCGCAGCATGACCGTGGGCCCCTCGCCATTCTCCAGCACGCCAACCACGCCATAGCCACCAACCCCCTCTGTGACCTCGTAGCCTGCCGTTCTCAGCTCAGCCGCGATACGCGCGGATGTCTCTTTCTCCTGAAACGACAGTTCCGGGTTTTGGTGCAAATGCTTGTAAAACGGTAGAGCCTCAAAGGCTGCGGCCTGCGCGGCGAGCACAAGGCAGCCAGCGGCAAGAAAAAGACTTTTGTTCATGGTGAACTGCTCTCATCGATGGGCGTGTGCAGAGTCTAGCAAGTAGGGTCAGCGATGGGTGGCGAGCGTCATAGGGCTGGGAAGTATCGTTGCTTCGGCTTAAGCGTCAGCCGCTCAAGCGGCTTTTTCATCCGCGGCTTCGGTAACGTTGTTTATAGGTGCGTTACGTTGAACGATCAGTTTGCAGATACTGCGCAGCATGGTGTGGATGTGCCGGAAGTTTTCCAGCGTGTTCCACTCGAGTTTGTATTCTTGAATTTCTTCGGGCTGGTCGCTGCGCAATTGTGCATATAGATGACCGCGAGCACGCTCCACCAAACCATTGAAGTGATCTTTGGAGGCAGTGATCTCGTTGGCTTTGTCTGCATTGTTTTCTGCCATCGCCTCCATCGTGGTTTGCGTCGCCAAATAGAGTACTTTGTAGATCTCTCTCAAAAGCTCCTCAGTCTCTTCGTCGACTTCCAGTCGATGCTGCAGCCGTTTGAAGCCATCGACTACAATCGCGTTTTCAATAATGTCGGCGATTTTCTCCAGGTAGTTCGCCATGCCGAGTTGCTGCTGCAGGTAAATCGGGTGCGGCTCGACCAACTCTCCTGTTGCCAGCCGGCGCAGATAGAACACGATGGCATCGGTGAGTACGCTCACTTCCTCGCCGCGCCGCTGCAGAGAAACCAAGCGCTCGTGGCTGCCAGTGATGAGCGCCGGGAAGCTATCTTTGATCATTCCCAACACCTCATCGCCGACGCGTACCAATTCCAACAGCACGCGATCGAAGGCCATAGCGGGCTGCGACAGATACATTTTGTCGAGATAGATGGGTTCGCTGGCCACAGCCGCTGGAGCAGGTACCGGCGGTACGAGTCGAAGCACCAGTGCTGCCAATGTGTTGGTGAAGCCAAGAAAAATAACGAGGTTGAAGACGTTAAAGACCGTGTGTGCATTGGCGATTTGACGTGGCGTGTCTGCAGCCAAGCGCTCAATACCTTCCAGATGAGCGGCTGCCGGTGAAATCTCCCGAATCAATTCGGCGTAGTGCGGAATGATCCCTACGAACAGCAGCACCCCTGTCACGTTGAATACGATATGCGCCGCGGCAGCCTGCATCGCCTCGCGCGGTTTGCCGATTGATGATATCCAGGCCGTCACGCAGGTTCCGATGTTCGAGCCCAAAATCAGGGCGATGCCGGTCTCGAGCGTGATCAGCCCTTGGCTTGCCATCACAATTACAATCCCGGTGGTGGCGGAAGAGCTTTGCACCAGCGCTGTGAAGACCGCACCAATCGCGACGCCAAAAAACGGGTTGGTCATCTCCTGGATTAAATCCATGAAGGGTTCATAGGTACGCAACGGCGACGTTGCCTGACTCATGAGCTCCATGCCAAAAAACAGCATACCCAGGCCCATGAGCGCTACACCAAGGTGCTTCAGCTTGGGTCTTTTGGCGAAGACCTCAGTAAAGAAACCGATGGCAATGAGGAAAAGCGCGCCTTTGGTGATCTTGAAGGCGATGATTTGTGCGGTGAAGGTGGTGCCCACATTGGCGCCGAGGATGACACCAATCGATTGCTGGAAAGTCATGATCCCGGCAGTGATGAAGCCCACCATCAGCACGGTGGTAATCGAGGACGATTGAATCACTGCGGTAATGGCGGCCCCCGCGAAGGCAGCACTGAAACGATTGCTGGTGAGCTTTGCCAGGATGTCCTTGGCGCGCTCGCCGGCAAGAATCTTGAGCGCTTCGGTCATCTTGTGCATGCCGTACAGGAACAGCGCCAAGCCGCCTGCTACGTTGATCAGCATTGCGCCAAAGTTGATGGGGTCGCTCATGAGGGTGCCAGTTATCCTCAATGCTTATTTGAATTGCTGTGGGTTTCGAAGATACCACTGGCGATGCTTGGCAGACATATCGGACGCGAATTGCGTGAAGTGACGAGCAGCTATAGAGACAGGCGCTCAATGAACCAATCCAGCGCGCGACCTTGATGCCCCTCTCGCCAGACCAGAAGGCTGGCAGTTGGGTCGATGGCGGAATCCAGTGCGATTCGTAGCCGCGGCTCCCATCCCCGCTCCAGCTGCAAGGTGTTCTCCACCAGTCGATCTGCCGCTTCAAGCAGCTCGCGTCCTTGCTCCAGAGGAGCTTGCCGGCAGGCGTGAGTACTGATCGTCGTCCCTCCTTGCGAAACAGTCTGACACCCAGGTCCTGCTCCAGTTTTTGCACGGTGTGGGTCACTTTGAACGGGACGCGATAGAGGCTCTCAGCGGCAGCCGCGAAGCTGCCACGGCGCTCGATCGCGTCGAGGACCTCCAGTGCTTCCAGGCTAATTCTCCGGCCACTCATATCTTCAATAAAGTTGAATTGTTAGGCCAGTATTTTCCGATTTTATGAGGCCATCTGCCCGAATATCATGGTTGGAGTTGGTTCTAGGGCTTCAAATTAAGTCCTCGGAAGTAGCCGCATGAGTTTCATAAATATCAAACTAATTGATCGTACTTTGTCCTCGGGCGGGCGATTGTCAGTCGATGGGCTGTTGGCAGGGAGGTTTGCATCATGATCCACGTTCGTCCGGGAGAGGCCAGAGGTGCGGCTGACTTTGGTTGGTTAAAGAGTCGCCATACGTTCTCATTTGGTAGCTACATGGATCCCAACCATATGGGGTTTGGCCCGCTACGAGTGATTAACGAAGATCATGTAGCGCCGGGTCAGGGTTTTGCCACCCACGGCCATCGCGATATGGAGATACTGAGTTATGTGCTGAGCGGTGCGTTGGAGCATCGGGACAGTATGGGTAATGGCTCTGTGATCCGGCCCGGTGATGTGCAGCGGATGTCCGCGGGAACCGGCGTTCGTCACAGTGAATACAACGCATCAAAGGTTGATGATGTTCATTTCCTGCAAATTTGGATCTTGCCCGAGCAGCAGGCACTGGCGCCGAGCTATGAGCAGAAGTATTTCTCTCCTGACGACCGATTGGATCAGCTGCGACTGATCGCCAGTCGTGATGGCCGGGATGACTCGGTTGTCATTCATCAGGACGTTGATCTTTATGCCTCACTGCTTTCAGCAGGCGTAACGCTTTCGTATCAACCCCGATCCGGTAGAGGTGTTTGGCTGCAAGTCGCGCGCGGTGGTGTGGAGCTTGCTGGTCAGGCGCTTAAGGCCGGCGATGGTGCCTCGGCGCTAGACGTCGAAACTATCGAGCTGGTCGCTACTGAGGACAGTGAGCTCCTCATTTTTGATCTGGGCGGGTTCAACAATAGTTAACGACGCGTGGGATCGTTAACCAACGTATTCCGCGAGTGGAGACCGGTATTCATCATTCGGCCGGTTAGCTGGGCGGGAATGTTGCGAACTGCGGCAGCGAGTCGGTGATTTCGTACCAGCCCGCTTTGGAGGCTACATGCATGTGCGCTTGCGGCGCGAGTGTTGGCTGCTCATCGAGAACGCCGTAGCGCACATGCACCATGCCGGTGAGTGGTTTTTCCCCGTAGAGCGTCGAGCCGCAGCGTCCACAGAAGTACGAATCGGTCGCTTCACTGCGCTGATGGCGGGCAAGAAATTCTGCCCCGCGGGTAATCTCGAAGAGCTTCTTGGGTATACCCCCGATCGCGACACCTGCAGCCCCGGATGCCTTTCGGCAGCGTGAGCAGTGGCAGTAACCTGCATAAACAAACTGATCCTGGACGGTGAGTGCAACGCTACCGCACAGGCAGCTGCCGTTGAGACTGGTCATGATCTGCTCCTTCAAATGGCACGCAGCAGTTTTAGAAGAACCGACGCGTCTTTCTCATCGAGGTTGCGCAACAGAGATTCAGCTTTGGCATCGAGGGTAGCCGAAGCATTGCGACACAGTTCTTCTCCCGCGGCTGTGAGCTTTACGAGGCTCACGCGCGCATCGCGTTCGTTGGTGGCTTTGCTGATGAGCCCGGTCTTTTCCATCGGCATCAACATGCGGGTGATCCCGGAGGCGCTCCGCGCGAGGGCCTCGGCGATATCGATACGCCGCAGTGCATGGTTGGGTGCTTCCAGCAAATTCAGCAGCACCATGTACTCGGACAGGCCAATGCCATGAATGGCACCGAGGCTATTGTCCAGTTGCCGAGAGATGAGGGCTGCGTTGAGCCAAATGCTTTTGGCGATCGCGCCATGCTGAGATTTTGTTGTCATTACATTGATTTACATATACTTGATTAGTGAAGTATATGTAAAATAGCTAGAGAGTCAACGATCTGTTTCGCCGGATCGCGAGTGGCGGGGTTGTCGAGGGACGGAAGGATTCGTGCGCCGCTGCTTCCGGCGCACTCAGCCCTTGGGTGGTCAGAGCCGGCGGCGCCGCTGCGCTCTGGCGTCCTAAATGCGCCTAAGGTCGTATTTTGTCGAATCGCATTCGGTGGTGATTATCTATCCCCGGGGCAAAAACCAAAAAGCCCCGCCAAATGGCGAGGCTTTCTGGATATGGTGCCCAGGGACGGAATCGAACCGCCGACACGGGGATTTTCAATCCCCTGCTCTACCAACTGAGCTACCTGGGCAAGGTGAAGGGCGCGTATTAAACCCGTGCCGCCCCTCTAGG
>JAZBOZ010000021.1:0-2787 GCA_036351405.1 Halieaceae bacterium
AGCATTGGGCATAGCCTTGGCGTAAACGTAGCCCTGAACGAGCTCACATCCTAGATCGGCGATCCAAGGCAACTCGTCAGTGCGTTCGATGCCCTCAACAATCGGCGTCAATTCCAACAGCGACGCAAGACCTAAGATGGCCCGGATGAGCTTTTCGTAGCGCGCTGATTCGGGCCGATCCTGGCTTTCCCAGCCACGGATGAAACTCTGGTCGATTTTCAGGTAGTCGAGGGGTAGCTGATAGAGCTGCGTAAACGATGAATATCCAGTGCCAAAATCATCGAGTGCGACCTGACAACCCAAGCTGCGGAAGTGATCCAGTGTTGCGGTCAACGGCTCTATGGGGATGGCGCTCTCGGTGACTTCAAGCTTAAGCCGCTCGGGCGGCAGCCCGCTCTCCGCCAGCGCGCTCTCGACCGACCTGATCAATAATTTGGGCTGCAGAAATTGTGTGGTACTCAAATTGACGCTGACACCTGGCGTGTGGCCATCAGCGCCCGCAGGCCATTGGCTCGCCTCTTTACAAGCGCGCTGCAATATCCAATTCCCCAATACATCCATCAGCCGGATTTCCTCGGCCATGGGAATGAACTCTGCCGGCGATATCCAACCTCGCTTTGGGTGGTGCCAGCGCAGCAATGCTTCAAAACAGTGAACCTGACCTGATCGCGCATTAACGATCGGCTGGTAATAAAGAAGGAACTCCTTATTGACGAGTGCACCTCGCAGCGCTGCCGCATTAACTACCAGCGACACACGGAGATCATTCTCCAATCGATGGGAAGCCTGCGCCTCCGGGATCATCTCAGCGTCGAAACAGACAATGGCGACATCCTGCTGCTTAGCTTTGTGCAGGGATATCTCAGCAGCGTGATAGAGCTCGGCGGCTGACTCCAGACCCGGCTGCATCCAAGCGACGCCAACCCGAACGCTTAACACAACCACCTCGCCCCTCAATGCCAGAGGTCGCTGCAAGAACTCGAGCACTCGGCGTGCAAAGGCCTGCGGGTCCTCTTCTTTGGGTAAGCAGAGCGTGAAATGATCACCGTGAGTTCGGCCGATCGCCACCGCCTCGGGAAAACTCTTGACCAGCCGAGCCGCCACCATGGCAATAATGCGATCACCCAGCTGCGTGCCCATACTGTTATTAACGCGACCAAAACGGCTGACTTCGATATCGAGAACCACCAGATCGGCCAGCGATTGCTCCGCCGAGAGGGCTTCGAGGTAGTTGATCAGTCCCAGCCTACCCAATAAGCCTGTCAGGGGGTCGGTCAACTCGGCACTGGGCTGAGTCTCGGCACCCGCTGTCAATTCTGACCCCACACTGCTCACCCCCATCGGTTTTCCCTTGGAAACATCTCTCGATGTCGGCATTAGTTTCGCCGGAAGAACTGTAACCGAAACCGACTCGGCCATCGAATCACATGCCTGTCACAGCTGGCCTGTTCACCGCGAGGCGTTGGTTTATCGGTGTTGAGGGAGGACGATGAGCTTTCGGACACATAGGTTCCATTTTATTCCGGGCACATAGGTTACACATTTCGGCATTTGGAGGGCTCTCCAGATGCCTTGGAATGAGAGTAACCACATGGACGAAAGACTTCGTTTCGTTGCCCGTATCCTCGAAGGCGAGAAGATGGCCGTGGCATGCCGCGAGTTCGGTATTAGCCGCAAGACCGGATATAAGATCTTCAACCGGTACAAAGATGCTGGCCTGAAGGGCTTGGAGGACAAAGCCCGGAGCCCCTATCGACACCCTAACAAAACGGCGTTCCAGATCGAAAAGGCTATTCTCGGCATCAAGAAGGAACACACCAGCTGGGGCGCGCCCAAGATCCAAGAGAAGCTCCAGAAGGTTTTTCCGATGCTGGAGCCGCCCGCTGTCAGCACGATTCACAGTATTCTGGATCGCCACGGCCTGGTGAAGCGCCGCAAACGCCGCCGTCATAAAGCGCAGGGCACCCCGCTCAACGATGCCCAGTCCCCAAACGAGCTTTGGTGTGCCGACTTCAAGGGCCAGTTTCGCCTAGGCAACAAACAGTATTGCTACCCGCTAACAATCACCGACTATCGCTCAAGATATTTACTGGCTTGCGAGGGGCTTGAGTCCGTCAAAGAGCAGGGTGCTTTTTCCGTATTTGAGCAGACCTTCAAGGAATTTGGCCTCCCAGCCGCCATTCGTACTGACAACGGTGTACCGTTCTCTTCTCCCCACGCTTTGTTTGGACTGAGCAGGCTCTCAGTTTGGTGGCTGCGGCTCGGCATTGGTATCGAGCGTATCAAGCCTGGCTGTCCACAACAGAACGGTCGCCACGAGCGCATGCACTTGACGCTTAAGAACGAGGCCACAAAGCCACCCAAGTTCAATCTCCTGCAACAACAGGAGTGCTTTGATGGCTTCGTCGAAGGTTACAATCAGGACCGCCCGCATTCAGGGCTGGGCGGCCTATATCCAGCGGAAGTGTATACACCCTCACCGAGGCCCTTCTTCCACCCAGAGCCACCCGAATATCCGTGTCATGAACGCGTTATCCACGTCACTCAATGTGGGCGAATCTGTATCGGGCGGCGTAAGGTCAACTTCAGTACCGTGTTTGCCGGCCAGTATGTGGGTATCCGGGAAGTCGCCGACGACGTTTGGCTTGTCAGCTTCATGGATTACGACTTAGGATTTTTTGACAGAACAGTTAACCGAGTAGAGCCCGTCGGGGAAAACCCCTTCGCTCAAAAAGTGTTACCCATGTCCTCGGAATAAACTGTTACCCATGTGCCAAGAAAGCACCG
>JAZBOZ010000022.1:0-5718 GCA_036351405.1 Halieaceae bacterium
ACACAAGGTTTTGAGTTGATGCGCATCGAGTAACACCCGCGCGCTCGGAATGACATTGAGGTATGCAGATGGCGAATTCGTTGAAAACGGCAACACGGGTTTCGAGCAGTCGGTTTGTACTGGTGGCCATCAGTCTCGCGGTGCCGTTGTTAGCTGGATGCGGTGCGCAAACGAGTGAACAGGGCGCCGACCCGCGCAGCAATCCTGTGAACCGGGCCGCAACTGCCACAGAGGAGGCGCAAATGATTCACGGCAGTTGGCGCGTCACGGCCGTCAATGGGTCCCCGCTGAAAAAATCCACAGGTTCGGTCACGCTGAATATTGATGCGAAAAAACAGCGGGTTTCCGGCCACGATGGCTGCAACAACTTCATGGGGGCCATCGCCATCGGTGAGAAACATCAACTGTCATTCACCGACGTCGCAGCTACCAAAAAGGGCTGCCCCCCCGGAACGACACCAGACGGCTTCTACAGTGCGCTAGCCAGCATAGCTCGCTTCCAGTATCAAACACCCGAACTCGAGCTGATGGACGCAGAAGGATCGGTGATATTGACTGCGAAGCGCGACGCTAAAGGTTAAGCCGTCATCGAATCTACTCACTGCCCGCAGCGCTTGGGCAATTGTCTTGCGCGACCACCGCTATCAGGCGCAGTGACCAGATTACCCTCAGCGATCACAGGCACACCGCAGACCAGAAGCCATTGAACGCCCGTGGAATGCTTCAGAGGTGCCAGATAAGTTGCATGGTCTGAAATTAACGCCGGATCAAAAATCGTGATATCGGCGTCCGCGCCCTCACCCAAGTGTCCTTTTGCCGACAAGGTTTCATGGGTGTAAGCCAACAATTTTCCCGGTAGGTCAGTAATTTTGGCGATGGCCTGTGAAGCGGTCAGCGGCCCCTCGGCATCCCATTCATCGACATAGTGGCTCACGAAGCGTGCAAACGTGCCGATGCCTCGGGGATGGACAAAGCCTCCTTCATCAACCAAAGGCATGGCATCGCTGGCGACGATAATATCCGGCGCTGCCATGACTGTCCGGGTTTGGGTTTGATCACCATAGTGATGAACCACGACACCATCCGGCTCATGTTGCCGGTAGTGGGAGAAAGTCTCTGCCGTCAGCCGCTCGCCCGTAGCGACCCACTGAATATCGTTGAAACCGATATCGAACACGGCTTGCCAATCACGCCCGAATACGGCGGCGCCAATCGCCGTGGAGCCGGCGTTATAGGGGTAGGCTTCCGCTGTCAGTTTTACGCCTTCGGCCACCGCCTCGCGGATCATGTCCATCGCCTGCTGGGTGCCAGTCATGACCATCGACTGCAGGTGGCAGATGTGCACCCAGGCACCCGAGCGACGCGCCTGCGCAATCATTTCGCTAAGCCCGCTCAGATCCCCCGGCAAACCGCGGCGCATATGTACGGCAATCGGCGCCTGTGTTGAGGCTGCCAAGTCAAACAATGCGCTGAGCTCCTCAACGGTTACACCCCTGGAGATGTAGTCCAGCGGCAAGCCAATGCCGATGGCGCCTGAAGCGATAGCCTGTTGATGCAGACTCATCATTTCCGAGATCTGTCGCGTATTTGCCTGAACGATGAAACCGGCACGTGGGTTTGAGGACTCAGCATTACCGGTAGGTGTTGCGATATCGGTGAAGTGCGGCTGTTCAACATGACCCAGTACGCGCTGTCGAATGGCCAAATGACTGCTCGACGCGCCGGTGTGCAAGAGTGGCGCAGGGCGATAATGATCAGCGAGTGCAGCAATAGGAAAGATGCCGGCCTCTAACTCGAGCGCCGTAGTGACGCCATCGTAGGCCTGATATTGCTGCGCCTCACGAGAAATCGCGTGACTGTGGAGGTCAATAAACCCCGGTGTCACTACAAGGCCACGGGCATCAATTTCTCGCGCACCTCGCAAAGGCTCCTGGCTGACAGTGACTATCCGACCACCACGGATACCGAGGTTCCGAACATCGTCGATGCGATGGCGAGGATCAATCAGACGGCCACCAGAGATAACCAGCTCATGGGTCTCAGCGAGGGTAAAGTGAGGCACGCAGAGACCACCGAGCAGTGCGATCAAAACGGCGAGGTTATTCAGCTGGCGCATCGTAGATCTCCTTAGAAAGCTGGCCCTCGCTGTGGGCGACAATCGTCGTGACCGCCGCATCTCCGGACACGTTGGTCGCCGTGCGTGCCATATCCAAAATGCGGTCAACACCGGCAACCAAACCAATCGCCTCGAGCGGCAGCCCCACGCTACTCAGCACAATCGAAAGCACCACCAGTCCACCACCCGGTATCGCAGCAGCGCCGATTGACGCCAGCAAACAGGTGACAGCAATCGTGATGTAATCGGCCGGACCGAGAACAATGCCAAACATTTGTGCGACAAAAACTGCCACCACGGCTTGGTAAAGCGCCGTACCATCCATATTGATTGTCGTGCCCACTGGCAAAACAAACCGCGCGACTTCCTCGCCCACACCCAGATTGTGGCGAACACAAGACATCGTTACGGGCAGCGTCCCAGCAGCGGTCGTGGTGCTGAAGGCGACCACCTGTGCTTCCAGAACGCCGCGCCAGAACTGAATAACCGATAGCCCGGTAAAGAGACGAATCAATAGAGAAAGCCCACCATAGACATGAATCAAGCAACCTAAATAAACGGTTGTTACCAGCTTGAGTACCGGAAATAGAACATCGCTGCCAAAGGTTGCGGTAACAACACTTGCCAGCGCAAAGACACCCAGCGGCGCCAATTTCACAACGACATCGGTGATCGCATAAATCACAGCCGACAAGCCGTTGATGGCATCGACCAATGGTTTTGCAGCGGAGCCCGCCAGCGTACAGCCAATGCCGACAAGAATACTGAGTACGATAACTTGCAGCGGGTCACCATCCACCAGCGCTGCAAAAGGATTGTGGGGTAACCAGTCGAGCGGATTGATGGCGGAGGGCGGCACGGCATCAGGCGTTGATGACACGGCTTGATCGAACCCCACCCCCGGTGCAATGAGCAGCGCGGCAGCAAGGCCTATGGGTATAGCGATCGCCGTGGTCATCAAGTACAGCGAAACGGCTTTTAACCCCATGGTCCCCAGACGATCGAGTGTGCCAAGGGAAGCAATGCCTGAAATAATCGAAACGAGGATCAGCGGCGTGGCCAGCATTTTCAGCAGGCCGATAAACACATCTCCCAGCCAACCCCACCAGTCGGTGTACCCGGGGAACAGTAGTCCGGCCGCAAACCCGAGACCCAGCGCCACCAGCACCTGTAGCCAGATGGGAGGTAGCTTGCGGGTCATGAGGTCTTTCATAAACGGTCAGTACAGGCGCTCAGTCCGCAGCGCCGCGCTCGACATCAGCCAGATAATCCCCGAATTCAAAGGCAGAGCGATATCCTGGCAACGCCTGTGCACCCCCGGTATGCAGGAACACGATGTTGTCGTCGGATTGATAGTAGCCTCTGCGAATCAGATCAATGAGACCAGCCATGCCCTTTCCGCTGTAAACCGGATCCAGGAAAATACCCTCGGTTTTGGCCAATAACTCGATCGCCTCAAGGGTTCCCGCGTTCGGTATGCCATAGCCTTCACCGACATAATCGCAGTTCACGAGAACATCGTCGTCACGCAGTGTGTGGTCGATATCCAGATGATTCAGCGTAGCCTGCGCCTCGCGCATGACGTTGGCCTTTTGTTGCGGTGCCGGTGCACGTACTCCTACTCCTAATACCGGGATATGGCTGTTGAGCCCAACCATGCCCGCTACCAATCCGGCTTGGGTGCCACCGCTACCGGTGGCATGCACGAGCTGTTGTACATGCAGGTCGAGGTTATTGCATTGGTTCACCAGCTCAATCGCAGCGTTCACGTAACCCAGAGCACCCACGTGGTTGGAGCCTCCGCCCTTCATCACATAAGGGTTTCGCCCCTGAGCTCTCAGTTCGTCGGCAAGCAGCTCCATCGCCTGCTGCATATCCGTACCCTGCTTGCGGTAGTGCAGGGTGGCACCCAGCAGGTTATCCATCATCACGTTGCCGTTGTAGAGGTAATCATTGTCCTTACTGAGGGTTCTATCCTCCAGCAACAAATGACACTCAAGGCCCTCTCTAGCAGCGGCAGCCGCCGTTTGACGCGCGTGATTACTCTGAATAGCACCTTGGGTGATAATGACGTCGGAATTTTGCGCCAGCGCTTCGCCCAACAGAAATTCCAATTTGCGGGTTTTATTGCCACCACCCGCAAGCCCAGTGCAATCATCGCGCTTGATCCAGATATTCGGGCCACCCAATGCCGAGGAGAATCTTGGCAATGGCTCAAGTGGTGTCGGCAAATGTGCGTAGAAACGCCGAGGATATCGAGCGAGGTGCATGAAACGGCTCCTGTCAGAGTTTTTCCCAGCCTATGAGTGCGCTCCGCGATAAACCAATGCCTTTTTGGCAGAAGTAGCCAAGTTTTACTTATCAGCGCCCGCTGTTAATGTTGCAGTTTGGCTGCCTTGCAGGCCTCCCAGGCTGCCAGCACCGCCGCGTTGGTATTGTCCCTTGCGCGAAGCATCACGATATCGAGCGGGATAGCAGGGAGTTGATCAACCTGCTGAACCTCTCCACTTGCCAGATAAGGGCGCAACAACCCGCTTGGCAGCCAAGCAACGCCAGCCCCGGATAACATCAGCGCTCTGACGGCGTCGGCATGGGCAGTCTGCAACGGTTGATGCAACAGCGGTAAGCCGGTCAACTCCGTAGTCGCCTGTTGTATCAGTTGCCCAAAAAACGAGGGTGCCGGATAACCGATGACTTGTATGGCTCGGTCCGGATCGGTGCTGACCAACGTGGATTTATGCTCACTGGCCACCACAGGCAACAACGTGTCACTGCCGAGCGGCAAGCGCTCGAGATCGCCCCGGTTAAGCATCGGGTTATCACTCGCCGTGTCGTAACAGAGCAGCAGATCGCAACGGCCGCCGAGAAACTCTTCCATGCACTCGTAGAGATTGCCCGCAATGAGCTCTATGCGGGCATCGGCGATAGCGGGCGTGACCAGCGTCACGAGTCGCGGGCAGAATGAAACACTCAGGGAAGCCTGCGTCGCGATCAGCAAGCTGTCCTGACGCGAAAATTCCTTGCGAATATCAGCTCGCAGATTGCTCAGTTGGCTCAGGCAGGCTTCGATCTGTTCTGCGTACCGTTCTCCCAACGTATTGACCCGAGGTGGGTAGGTGCTGCGATCGATTAGCTCCACGCCGAGCCAATCCTCGAGCGAGCGAATGCGTCGGGAAAACGCCGGCTGCGTGATGTAACGACGTTCAGCGGCGCGGGTGAAGTTCCCGGTTTCGCGCAACGCCAGAAAATCCTCCAACCATCGGGTATCCATGTTCGCGCTCCGGTTTCGTCACTCGCCTGCTTTCTTGCCAGCTATGCAATGCACGAATGCACCTGAAAGTAATCGGCATTGGCCTAGGTCTATCCCCACACCTAGCATGATGGAATACAAAACATCAGTGCCACACATAACTATAACGCGCAAATCCAAGGGGGATGCTGCCAATGACCGAATCAAACTCTCGATTTCCACGTCGCACATTACTCACGATCGCGCTGGCCTCAGTTTCGGCAGCACCCATTGTCAGTGCACAACAACCCATGCTCGAAGAGGTGGTGGTCACGGCACAAAAGCGTGCCGAGAGTCTGCAGGATGTACCGAT
>JAZBOZ010000023.1:0-9892 GCA_036351405.1 Halieaceae bacterium
CGCATGGCTTCTGCCGCGGCCTCCTTGGTGCCGCCATCACCCAGCGGCGGCGCGAGGTAATGCATGACCGGCTCAGCGACACCGAAAAACATGAGACCGATGCCCATGCCCGCTGCGAACAGCATGGCGAACCAGGAAATGAAGCCATAGGCGGGCTCTGAGTGGTCGGGCCCGAGCTTGATATCACCGTATCTGCCCAAGGCGAAAATGAGCACGAGAACTAATACCGCACCCATCACCAACACATAAAACCAACTCGCAGTGGCAACAATGCGCTGTTGCAGAGCCGCCAACAGGTGGTCAGCGGCCTCAGGGAACGTTGCCACCACAATCACCGCCAATCCCAGAATGATCAGCGCCGGGAAGAACACTGGGCGATCAATGACAAACTCGTTACGGGAACTCATGAACTACTCGCCTTTTGGTCAGCGCGCAGTATACCGCTTCAGCCGAAGTTCGATATCCAACTAACTAATATGAAACCAAACAATATTTTTCTGGCCATGAAAAATAAGATCTCAAAATAGCGAGGCTTTTGCTGTATCAATGCGATTTTTATATCGTCTGGCAATAAAAATTAGTTTGGCGTAAAATTTTCGCCCCTAATCATTCTAGGAGCCACTTCATGAATACGTCACGACAGTTCCGTCGCAGTCGTCTCGCATCAGCCGTCAGTACCTTGGTACTGCCCACCCTCGCTGCCACGGCCAGCGCTCAATCTGCCAAGTTGGAAGAAGTGGTCGTTACCGCAACCAAGCGGTCGGCCAGCACTCAGGACATCCCGGTCACGGTTTCTGCGGTTTCCGGAGAGAAGCTGGACCAGCTCGGCGTCGCCAACTTTGAGGACTACCTGATTCAGCTGCCCGGCGTGACTGCCGGCGGTAGCGGCCCAGGCCAGAACACGATTTACATCCGCGGTGTGGCGTCAACCACGCCCAACCTGACCACCGCGGGCGTGGCCGGCATTGCACCGAACGTCGCCTTCTACCTCGACGAGCAGCCGCTGGCTCAACCGGGTCGTAACCTCGATGTCTACGCCGCAGACTTGCAGCGTGTTGAGGTTCTGTCAGGGCCGCAGGGCACACTGTTCGGGGCAAGCTCACAGGCGGGTACGGTGCGACTGATCACCAACAAACCTGATTTCACCGAAACCTACGGCAAGGTTTCTGCCGGGGCATCAACCATGTCCGAGGGTGAAAACAACTACAACCTCGAGGCCATGTTCAACCTCCCCATCAGCACCAACCTCGCGGTTCGCGCCGTCGTCTACACCGACGAGATGGGCGGCTTCATCGACAACGTGCCCGGGCAGATTGATCTGCGTGAGAGCGCGCGCTTCCGCCCGGCAGGCACCATGCGTTCCAACGGAGTTCCTGTCAGCGCTCGTCGTAACGGTTTCCAAGCCGGCGCAGACTTGTCCGATGTCACCTTCCTCGCTGCTGATAACAGTGATCTCGTGGAGGACGATTTCAACGACTCGAACTACACGGGCGGTCGAATTTCCGCGTCCTGGGACATCACTCCTAACTGGAACTTACTGGTCGCGCACACCACGCAGGATCTCGAAGCGGACGGTGTTTTCTATGCAGACCCGAACCTGGGCGAGCTGGAAGTGCAGGCCTACACCGACTCACGTCTTGAAGACGGTTTCGACAACACCGCTTGGACGCTGACCGGCAACATCGGCGCGTTGGAAGTGGTCTACACTGGCGCGTTTACCGACCGCGAAACCGACCAGGTCGTCGAGTACACCGACTATATGTTTGTCGGCCAGTACTTGCCGTACTACATCTGTGACACCTCGGTGACCTACCCTGGCAGCGCATCACCATCAGGTACCTGCTACGAGCCTGACCTGAACGTTTCTTCGTTCAGCAGTACCGAAGTGCAAACCCACGAGTTCCGTATCTCGACTGACGCGTCCAAGCCTCTGCGTGCAACCGTGGGCGCGTTCTACAGCGACCTGACACTGGAAGAGCGCAACAACTTCAACTACCCCTCGAATCAGCAGATCAATGGCGGTAACGCTTGGGCAGCGAACTTTCCATACACCACAGGATTTATCTCGGATCCGGGTCCGTTTGAGCCCCAGACCATATTCCGTAATGACGTCCAACGTACGGATGAGCAGCTCGGTTTCTTCGGTGAGGTGACTTACGACATCAACGAGCAGTTCTCGGTCACAGCCGGTGCACGTCATTACGACGTTGAGGTGGATCTCGAGGGCAGCGCCAACGGCTCTTTCTTCAACCTTGGCGGTACTGACTGCAATGTGTTCGGCACCGATATCTCGGATTTGTACAACGGCGATGGTCGGTGGACCGATCGGAACGCCGGTGTCTGCGAAGGCGCGGGTCAAACGGTCTACACGCTAGCAGACCTCGACAACCCCGACACTCCGGATCGAGCACGGGCTGCCCTGCAGGCGCCCGATACTGCCGACGCTGAGGGACAAATCTACAAGTTGACCGGTCAGTGGACGCCAAACATGGACATGCTGTTCTACGCGACCTACTCGGAAGGCTTCCGTCCCGGCCTGCTGAATCGTCCGGGCGGCGCCAGCACTGCACTGGCCAACGGCGGTACCTACTCGGTGCCTTACGCGCTTGATACCGACACGCTCAAGAACTACGAGTTGGGCTGGAAGACCGACCTGATGGACGGCACGCTGCGCTTTAACGGCTCGGTGTTCTTTGTGGATATCAGTGACCTACAAACTACGATCTTCGACCCCAGCATCACCAACCTGTTCTTCTCGGACAACGCGGCAAATGCGGAAGTCATGGGCCTCGAGGGTGACTTCACCTGGCTGCCCGCCATCGATGGTCTGACCATTACCGGTGCATTCTCGTTCCTCGATACCGAGATCACCGACGTACTGACCCCGACCGATGACGTTCGTCAGGGCGATAGCTTGGCGTTTGCGCCGGAGTTCCAGGGCAACCTGACCGCGCGTTACGAGTGGCAGTGGAACGCCATGCGCGCCCACGTCATGGGTAACCTGAGCCACTCGGCGGAGTCCTACAGCGATATCATCACGATCAACCGCGATCTTATCGACTCGTGGACCATGCTGGGTGTGACCGCAGGTGTTCGTGCGGATGCCTGGATGGCAGAGCTGTTCGTCGATAACTTGAGCGACGAGCGTGCCGAGCTGGCTCGTAACTACGTGAACGACCGCGAGCGCGTCACTTATGCACGCCCCCGCACCATGGGGCTACGCGTCAGCTTTGACTTCTGATTATGCGCGGTTAGCGACAAAATACCCCGGCCTTTGGGTCGGGGTTTTTTATGGGCAAGATTCATGAGTCAAACGGATAACATCGGCGAACCCCTCGCCGATATTCAAAATTTGCTGCGCGCCGGCGACTACGCCGGTGCCCGTCAGCGCTCCCAGCGCTGGATAGCTGAACAGCCAAACGCCGAGGATGGCTATTACTTTCTCGCCGTTTCCTGCCGAGCGCTCAAAGAGCATGGCGCCGCTGAACAAGCGCTACAAACACTGCTTGAGAACAACCCAAGCCACAGCCGGGGGCTCCAGGAGTACGGACACCTACTGCGCGACCGCGGCGAGCCGGCCGCCGCACTCGGCATGTACCAGCGTGCGACTCGCGAAAATCCTTCGCTCGTCGCCAGCTGGGCCGCACAGGAGGCGATGCTCCGTCAGCAAGGCAATCTGGCGAATGCGCAAGTCGCTGCCGTGCAGGTGAAATGGCTGAAATCACTGCCACAACCGCTGCTGGTGGTCATGGATCTCGTATCCCGCGGCCGACTGGTTGCAGCCGAAGATCTCTGTAAACGCTTTATGCGCGCCAATCCTCATCACACAGAGGGCATGCGACTGCTGGCCGATATCGCCCTCAGATTGGGAGCTACCAGCGAGGCCACGCTACTGCTCGACACCGCTTGCGAGCTGGCCCCCGAGGACACGCGACTCAAGGCCGATCGAGTCAACTTGCTCCGCCGCTGCCAGCGCTTCGAAGACGCAAGACAGCAGGCATTGGCGCTGGTAGAGCAGGCACCTGAAAACCCGCAATTCCAATCGATGGCGGCGGTCGAAGCCATGCAGGTGGGTGACTACGACGATGCGTTGACGCGCTTCGACCAAGTACTCCGCATGCTGCCCAACGATGCGATCACGCTGACATCCCGCGGCCATGCACTGAAGACCTGCGGCAAGACCGACAGCGCCATCGACAGCTATCGCGATGCGATCGCACGCCAACCCGGCCATGGCGAGGCCTGGTATTCACTGGCGAACCTGAAAACCTATCGCTTTGAACCCGCAGATATTGAGCAAATGACCACACTCGCGGCGAATCCAGCGGTGGATGCCGCGTCACGCACTTATCTGCATTTCGCCTTGGGTAAGGCATTCGAAGACAGCGAGGACTGGGCGCAGTCATTCACTCACTACGCGGCAGGCAATCGCATTAAACGTCGCGGCTCCACCTACTCGGCAGAGCAGATGCATGACGATCTCGCCCTGCAAGCGGCGTACTGCGGTGCTGATTTATTCGCCGACGATCGCGGCCGTGGCTGCGAGGCCCCAGACCCGATTTTTATCGTGGGACTACCGCGGGCAGGATCGACGCTGTTGGAGCAGATTCTGGCCTCCCACCCTATGGTCGATGGCACGCTCGAACTACCTAACATCCTGGCGATGGCGCAATCGCTGCGACGGCGCAGCGAGGGTCCGGGCTACCCGCAGAACCTGCTTGAACTGACTGCTGAAGAACGGCAGACATTGGGTGAACAGTTCATCGAAGAAACCCGGATTCACCGTGGAAGTGCGCCCTTTTTCATCGATAAGATGCCCAACAATTTCAGGCACATCGGCCTGATCAAACTGATACTCCCGAACGCCAAGATCATTGACGCCCGACGCCATCCACTGGCGTGTTGCTTCTCAGGCTTTAAACAGTTGTTTGCCGAGGGGCAGGAATTCTCCTACGACCTGTCTGATCTCGGTCGCTACTACCGGGATTACGTCACCCTGATGAATCACTGGCAGCAAGTGCTCCCGGGGCACATACTGCAGGTCAATAACGAAGACATCATTGCCGACCTGGAGAGCCAGGTCCGACGACTGCTCGATTTTTTGGAGCTGCCCTTCGATGACCGATGTCTGCGCTACTGGGAAACCGATCGTGCTATCAAGACGCCCAGCTCCGAGCAGGTCAGACGCCCTGTCTCCGATCGAGGGCAATATCAGTGGCGACATTACGAACCCTGGCTGGGCGAATTAAAAATAGCGCTCGGCCCCGAACTTACAGCGTTATCTGAGTGAGAATCTGATGACTGCGACCGTTGAATTATCTGACCAAGTACTGGTTTCGCTGCGGCGGATTATCCGCGCAACGGATCTCCATTCGCGCAAGCTGGGCAAACAGACTGGCTTGACCACACCGCAGCTGGTGATTATTGGCGCCATCGGCAAGCACAAAGAGCCGACGGTTTCCGATATTGCGAAAGAAGTAAGCCTCAGCCTCGCCACCGTGACGACCATTCTCAATCGACTCGAGAGCAATGGCTATGTCAACCGCGAGCGGAGCGCGGTTGATCGTCGTAGGGTGATCGTAACGCTGACAGAGCAAGGGGAGGGGATGCTGTCAAACGCCCCCAAGCCACTGCAGGATAGTTTCCTCAATCGTTTTTCACGATTGGAGAGCTGGGAGCAACATCAGATCGTTGCGGCTCTGGAACGTGTGGCTACCATGATGGATGCAGAGGAGCTCGATGCTGCACCGCTGCTGCTGAGCGGCGAGTCTGTGATTTAGTGCTCGCCCCTGACCAAGTTCAGGATACTCGAGAAGTCCACAGCGCCATTACCGGCTTCTTGATGCTCCAGATAACGGGCCAACGCCAACCGTCCCAAGGAGTTATCAATCGCTGAGTTGTCCGCAATCTCATTCGCGAGCCCCAGATCCTTGACCATCAAATCCACCATAAAGCCCGGTTGATAATCCCGGCTGGCGGGCGCGTTTTCCATAACGCCGGGCCACGGGTTGTAGACCTGAAGCGACCAGTTGTTTCCGGAGCTGGCTTTCATAATCTCAGACAGCACTTTGGGGTCGAGACCGTTGGCCTCGCCCATCGCCAGCGCCTCGCAGGTACCAATCATATGAATTGCCAGCAACATGTTGTTGGCGGCTTTTGCCACCTGACCACTGCCCGATGGACCGGCATGGAAAATCTTGTCTGGGTTGCCCATGCCGGCGAGCACGGGCTTGGCGCGGACAAATGCTTCAGCGGTACCGCCGCACATAAACGCCAGCGTGCCGGCCTCAGCCGCAGCCACACCCCCTGACACCGGCGTATCCATGAAGTCGATGCCGCGATCGGCGGCCGCCACCGCGACCTCTCTCGCGGTTTTCGCATCGATCGTACTGGCGTCGAGCACCAGCGAACCTGAGGGTAGCGCCGCCAGCAGCCCGTCTTCCCCAAGATAAGTCCCGGCCACGTGCTTGCCAGCAGGCAGCATGCTGATGACCACATCAACGCCTTCAGTCGCGGAGCCGGCACTATCCGCAGCCGTGGCACCGGCATCAACCAGACGTGCAACCGCCTCGGGGACGAGATCGAAAACACGCAGCTGGTGCCCCGCCTTCAACAAATTGAGTGCCATCGGAGCGCCCATGTTGCCGAGACCCAAAAAAGCGATGCGCATCATGACCCGTACTCCACGAACGCGACCTCAGGCGCTCCCGGCGCCTCGGTAAAGAACTGATCCAGCAGTTCCGCAGGTACGGCATCCACACTGTCGAACTGCCACTGGGGGTTGCGATCCTTGTCGATCAGCAGTGCACGCACACCCTCAGCGAACTCGGGATAACGCATGATTTGCGCCCCCAATTGGGCCTCAGATCTAAACACTGTCTTCAAATCCGCATCGCGAGTCAGGTTCAGCTGTCGGAAAATCCAGCTGGCCGCCAGCTTTGACCCGTGGGCAAAGCCATCCCGAGCCTTGCCCAGCCATTGGCCTTCACCCTGCCATGCCAGCAATCGCGCTGCGATCGCCGTCAGATCATCACCCGCCATCAAGGTGTTGATGGTCTCAAAATGCGGCATCACCTGGGCGTCGGGCTTGGCCTCGCCGGCCGGCAGGCGATCGAGTAATTCGGTGGCCGCCTGATGACGGGCCTGATTGCCTGCAGGCCAACTCATCGCCACCAGCGCATCCAGCAGTAATTGATGCTGACTGGCAGCGAGGAAGTGCCGGGCCAAACCGACATCGATCGCATCGGTCCCATTGATAGCCACCGCGGTGAGCGCAAGGAATCGACCGACTTCTCCTGGCATATGATTGAGGAACCAGCTGCCACCGACATCAGGGAAGAGGGCGATCGTGATTTCCGGCATCGCTATCCGCGTCCGCTCCCCGACAACGCCGTGGGAGCAGGCGGCGAGGATGCCCAGTCCACCACCCATCACCACACCCTGCCCCCAGCAGATCACCGGCTTGGGATAGGTATGTAGCCGATAGTTCATGGCGTATTCGCGAGCAAAGAAGGTCTCCGCGTATTCGCAGGGCCCACCGGGTGTGGCCAGGGACGACTCGCGCAACGCAGCGACATCGCCCCCCGCGCAAAAGGCCTTGTCACCGCTGCCATCAATAAACACCGCGACGATGTCGTCATCCGCCGCCCAACTATCGAGACAGTCGCTGATCACGTCGACCATCTCAAGCGTTAGTGAATTCAGGGTCTTTGGCACGTTCAACGTCAGGTGGCCCAATCGACCACCGCCGGTTTCGTGCTCGTTAACCAGTACGCTGTCTGTCATCGATTTTTCCACTCCGCGCTGCGTTTCTCGAGGAAGGCGTTCACCCCTTCGCGCTGGTCCTCGGTGCTGAACAGATCGACAAACTCATCGCGCTCAGCTACGAGACCACCGGCGATAGCGATGTCTCGGGCGCTGTGAATGAGCCGCTTGCAGGCAGCGATAGAGGAGGGCGACTGTTGGCAAGACTGCTGGGCCAAACGGCGGGCGGCCTCGAGTGCCTCACCGGTGTCGACCACCTCTTCGACCAACCCCAGCGATAGGGCCTTTTCAGCATTGACGCGCTCACCGCAGAGGATCATTCGCTTGGCCCAACCTTCGCCTACGAGCTGCGTCAAGCGCTGGGTACCACCGGCGCAGGGCAAGAGCCCAACCTTGGCTTCGGGCAATGCGAGCTGCGATTGCTGCTCGGCGATACGGATGTCACAGGCCAATGCCACCTCAAGACCACCGCCCATCGCAAAACCATTGATAGCGGCGATGGAGACACCTCGAAAATCGGCCAATGCTTCGAAAGCATCGCCAAAGGCCTCGGCCATGGTGCGCGCAGTATCGGGATTGCCATCGGCAAACAGTTTGAGATCCGCGCCCGCGGAGAAGAACTTCTCGCCCGCCCCGGTGATGATCAGCGCGAAGCACTCACGCTCCTGATTCAACGCCTCGACCACGGCTTTGAGGGCCGGCAGACTTTCGGTGTCCCAAGTGTTGGCGGCCGGGTTGTCGATGACAATCTCGGCGACATGGCCATCGAGCGTAACTTTGATCTTGTCGCTTGGGCTGGTAATCACTGAATAACCTCCATAGCGCCATCCATCATCGCCCTGCGGGCAATGATGACGCGCATAATTTCGTTGGTACCTTCGAGAATTTGATGCACCCGGGTGTCACGCACGTAGCGCTCCATCGGGTACTCGCGGATGTAGCCGTAGCCACCGAACAGTTGCAGCGCATCGTTACAGACACGGAAGCCAACATCAGTGGCAAAACGCTTGGCCATGGCGCAGTAAGTCGTGGCCTGGGGGTTGCCGGCATCCAGCTTACTCGCGGCCATCCGCACCATTTGTCGGGCGGCCACCAGCTCGGTCAACATATCCGCCAGCTGAAACTGGGTGTGTTGAAAATCAGCGATCGCCGTATCGAACTGCTTGCGCTCCTGCACGTAATCTCGTGCATCCTGCAACGCGCGCTGGGCAGTGCCGACCGAACAGGTGGCGATGTTGATGCGCCCGCCGTCGAGCCCTTCCATCGCAATCGCAAAGCCCTGTCCTTCCTCGCCCAAACGGTTCGCCACCGGCACGCGCACGTTATCGAAGGTCACCATTCGAGTGGGCTGTGCATTCCAACCCATCTTCTCTTCCTTCTTACCGTAGCCCACGCCCTCGGCATCAGCGGGAATCAGCAGCGCGGTCACACCCTTAGGCCCGGGCCCGCCAGTGCGGGTCATCACCACCAGCACGTCGGTTTCGCCCGCACCGGAGATAAACACCTTGCTGCCGTTAACCACGTATTCATCGCCCTCTTGCACCGCCGAGGTCCGCAGTGATGCCGCGTCGGAACCCGCGCCCGGCTCGGTCAAGCAATAAGAGGCCAGTAACTCGCCCGTCACCAGCTGGGGACACCAGGTCTCGATAACCGACGCATTGCAGTATTTGCCGATCATGCTGGTGGCCATATTGTGAATCGTCAGAAACGCGGCCGTTGTCGTGCAGCCCTTGGCGAGCTCTTCCACTATCAGGCTCGCATCAAGGCGCCCCATACCGAGACCACCAGCGGCCTCTGGGGTATACATCCCCATAAAGCCGAGCTCGCCCGCCTCGCGCAAGGCATCCTTGGCGAAGATACCTTCGGCGTCCCATTGGGCGGCATTGGGTGCCAGTGCTTTCTCGGCGAAGGCCTTGGCGCTGGCGACGTAGGCTTGCTGTTCGTCGTTGAGTTCGAAGTCCATGGGTCGAGTCCTGGGTCAGGATTTTGGGTTACGGGTTAATGGGTGATTCGTTGGCTCTGGTGTGCTTCGGGCCGGCCACCGTCCGCCGCAGATGCTGTCTTAGACATACTAAGAGCAACGTCTGGGCCTCGCCGGGAGGATTGACTCGCTTCGGTTCGGCCGCCG
>JAZBOZ010000024.1:0-14264 GCA_036351405.1 Halieaceae bacterium
GAAAATCGACGGCTACATCAAGCTGCAGATTCCAGCCGGTCAGGCGAATCCAAGCCCGCCCGTTGGTCCTGCATTGGGCCAGAAAGGCGTGAACATCATGGAATTCTGTAAGGCGTTCAACGCCGAGACTCAGGGCTTGGAGCCCGGTCTGCCGATTCCGGTGGTCATCACGGTCTACAGCGACAAGTCTTTCACTTTTATCAAGAAGACCCCGCCGGCCTCAGTCTTGCTGCGCAAGATCGCCGGCATCAAGAAAGGCTCGAGCACCCCGAATACCGACAAGGTGGCTAAGGTTACGCGCGCGCAGCTTGAGGAAGTGGCGCAGCAGAAGTGGCCCGACCTCACCGCTGCAGATATGGACGCAGCAGTGCGTACCATCGCTGGTAGTGCACGTTCGGCAGGTATCGAGACTGAGGGGGTTAACTGATGGCCAAGATGTCCAAGCGTGTTCGCGCGTTTCGCGAAAAGGTTGATGCCCACCGCAGCTACCCGCTCGACGAGGCGATTGCACTGCTGAAAGAATTCGGCACTGCCAAGTTCAATGAAACCATCGAAGTGGCTGTGAATCTCGGTGTTGATGCGCGGAAGTCTGATCAGGGCGTACGTGGCGCCACCACGCTGCCTCACGGTACCGGTTCAGAAGTTCGCGTTGCGGTTTTCACCCAGGGCGAGAACGCCGAGAAGGCGAAGGCGGCAGGCGCTGACTTCGTGGGTATGGAAGATCTCGCCGAACAGGTCAAAGGCGGCATGATGGATTTTGACGTTGTCGTCGCATCTCCCGATGCCATGCGCGTCGTGGGTCAGCTCGGCCAGATCCTGGGCCCGCGCGGCCTGATGCCCAACCCCAAGACCGGCACTGTGACGCCCGATATCGAAGGCGCGGTCAATAATGCCAAAGCGGGTCAAATGCGCTTCCGTACAGACAAGAACGGCATCATCCATGGCGGTATCGGCAAGGTTGATTTTGACGCCGACGCAATCAAGGGCAACCTGGTTGCTGTTCTGGCGGACCTCAAGAAGGCCAAGCCTGCCGCTGCCAAGGGTGTTTACTTCCGCAAGGTGACGCTGTCGACCACGATGGGTCCCGGCGTGACGATCGATCACAGCGCGATCGACGTATAAGTGATTTTGCGCCGCTAGGCGCAGCCGTATTCGACACCGCGGTATGGGTGTCGGTGGGCGGGGGTTCTCTTGAGATCCCCCGTCAACTTTGAAGTCTTTGGATGAAGTTTGGGCTCGGCCCATGCTGAACCCCACAGACTATCAAAGACCGTAGGTGTGGGGCGCTGTCCCGCTTAATGACGCCGGTGTTTGTTATGAACCGGTTGAGCCTACGCAGATGGTGAAGTGGTTCACCAATGGGCGGTCGGTGTTGTTTGCCGGCCAAAACTTGAAATCCAGGAGTTAACCAGTGGCTATTGGACTCGAGGAAAAGAAAGCGATTGTCGCTGAAGTCAACGAGACCGCTGCCAGTGCCCTGTCACTTGTGGTTGCCGATGCACGCGGCGTCACAGTGAGTGATATGACAGCTCTGCGCCAGAGTGCGCGTGATAACCAGATTATGTTGCGCGTTGTGCGCAATACGCTGGCCAAGCGCGCTCTTGAAGGTACGGAATACGAGTGTGTAAATGAAGCACTCACCGGTCCGTCCCTGTTCGGATTTTCGATGGAAGATCCGGGTGCTGCAGCTCGATTGTTTAAGGACTTTGCCAAGGAGCAGAACAGCTTTGAGGTGAAAGCACTGTCGATCAGCGGGAAGCTGCTCGGTGCCGACCAACTGGATGTACTGGCTAAGATGCCGACACGCGATCAAGCGCTGTCGATGTTGATGAGCGTGATGCAGGCGCCCACAACCAAGCTGGTGCAGACCATGAACGAGGTACCCGGGAAGCTGGTTCGTACTTTGGCCGCAGTTCGCGACCAGAAAGAGCAGGCAGCGTAATCGCAGTCACGCTCTACCCAAACTTTATTTTCAGGAGAGATGGAAATGGCAATTTCAAAGGAAGAAATCCTCGACGCTATCGCTGAGATGAGCGTCATGGACATTGTTTCTCTGATCGAAGCAATGGAAGAGAAGTTCGGTGTAACTGCGGCTGCGGCTGTTGCTGTTGCACCGGCTGCTGCTGGCGGTGACGCTGGCGCGGCTGCTGAAGAGAAGACTGACTTCGACGTCGTTCTGACTTCAGCGGGCGAGAAGAAGGTTAACGTGATCAAGGTTGTTCGCGCTGTAACCGGTTTGGGTCTGAAGGAAGCTAAGGCTCTCGTCGATGGCGCACCGTCTCCGATCAAGGAAGGCGCTGCCAAGGACGAAGCAGAAGACATCCAGAAGCAGATCGAAGAAGCTGGCGGTACCGTCGAGCTGAAGTAAGAGATGATTACCCGCAACAGCGGGAATCACTTCGGGGCTGGGGCGCTTTTTGCGCTCCGGCCTTTTCCCGGTTCTAGGACTGGAAAACGTCCGGGTATGGTCCCGGTCAATGTTGGGTCAACCCAACAGCAATTCGCTGGGGAGTATTGATGGCTTACTCATACACTGAGAAGAAACGCATCCGCAAAGATTTCGGGTCGCTGCCCAAGGTAATGGATATCCCTTACCTGCTGGCGATCCAGCTGGACTCCTATCGTAAGTTCACCCAGGACGGGGTGCCTGTGGAAGAGCGCGGCGACTACGGTCTGCACGCAGCCTTCAAATCAGTATTCCCGATTGTCAGCTACAGCGGCAATGCAGCGCTGGAGTATGTTGACTATACCTTGGGTAAGCCGGTTTTTGACGTTGACGAGTGTGTGCTGCGCGGCACGACGTATGCCTGCGCGCTGCGCGTCAAGGTACGATTGATCATTTACGATAAAGAGTCGTCCTCGAAGTCCATCAAGGACATTAAAGAACAGGACGTCTACATGGGGGAGATTCCCCTCATGACCGACAACGGTACCTTCGTGATCAACGGTACCGAGCGCGTCATCGTTTCCCAGCTACACCGCTCGCCTGGTGTCTTCTTTGATCATGACAAGGGCAAAACGCACTCGTCGGGCAAGCTGCTATACAGCGCACGAGTCATTCCTTACCGTGGTTCGTGGTTGGACTTCGAGTTTGACCCCAAAGATATGGTCTACGCCCGCATCGACCGCCGACGCAAGCTGCCGGCCACGGTGTTGCTGCGCGCCCTAGGTTACGGTTCAGAAGAAATCCTCGAGATGTTCTTCGAGACCACGACATTCCAGTTGGGCGATGAGCACTCCGCCACCATGACGCTGGTGCCCCGTCGCCTGCAAGGTGATATGGCGGCATTCGACATCATGGCCGGAGACGATCTGATCGTAGAGCGCGGCCGCCGCATTACCGCGCGCCACATTCGTCAGTTGGATGATGCCAAGGTAGAGTTCTTGTCGGTGCCAGAGGAATATCTGCACGAGCGCCGTCTTGCCAAGAACGTGGTGGATACCAAGACTGGTGAAGTGCTCGCAGAGTGCAACACCGAGATCACCGAGGAGCTGCTCACGAAGCTGCGTGAAGCGGGTATCGAGACCATCGACACGATCTACACCAATGAGATCGACTGCGGTCCGTACATTTCCGACACCCTGGCGGCTGATAGCACCCGCAGCGAGCTCGAAGCGCTGGTTGAAATCTATCGCATGATGCGTCCGGGTGAGCCGCCGACCAAAGAGTCTGCGGAGAACCTTTTCCAAAATCTGTTCTTCTCGGCGGATCGCTATGATCTGTCGTCCGTGGGTCGAATGAAGTTCAACCGCCGTCTGGGTCGGGATACCTCTGAAGGTAGCGGAACGCTGGATCGTGAGGACATCGTCGACGTGTTGCGCGCGCTGGTGGATATCCGCAACGGTAAAGGTGTGGTGGACGACATCGATCACCTCGGCAACCGTCGCATCCGTTCGGTCGGCGAAATGGCGGAGAACCAGTTCCGCGTAGGTTTGGTGCGTGTCGAGCGTGCGGTCAAGGAGCGCCTCTCCATGGCGGAGAGTGAAGGCCTTATGCCGCAGGATCTGATCAACGCGAAGCCGGTATCTGCTGCGGTGAAGGAGTTCTTTGGCTCCAGCCAGCTGTCCCAGTTCATGGACCAGAACAACCCGCTGTCCGAGGTTACTCACAAGCGTCGTGTATCCGCGCTCGGGCCAGGTGGTCTGACGCGCGAACGCGCGGGCTTCGAAGTCCGCGACGTGCACCCGACGCACTACGGTCGTGTCTGTCCGATCGAGACGCCAGAAGGTCCGAACATTGGTCTGATCAACTCATTGGCGACCTATGCGCGCACCAATGAATACGGTTTCCTGGAATCGCCCTACCGACGCGTCGTTGATGGTGTTGTGACTGATGAGATCGAGTATCTGTCGGCCATTAACGAAGCCAATCACGTGATTGCGCAGGCGTCTGCGACCCTCGACGACAAAAACCGCTTTGTCGACGAGCTGATTAACGTACGGCATCAAAATGAATTCACCGTGAAGCCGGCCACTGAGGTCGACTACATGGATGTGTCGCCCAAGCAGGTGGTTTCCATCGCTGCGGCCTTGATTCCGTTCCTCGAGCACGATGACGCTAACCGCGCTCTGATGGGCTCGAACATGCAACGTCAGGCAGTGCCGACGCTGAAGGCGGATAAGCCGCTGGTCGGTACCGGTATGGAGCGTTACGTCGCTGCCGACTCCGGCGTCTGTGTTGTCGCTCGCCGTGGCGGTGTGATCGACTCAGTCGATGCCAGCCGTATCGTTGTGCGCATCGACGCAGACAGCGTTGCGGGTGATGAGGCGCCGGTCGATATCTACAATCTGACCAAATACAAGCGCTCCAACCAGAACACGTGCATCAACCAGCGGCCGATCGTCAAGCCCGGCGACCGTGTTGAGCGCGGCGATATCCTGGCTGATGGCCCATCGGTCGATTTGGGTGAGCTGGCACTGGGTCAGAACATGCGTATCGCGTTCATGCCCTGGAATGGCTACAACTTCGAAGACTCGATCCTTGTTTCTGAGCGTGTCGTTCAGGAAGACCGCTTCACCACTATCCATATTCAGGAGCTGACCTGTATCGCCCGCGATACCAAGTTGGGATCAGAGGAAATTACCTCGGATATCCCCAACGTCGGTGAAGGGGCGCTCAGTAAGCTGGATGAGTCGGGCATCGTCTACATCGGTGCCGAGGTTGACGCAGGGGATATTCTGGTCGGCAAGGTGACGCCCAAGGGTGAAACCCAATTGACGCCGGAAGAGAAGCTGCTGCGCGCCATCTTTGGTGAAAAGGCGTCCGACGTGAAAGATACGTCGCTGCGCGTGCCTTCCAGCTACAAAGGCACGGTGATCGACGTGCAGGTCTTCACCCGTGACGGTCTCGAGAAAGACCCTCGCGCCAAGCAGATCGAGTCAGCCCAGCTGGCCGATTACCGCAAGGACCTGAAGGAAGAGTTCCGCATCTACGAAGAGGCCACTTTTGCGCGTCTGGCAGAGCTGATCAAAGGTCAGAAGACGGTCTCCGGCGGCGGTTTGTCCAAGGGCACTGAGCTGACTGATGAAGTGTTGGCGGGACTTGATCGCGACCAGTGGTTCAAGCTCAAGTTGTCTGACAAGGACCTCAATGAGCAGCTCGCCTCTGCCCAGCGCTTGCTGGAAGAGCAGAACACGCTGCTGGAAGAGCGTTACGAGATCAAGAAGCAGAAGCTGCAGAGCGGCGATGATCTCGCACCGGGTGTACTGAAGATCGTCAAGGTGTATTTGGCGGTTAAGCGACGCATCCAGCCGGGTGACAAAATGGCAGGACGTCACGGTAACAAGGGCGTGATCTCTGTGATTATGCCGGTCGAGGATATGCCTTACGACGAGCAGGGCGAGCCGATCGATATCGTGCTTAACCCGCTTGGCGTGCCGTCACGCATGAACGTGGGCCAGATTCTCGAAACACACCTCGGTATGGCGGCTCGCGGTCTCGGCGTGAAGATCGACGAGATGCTTGAGCAGCAGGTGAAGATCAGTCAGCTGCGCAAGTTCCTCAAGGAGATTTACGCCCACGCCAGCGATAAGCGTCGTGATGCGGATATCGACAGTCTCAGCGATGACGAGCTGCTGGCGCTGGCCGAGAACCTGCGCGGCGGTGTGCCGATGGCAACGCCCGTGTTTGACGGCGCCGCCGAGGATTCGATCAAGGCGCTGCTGCGTATGGCCGATATCCCCGACAGCGGCCAGCTGAAGTTGCGCGACGGCCGAACGGGCGATGCCTTCGACCGGCCCGTGACCGTGGGTTACATGTACATGCTCAAGCTCAACCACCTGGTGGATGACAAGATGCACGCGCGATCAACCGGCTCTTACAGCCTCGTTACTCAGCAGCCGCTGGGTGGTAAGGCGCAGTTCGGTGGTCAGCGATTCGGTGAGATGGAGGTATGGGCGCTTGAAGCTTACGGTGCCGCATACACGCTGCAAGAAATGCTCACCGTCAAGTCGGATGACGTGGCCGGCCGTACCAAGATGTACAAGAACATCGTCGATGGCGATCACCACATGGAGCCGGGTATGCCCGAGTCCTTCAACGTGTTGATCAAGGAAATCCGCTCGCTCGGTATCGATATTGATCTCGAGTCTGAGTCGTCAGGATTCTGAGGGAGGTAGGACGTGAAAGATTTGCTTAACCTGCTAAGCAGGGAGAAAAACGAAGATTTCGATGCGATTCGCATCGGTCTGGCGTCCCCCGATATGATCCGTTCGTGGTCTTACGGCGAGGTCAAGAAGCCTGAGACCATTAACTATCGGACGTTCAAGCCCGAGCGTGATGGTCTGTTCTGCGCCAAGATCTTTGGCCCAGTTAAGGACTACGAGTGCTTGTGCGGCAAGTACAAGCGACTCAAGCATCGCGGCGTCATCTGTGAGAAGTGTGGCGTTGAAGTGGCCCTGGCCAAAGTGCGTCGTGAGCGCATGGGTCACATTGAGCTCGCGAGCCCCGTTGCGCACATCTGGTTCCTGAAGTCACTGCCGTCGCGTATTGGTCTGCTGCTGGATATGACCCTGCGTGATATCGAGCGCATTCTTTACTTTGAGTCGCATGTTGTAACCGACCCAGGCCTTACCACGCTGGAGCAAGGTCAGCTGCTCAACGATGAGCAGTATTACGAGGCGATGGAAGAGTTCGGTGATGAGTTCACGGCCAAGATGGGTGCCGAGGCGATTCACGATTTGATGCAGCAAATCTCGCTGCCGGCTGAGATCGAGCGTCTGCGCGAGGAGATCCCCGCGACGAACTCAGAGACCAAGATCAAGAAGTTGTCCAAGCGCCTAAAGCTGATGGAGGCCTTTGCCAACTCGGGCAACAACCCCGAGTGGATGATCCTCAAAGTGCTGCCCGTACTGCCGCCGGACCTGCGTCCGTTGGTCCCGCTTGATGGTGGCCGATTCGCGACTTCTGATCTCAACGATCTCTATCGTCGAGTCATCAACCGTAACAACCGTCTAAAGCGTCTGTTGGATCTTAATGCGCCGGACATCATCGTGCGCAACGAGAAGCGCATGCTGCAGGAAGCAGTCGACGCGCTGCTTGACAACGGTCGTCGCGGACGAGCGATCACTGGCTCTAACAAGCGCCCGCTGAAATCGCTGGCTGACATGATCAAAGGCAAGCAGGGTCGCTTCCGTCAGAACCTGCTCGGTAAGCGCGTGGACTACTCCGGCCGTTCGGTTATCGTGACCGGCCCCACGCTCAAGCTGCATCAGTGTGGTCTGCCGAAGAAGATGGCTTTGGAGCTGTTCAAGCCATTCATTTTCGGCAAGCTTGAGGCACGTGGTCTGGCGAGCACGATCAAGGCGGCCAAGAAGATGGTCGAGCGCGAGCCACCGGAAGTGTGGGATATCCTCGCAGAAGTGATTCGCGAGCACCCCGTACTGCTGAACCGGGCGCCCACCCTGCACCGTTTGGGTATTCAGGCGTTTGAGCCCGTATTGATTGAAGGTAAGGCGATTCAGCTGCACCCGCTGGTGTGTGCGGCGTACAACGCGGACTTCGACGGTGACCAGATGGCGGTACACGTACCGTTGACGCTGGAAGCCCAGCTCGAAGCGCGTGCGTTGATGATGTCGACCAACAATATCCTCTCACCGGCGAGTGGTGACCCGATTATCGTGCCTTCTCAGGACGTGGTACTCGGCCTCTACTACATGACTCGCGAGCGTATCAATGCGCGCGGCGAAGGTATGGTGTTTGCTGATGCGGCTGAGGTTGACCGTGCCTATGCGGGCGGCCAGGTTGATCTGCAGGCACGCATTAAAGTGCGCATCGATGAGACCCTGGCTGACTACGGCACAGAGCCTGTCGATAACACCCGTATCGTTGAAACGACGGTAGGTCGTGCACTGCTGTGGGGCATCGTGCCCAAGGGTCTGTCTTACGACATGATCAACCAGCCAATGGTGAAGAAGGCCATTTCTCGCGTGATCAACCAGTGCTACCGCGTGGTGGGTCTGAAGCAGACGGTTATCTTCGCCGACCAGCTGATGTACACCGGTTACGAGTACTCGACCAAGTCGGGTTCCTCGATTGGTGTGAATGACTTCGAGATCCCTGCAGAGAAAGCAGCGCTCATCGAGCGTGCAGAAGCTGAAGTGGCCGAGATCGAGCAGCAGTACGCGGCGGGTCTGGTGACTCAGGGTGAGAAATACAACAAAGTCATCGACATTTGGTCGCGTACCAACGAGCAGGTGTCCAAGTCGATGATGGCCAACCTGTCGAAGGACATTGTGAAGAACCGTGATGGTGAGGACGAAGAGCAAGCGTCCTTCAACTCGGTTTACATGTACGCCGACTCGGGTGCACGGGGTTCACCCGCACAGATTCGTCAGCTCGCCGGTATGCGCGGTCTGATGGCGAAGCCCGATGGCTCGATTATCGAAACACCGATTACGGCGAACTTCCGTGAGGGCTTGAACGTACTGCAGTACTTCATCTCGACCCACGGTGCTCGTAAGGGTCTGGCGGATACGGCGCTTAAGACTGCGAACTCGGGTTACCTGACACGTCGTCTGGTTGACGTGGCGCAGGACGTGGTTGTGACCGAGCAGGACTGTGGTACTGACAACGGCATGCTGATGACGCCGGTTATCGATGGTGGTGACATCATTGAGTCGCTGGCGGATCGTGTGTTGGGCCGTATCGTTGCTCGCGACGTTATGGATCCCGCCACTGATGAAGTGCTGCTGCCTGCGGGCACCATGATCGATGAGGTCTGGACCAAGCGCCTTGAGGAAATGGGTATCGATGAGGTCATGGTGCGTTCGCCCATTACCTGTGAGACCCGTCACGGTATTTGTTCGACCTGTTACGGTCGTGATCTCGGTCGCGGTCATCAGGTCAACTTGGGCGAAGCGATTGGTGTGGTTGCGGCGCAGTCCATTGGTGAGCCGGGTACACAGCTCACCATGCGTACGTTCCACATTGGTGGCGCGGCATCGGGCCAGGCGGCTCAAGACAATATTCAGGTCAATGCTGACGGTGTCGTGCGCTTGCACAACATCAAAACCGTTGAGCGCACGGATGGCTCGCTGGTGGCAGTGTCACGTTCGGGCGAGCTGTCGCTGCTCGATAAAGTCGGTCGTGAGCGTGAGCGCTACAAAGTGCCTTACGGTGCAGTGATTCGAGTTAAGGATGACACCGAGGTCACGGCTGGCGACATCGTCGCTAACTGGGATCCGCATACGCACCCGATCGTTACCGAAGTGGCGGGTACGGTGAAGTTCAGCGGTATGGACGAAGGTGTCACCATCAGACGTCAGACCGATGAATTTACCGGCCTCTCCAGCATCTCGGTGTTGGATCCGGCAGAGCGTCCGACCGCGGGCAAAGATGTTCGCCCTGCAGTCGCGCTGGTTGATGATAGCGGCAAGGAGCTGTATCTCGCGGGTACCAATGTACCGGCACACTACTTCCTGCCGGCACACGCCATGGTAAACCTCGAAGACGGTGCCACGGTGGCAGTGGGCGACATCATCGCTAGGATTCCGCAGGAAGGGTCCAAGACTCGCGACATTACCGGTGGTCTGCCGCGCGTTGCCGACCTGTTCGAAGCGCGCAAGCCGAAAGAGCCCGCTATCCTCGCGGAAATCTCGGGTACTGTCAGCTTTGGCAAGGAGACCAAGGGCAAGCGTCGTCTGGTGATTACACCGACCGATGGTTCCACATTGCCGGACGGTTCAGATCATCACGAGGAGTTGATTCCCAAGTGGCGCCAGCTGTCGGTGTTCGAGGGTGAGACGGTCCAGAAGGGCGAGATCATCTCTGAAGGTCCGCTGAGCCCGCACGACATTCTGCGTCTCAAGGGTATTGCGGATCTGGCGAACTACATCGTTAACGAGATTCAGGAGGTTTACCGCCTCCAGGGTGTGAAGATCAACGATAAGCACATCGAGGTGATTGTCCGCCAGATGCTGCGCAAGGTGATCATCGCGACACCCGGGGATTCCTCGTTTATCCGCGGTGAGCAGGTGGAGTACACCACATTCCTCGAAGAGTGTGATCGCCTCAACGCTGAAGGCATGGTCGCACCGACTGCTGACCGTGAGCTTTTGGGTATTACCAAGGCCTCGCTGGCGACAGAGAGCTTTATCTCTGCAGCCTCGTTCCAGGAGACCACGCGCGTACTCACCGAGGCAGCCGTCACCGGCAAGCGTGATTACCTGCGCGGCCTGAAAGAGAACGTCATCGTGGGTCGCTTGATCCCGGCAGGTACCGGCCTCGCTTATCACGAAGAGCGCCGTCGCCGTTTGCAGGGTGATGGTGAGCTGGCGATGCAGATGTCTGCAGAGGAGTTCCAGGAGAGCTTCGCTGAGGAGATGGAAAAGGTCGAAAGCGAAAGCGAGTGACCTAGTCGAGGCCTCATTGACGTGAGGTCTCGGCGGTTTTATTTGGCAAAGTAGCGCGCTTGACCCCCTTTGGGGGCGTCTATAGAATGCGCGCTCTTTTTTGAGGGGTCCTGCCCCTCGTTGAATTTATGGAGCAACAGCTTAATGGCAACCATTAACCAGCTTGTGCGTAATCCCCGCAAGCGCAAAGTGGCCAAGAGCGACGTACCCGCGTTGCAGGCTTGTCCGCAGCGTCGCGGTGTCTGCACCCGTGTATACACCACTACCCCGAAGAAGCCGAACTCAGCACTGCGTAAGGTGTGCCGTGTTCGCCTGACCAACGGTTACGAAGTGTCTTCGTATATCGGTGGTGAGGGTCACAACCTTCAGGAGCACAGCGTGGTTTTGATTCGCGGTGGTCGAGTCAAGGACTTGCCGGGTGTGCGTTATCACACGGTTCGCGGCAGCCTGGATACCTCTGGCGTCGCCGATCGTCGTCAGGGCCGTTCGAAGTACGGCGCCAAGCGACCCAAGTAATTTTTGCCGCCAGCAGCCTCGTGGCGGCTGGTGTCATTTCCCGTCAGCTCTGCTGACAGTAAGGCCGGGTCCAGCTCCAGTGAATGCGAGTCTGATCGTGCCCGGGTGACCTGAAGACAAAAGGTAATTAGTCATGCCAAGAAGACGCGTTGTTGCAAAACGTGAAGTACTGCCCGATCCCAAGTTCGGGAACTCTACCCTCGCCAAGTTCATGAACCATGTCATGGTCAGCGGTAAGAAGTCTGTCGCTGAATCCATCGTTTACGGTGCATTGGATCTTGTTGAGGAGCGCACCAAGCGCGACCCGATCGAAGTATTTGAAGAAGCGCTGGAAAACATCGCACCGATGGTCGAGGTGAAGTCTCGCCGCGTGGGTGGTGCCACCTATCAGGTCCCCGTTGAAGTTCGTCCGGCTCGCCGCGTTGCTCTGTCTATGCGCTGGTTGGTGGATTACGCCCGTAACCGTGGTGAGAAATCGATGCGCCAGCGTCTGGCGGGTGAGATCGTCGATGCGTCGCAGAGCAAGGGCAATGCGGTTAAGAAGCGTGAAGACGTGCATCGCATGGCTGAAGCCAACAAGGCGTTCTCGCACTTCCGTTTCTGATTTCGGGTCTCAGACATTCCGTAAGAGGGCAGCATTGTGGCGCGTAAGACTCCCATAAGCCGCTATCGCAATATCGGTATTTGCGCTCACGTAGACGCGGGTAAAACCACGACTACGGAGCGCGTGCTGTTCTATACGGGTGTTTCGCACAAAATCGGTGAGGTCCATGATGGCGCTGCCACCATGGACTGGATGGAGCAGGAGCAGGAGCGGGGTATTACCATTACCTCTGCGGCGACGACCTGTTTCTGGCGCGGTATGGATCAGCAGTTTGATGAGTACCGCATCAATATCATTGACACCCCTGGGCACGTTGATTTCACCATCGAAGTAGAGCGTTCTTTACGCGTTCTCGATGGCGCCGTCGTGGTGCTTTGTGGGTCATCCGGTGTTCAGCCGCAGACCGAAACGGTCTGGCGCCAGGCCAACAAGTACGAAGTTCCTCGCATGGTCTTCGTGAACAAGATGGACCGCGCGGGCGCGAATTTCATGATGGTAGTTGAGCAGCTCAAGCAGCGGCTCGGTGCCAATCCTGTCCCTATCCAGATGACGATCGGCGCTGAGGACGAGTTCACCGGTGTGATCGATCTGGTCAAGAACAAGACCATCATTTGGAATGAGGAAGACCGAGGTACGACCTTTACCTACGGCGAAATTCCCCCTGAGTTGGCTGACCAGTGCGCAGAGATGCGCGAGTCCTTGGTCGAGGCGGCTGCTGAGGCCAATGAAACCCTCATGGATAAGTATCTCGAAGAGGGTGAGCTGACCGAGGAAGAGATCAAGGCCGGGTTGCGCGCTCGAACGCTGGCGAATGAAATCGTGCCGGTGCTCGGTGGCTCTGCTTTCAAGAACAAGGGTGTGCAAGCGGTGCTCGACGCTGTTGTTGACTACTTGCCATCGCCCGAGGAAGTGAAGGCGATTGAAGGAACGCTCGCTGATGGCGAGACGCCGGCAACCCGCCAAGCAGACGACGATGCACCCTTCGCGGCGCTCGCCTTCAAGATTGCTACCGACCCGTTTGTCGGTACGTTGACGTTTTTCCGCGTCTATTCGGGCAAGCTCGAGTCGGGCACTGCGGTATACAACTCGGTCAAGCAGAAGAAAGAGCGCGTCGGCCGAATGGTGCAGATGCACGCCAATTCGCGTGAAGAAATTAAAGAAGTGTTGGCCGGCGACATCGCGGCTGCTATCGGTCTCAAAGATGTAACGACCGGTGATACTCTGTGCTCGCAGGATGGACAGATCATTCTCGAGCGGATGGAATTCCCCGAGCCTGTCATTTCTGTCGCGGTAGAGCCGCGTTCACAGGCAGACCAGGAGAAGATGGGTGTCGCATTGGGCAAGCTAGCTCAGGAAGATCCGTCTTTCCGTGTCAAAACCGATGAAGAGACGGGGCAAACCATTATTTCAGGGATGGGTGAGCTGCACCTCGACATCATCGTGGATCGGATGCGTCGAGAGTTCAGTGTCGAAGCCAACATCGGCAAGCCGCAGGTGGCTTATCGTGAGCGGATTCGCAATACGGCTGAGATTGAAGGCAAGTTTGTGCGCCAGTCGGGTGGTCGCGGCCAGTATGGCCACGTGTGGGTGCGCTTCGAACCCGCCGAAGACGACACCGCTGATGGACTGGAGTTCGTCAACGAGATTGTGGGCGGCGTCGTGCCGAAGGAGTACATTCCTGCGGTTCAAAAAGGCATCGAAGAGCAGATGCAAAACGGCGTGCTTGCGGGCTACCCGTTGCTGGGGCTCAAGGCGACTTTGTATGACGGCTCGTTCCACGACGTCGACTCCAACGAGATGGCCTTTAAGATCGCGGCCAGCATGGCGACCAAGCAATTGGCGCAGCAGGGTGGCGCGGTTTTGCTAGAGCCGGTCATGAAGGTTGAAGTGGTCACTCCAGAGGAGAACATGGGCGATGTGGTCGGTGACCTCAATCGACGCCGCGGTCTCATCCTGGGGATGGATGAAAACGCATCGGGCAAGGTGATTAACGCCGAGGTGCCGCTGGCCGAGATGTTCGGTTATGCCACCGACCTGCGATCTGCCACTCAAGGACGTGCGACCTACACGATGGAGTTCGCGAAATACGCGGACGCGCCATCGAATGTCGCAGACCAGATTATTTCCAAAAATCAGACGGCCTGATCGTCTGCAACTACACTGAGGTGACTTGAACATGTCAAAGGAATCATTTGAGCGTTCGAAGCCCCACGTGAACGTGGGCACGATTGGGCACGTTGACCACGGCAAGACGACGCTGACGGCGGCGCTGACCCGTGTGTGTTCAGAAGTA
>JAZBOZ010000025.1:0-3953 GCA_036351405.1 Halieaceae bacterium
GCGACATCGTGGAGAAATCCCGCTGGTAGGAGGGCTGGCGATCTTTGTGGCCCTCGTCGTCGGCGCGCTGCTCTGGGGTAATGAAAACCAAACCATGATTACCGTGAACGGCAATCATGCATTGTGGGTCTTTATGCTGGGCGGCGCAGTGTTGGTAATTACCGGAGTCCTGGACGATCGATTTCATCTGGGCGTGGCGATGCGAGTGTTATCCGAGGTAGCGGCCGCATTGATTTTGATTGAGGGATTGGATCTCCGTGTTGTGGATCTGGGCAATCTTGTCGGTCTCGGCCCCATCCATATGACGCCAGCCATCGCCTATCCTTTCACGGTGATCGCTGTGTTCGGCATCATTAACGCGTTCAATATGCTGGATGGCATGGACGGACTGCTTGCCTCATTGGTGCTGGTAACGCTGTTCACTTTCCATATGTTTACAGAGACGACACCTGGTTTCGTCAGTCTTTTCATCGGTGCTTCGCTACTCGCATTTTTATGCTCGAATCTCAAACTTTTCCCCTTCATCCCCAAGACCTTTCTCGGCGATGCCGGCAGTAAACTACTGGGCTTCATCATGGTGAGTCTGATTCTCGCTGCCACCGCGCAGCAGATCGGTGGAACAAAACTTATTCAGCCGGTCACCGCGTTGTTTATCGTTGGCTTACCACTCTACGACATGGTGTTTACCACGCTGCGCCGGACCCTGCGTGGCTTGAACCCTCTGGGTGCAGATCGGTCACACATTCACCACCTGTTAAAAGCACTGGGGTTTAGCGATCGACGTGCGCTTGCCATTATTCTGGCGGTGGGTCTCTCTATCCCCATGGCCGGGCTCATGTTGCACCGAACCGGCGCCGCCGAGACCCATCAACTGGCGATCTTTGTCGGGGGGTTTGCACTGTATGCATTTCTCACCGCACAAGCTTGGCGGGTAGCTCGCCTGATTGAATCTCACCAACCTCAGGTCTCCGTCAGTTTCTCCACGGATGTCGGTGGCAGCGACGGGATCGACCACGCTGCTGAATCTTCCAAAGTCGCGCGGCTGCATTCTTAAGGCTGGTTTTAGGTAGTGCGACGGCATCGATCGACAGCGCCTCTGTTGGGCATTGGCGCATTATTACTGGCCGCGCACCCCAATCCGAGTCTGGCACAAGCGCTGACTGAAGCCGTCGTCGCGGCAGACTTCGATTGGCAGCCCATCAAGATGCTACCGGCCGAGCAGCAAGATCTGCAATGCAAACAGTGCAATGGAGCTTATGTCGACCCGTTGGCAAATGTGCCGCGCAACACGCCACCCGAGTCCTCGAAAATCGAGATCAGCGCCGCCAAAACCGAGGTTAGCGAAGGGCAACTGCAGTTCAGCGGTGGCGTGACCGTCAGGCAGGGTTACCAACAGATGACGGCTGACGAGGCCAGCTTCGACCGCACAACCGACACCGCCGTCGCGGTGGGCGATATCGAGCTTCGCGAGCCCGGTGTGATGTTGCGTGGTGCCAGCGTGACCTACGACAGCCGAACTCGTGAGGCGGCAATCAGTAATGCCCTATTTACGCTGCATGAGGCACATTTGGCCGGGGTGGCGGGCGAGCTCCTGCGGCGCGGTGATGGAGATATTGAGATCAGCGATGGCGCCGTCACGTTTTGCGCACCCGATGATCCATCCTGGATCCTCCGCACAGATCGGCTTGAGCTGGAACCTGACAGTGGCGTTGGCGAGGCGAGAGGGGTCAGCCTCGAAGTCGCCGGCACCCCGGTTCTCTACCTGCCGTGGCTCCAGTTTCCCATCGATGATCGGCGCAAGAGCGGCCTACTGTTCCCCGATATCGGTAGCGATACGCGTGGCGGTCTCGACGTGACGGTGCCGGCCTACTGGAATTTGGCACCTAACTACGACTTGCTCTATTCACCGCGATTAATTCAGGAGCGTGGGTTACTGCATCAAGTAACGGGACGCTGGCTAAATGACCGCGCAGGGCTATGGGAAATTGACGGCGCGTGGATGAGTGATGACGCCAAGTACCGCGGCGATGCCCCGAATAACGATGGCGAGCGGTGGCTATTCGGACTTCGACAGCGAGCCGATATCGGCGGCAGCTGGCGCACCGAAATTGACTATAACAAGGTCAGTGATGCGGACTACATCCGCGATCTTGATAACCAGACGCTGAGCGCGCAGCGCCAAACCTCGCTCTTGCAGCTGGCCCGAATTGACTGGCTTGGCAAAGACTGGATTGTGCAAGTAGAGGCACAACAGTTTCAGCAGCTGGCAGACGATATCCGGGACGACTATAAAAAGTTGCCGCAGATCACCGCGCAGTGGCGCGGCACTACGCGCTTCGAGCAGCTTGAACCCATCGCGCTGGTGCAGTACTCCAATTTCGATAGCGATGACCAGCGTATCACTGGGCAAAGACTGTACAGCGAGGTGGGCGGGAGCTATCCCATGCAGTGGCAGTCCGGATTCCTGAGGCCAACGATCAAGTACCGCCATCTCAGTTACGCCCTTGAGGGGCAGGCCAACGACGAGGACAGATCACCCGACGCCGGGTCCGCCGTGTTAAGTCTCGACGCCGGGTTGGTATTTGAACGAGAAACCACCCTCGCCGGCGAAGCCATGACCCAGACGCTGGAGCCGCGCGCTTACTACCTGTACAGCAGTTTCACTGAGCAGCAGGGCCTGCCAGACTTTGACAGCGCGGAACTGACGTTCAGCTATAACCAGCTGTTTCGTGCCACCCGGTTTTCAGGCAATGACCGGCTCGACGATGCCAACCAGATGGCTCTGGGTGTGACAACACGCTTCTTCTCGGACGCTGACGGTCGCGAACGGCTCAACGCCAGTATCGGTCAGATCATTTACTTCAGGGACCGGGAAGTTCGCCTGATTACCGACGACCCGGCGCTGGATGACCAGGGCTCCTCGGTAGCCGCCGAACTCAACTGGTTGCCCAGTGACGCGTGGTCGGTGCGCTCAAGCCTGCTCTACGACCCCTACGAGAGCAACTTTGAGGCGGCGAGCTTTCAGGTGCAGCACAGGCCCGGTAACGGGAGTGTCTTCAACGTCGGTTACGCCAAACGAGAGCCGCTGCCCTCGTTGCAACAACAACCCGTCAATGAGCAGGCCAACTTGTCGGCTTATTATCCGCTGAACGATCACTGGTCAGTGTTTGGCGCGCTGGAGTATTCGCTGGAGTCCAGCAATAGCGTGGAGGATATGGTGGGCGTTGAATACGACGATTGCTGCTGGCGGGTACGGATGCTCTACATGCGCTACGTCGATACCGCCTCGGGGCTCCCCGACTTCACCAACCCAGACTTCGAAAAAGCACTGCAGTTTCAGTTTGTACTGAAAGGCATGGGCGGCTTCGGCAGTCGCGTCGACAATTTGATGCGGGACATGATTCGGGGCTTTACTGATCGCTACTGAAGATAGAAACCCTCCCATTACCCCACTGCGGCAACAGCTATCTGTGGCACCCAATCACCGTCACTCGCAGTCAATGGCAATGTGGTTTACGCTACGCTAGGCCTAAAAGACCAAAGCAAAGAGCGCGCTCTCGACGAAAATCACACTCCATAGACTGTGTTGGTCAACGCATGGAACCTTATCGCGATTTGGTGACCTCACGTCTGTAAGTACTATTTGGAAAACTTGGATGTCCTTTATCTCTAGCTACTTAACGCGGCTTTTGGTGACTGTGCTCGCCGCCCTACTCCTTATGGAAGCTGCGCACGCACAAGTCGAGACCCTGGATAAGGTCGTCGCCATCGTTGACGACGACATCATCCTCGCCTCGGAACTCCGCGAGCGCCTTGAGGGTGTGAAACAGGGTATAGAGCGCCGGGGCATGGAAATGCCGCCCGAGGAAGTCTTGATCCGCGAGACACTGGATCGCCTCATTTTGGAGAGCATTCAGCTGCAGTTGGCCGATCGTTACGGGGTCCGCATTGCC
>JAZBOZ010000026.1:0-8053 GCA_036351405.1 Halieaceae bacterium
GCGCGCCGATTTTCAGCAAACTGACGATGAGCGGCAGGTTGCCCTACAACTGCTGCGCGACACTTTTGCGCTGAGCGATGCGGAACTGCAGCAGCTGGAAGCCAACGCCGCAGAGGAAGTCGACGCATCGACCTGCCTACACGGTTTCGTGCAAACGATTAACGAGACTGCGAACTTCGACGATAAAGTCCAGCTGGTCGAATCACTGTGGCGCGTGGCCTATGCCGATGGTGATCTCGACAAATACGAAGAACACTTGATCCGCCGCATCGCTGACTTAATTTACCTGCCTCACGACGCCTTTATCCGCGCCAAACTGTCCGCGATCTAAGCCACGGGGCAACCCCAGCTCCGAGAGGCTATCCGCTTATCTCTGACTAAGCTGGCGCCGCCGCGGCAGATATCTAATCGCTTTTTACGATCAACTTAGACAAATTTATCTTCTTTACCGATTGAATGCCCGGGCATATTGTGTGGGCAACTGGAGCATAACCAGTGTCCGGTCTACCCGAATGCTGTGATGAGTTGAGAAAACCATTGCAGCAGCGAGGGCAGACCGAGGGCAAAAATTCACTCAATCGAGTAAAGACAAGGACCCAAATTATGTTGAAGAAGTCGATCACTGCACTTGCAGTCGCAGCAGCACTCGCCCAGACGGGCGGTGCTTTGGCTGCCAATCACGATTACCACAACATGCACGGCCAACCGAAAACCAAGCAGGACTGGTGGCCCAAACAGCTGAACCTGCGCCCGCTGCGCAATAACGTCGATGTGGCCGACCCTATGGGCGAAGACTTCGATTACAAAGCGGCGTTCGAGCAGCTCGATCTCGCTGCAGTTAAAGCGGATATCAACGAACTGCTGACCACCTCCCAGGATTGGTGGCCGGCGGATTACGGTAACTATGGCCCGTTCTTCATCCGCATGGCCTGGCACGGTGCTGGTACCTACCGCGTCTCGGATGGCCGTGGTGGCGCGGGCGGCGGACAACAGCGGTTCGAACCCCTCAACAGCTGGCCCGATAACGGCAACCTGGACAAAGCACGACGCCTGCTCTGGTCTATCAAGGCGAAGTATGGCCGCTCAATCTCCTGGGCCGACTTGATGGTGCTCACCGGCAACGCCGCCCTCGAAAACATGGGTTTCAACACCTTTGGTTTTGCCGGCGGTCGCGAGGATGACTGGGAGCCCGAACTCGTGTACTGGGGCCCGGAAGCGGAGATGCTGGGTGACCAGCGCTACGAGGAAGGCCGCAAACTCCAACAGCCGCTGGCTGCGGTGCAAATGGGCTTGATTTACGTCAACCCGGAAGGCCCCAACGGTGTTCCCGATCCGCTGCTCGCGGCTAAGGATATCCGCGAGACCTTCGGTCGCATGGCGATGAACGACGAAGAAACGGTTGCTCTTATCGCCGGAGGTCACACCTTCGGTAAGGCACACGGTGCGCACAAGCCCGACGACTGCGTTGGTCGCGAGCCCGCCGCAGAGAGCGTCGACAAGCAGGGCTTCGGCTGGATGAACAAGTGTGGCAAAGGCAACGCCGAAGACACAGTGACCAGCGGCCTTGAGGGCGCATGGACAGCGGCACCTACACAGTGGTCAATGATGTATCTGTCGAACCTGTTCGCTTACGACTGGGAAATGACCAAGAGCCCAGCGGGCGCAGTCCAGTGGAAGCCCAAGGGCAACGCAGCGGCGAACACCGTCCCCGACGCCCACGTCGAGGGCGTGCGTCACGCACCGATGATGTTCACTACTGACCTGGCGCTTAAAGAAGATCCAGCCTACCGCGAAATCTCCCAGCGCTTCCTCAACAATCCCGAGGAGTTTGAACTGGCATTCGCCAAGGCCTGGTTCAAGCTCACCCATCGCGATATGGGTCCGCGTGCGCGCTACCTCGGCAGCGAAGTCCCCAGCGAGGAGCTGCTCTGGCAGGACCCACTGCCTGAGGCCGACTACCAGACGATTGGTGCGGCGGAAGTCGAGAAGCTTGAAGCGATGATTCGCGATGCGGATATCGAGATCAGTGCCGCAGTGCGTACCGCGTGGGCTTCAGCCGGTAGTTACCGGGCAAGCGACATGCGCGGTGGTGCTAATGGCGCACGGGTACGACTCGCCCCGCAAAACGGCTGGGCCGTCAACAATCCGGACGAGCTCGAAGACGTGCTGGAGGAACTTGAAGAGATTCAGGAAGACTTCAACAAAGCGCAGCGCGGTAACACCCGCGTCTCATTGGCGGACGTCATCGTGCTCGCCGGCAACGTAGCCATTGAGGACGCCGCCAAAGCAGCCGGCCACGACATTGACGTGCCCTTCGCACCCGGCCGCGTTGACGCGACTCAGGCAATGACCGACGTGGAGTCCTTCGGCAACCTTGAGCCCAAAGCTGACGGCTTCCGCAACTACTACACTGCAGATGCCATGATGACGCCATCTCAGGCACTCGTCGATCGCGCTGATTTGCTCGATTTGACGGTGCAGGAAATGACAGCGCTGGTCGGCGGTATGCGGGTACTGGGTGCCAACTACGACGGTAGCGAGCACGGTGTCTTCACCGATCAGCCCGGTGCGCTGAGCAATGACTTCTTCGTCAATCTTCTCGACATGCGCAACACGTGGAAACCCATCGAGGAAGGCAGCTTCGAGTTTGTCGGCCACGACCGGGTAACCGGTGAAATGAAGTGGAAAGCGACCGAGGTTGATTTGGTGTTCGGCTCAAACTCTGAGCTGCGCGCGGTCGCCGAGGTCTACGCCTTTGACAATGGTGAGCAGAAGTTCGTTGAGGACTTCGTTAATGCCTGGAACAAGGTGATGAACGCTGATCGATTTGATCTCCGTTAATCTCAAGGCATTCACCCAACCAAAAAGAGCCGGCATTGCCGGCTCTTTTTTTATACGCATTTTGCAAGATTCCGAGGCAGCATCACGCCGCCGCTGATCATCAGGCGGCGCGCAATTGCTCTGCCACCTGTGCGCCCGTCTCGGTAATCGTAACCCAGCAAGGCGTGATCTGGGGTTGCTGTCGATTCAAGATATAGCTGGTGTTTCGCAAATCTCGCATATCCTCGCGCAGCTCAACCAGACCCAACTGTTTGAGCTCCTTGAGGGCCGCTTTGAGGCCAGCCATCCATACCGAGTCAGTCACCATCGACCCGTTCAGATCATCTTCGTACAGTGAATCCGCCAGCAAATCGACAGGAATGGCATCACTGATAGCGGACAGCGCCCAGACAATCTTGCGATGGCACTCGGTCAGCGATGGGTGGCTCTCATGCCCGACATACTCAGGGCGACGCTTGATATCCATGATCCTTAGACTCGTTTAACAATGCGTCCAGTCTAGGGAATCCCAGCACAAGCACCATGGAACCCGGTCTCAGTTCGCCGCAATTTATGCGACCTAACTCAAAGATTTAGGAAAAAGCGCACCAATAGCACCAAAGCGAGCACACTGGGTGTGGCCAACGTCGCGACGACATTCGCACCCATGGCGGGCAGCAAGCGTTGAACGTCCTGCGAAAATTGAGACGCTCCCCGCCAGGCGCGCCAACCAAAATACAGCGGCAACACCGCGAGGCCGGCCAGAGGTTCAATCACCATCGCAGTCACCAGCGACAAACCGGCGCCGAGCAAAAAACCACCGTAAACCCGGGTGCCAAGAATAGGATCACGAATCACGACGTTGTCGCGCCCGACACTCGCATCTGCCTCCCGATCGGGAAACTGATTGAGCAGCAGCAGGTTGCTCACCAAAAAGAACACCAGCAGGGCAGCCGACACCGACAGCACCGATACCTGCCCGCTGAGCGCGAAGGCGGTGCCTAGGACCATAGCAATACCAAAACCCAAACCGGGCGCAATCAATACCCACCAGCGATGGCGTGAAATCGGCCCGCTGTAACTCAGTACCAGCGCGAGACCGATGAGACCAAAAGGCAGCAGCCCCAGCCCCACCTCAAGCAGCAACCATAATCCACAAATCACCGTGACCAGCGTGGCCAGCCACGCCAACTTCGCAGCGGCCGGCGCGAGCTCGGGGTGAGTAACCAACGTACCACTACCCCCACTGAACGGGGTTCGCTCAGTACGAAAATCGAGTCCTGAATGAAAATCCGCATGCTCATTGAAGGCGTTGACCGCGACGTGTGCCGCCAGCGCACCCAGCACAATGGGAATTAAGCGCAGCCACTCAACGCTGCTGCCCTCGTAGAGCACCACCGCCAGCGCCAGTGCCACACAAATGGGAGGCAGCAACAAAAAGTTGGGGCGTGTGACGCCCACAACCTTTAGTGGATGCGTTGCCGATACCTCAGTCACAGCGGTCATCGCGATCTCAGGGCCGAGACTCGAGGCAGTCTGACGGCGTTATCATTGCGGGTAAGACACCTTACTGAAACCGGCGGGCAACTCGAAACGAGCCGCATCAATCGGTTTATCAGCCCATGACGTTAATTCGGTCTCGATCCTGAAAACCGTGATTTGTTCAGGAATGCTATTGACCTTTGCTGGTTCGGGTTCGGGTTCTGGCTCCGGGGCTTTCTTGCGGCCAAACATACTGCCAAATCCGCTGATCAATTCCCGCGCGGCTGCACCCGCCGCTGCGCCACCAATGGCACCACCGATACTGTCACCGATGGATTCTCCAATCGCACTTCCTACCGCATAGCCAGCCTCAGCCTGGGCCTGAGCAAGTCCTGCGTTGTAAGCCGCCGTTGAGGCATCTGCCCAAACACTATCGGTCGCGATGGGCTCGCCGCTCTCTGTCGTGCACTGTTCACCGCCGATGCCCATTTGCATCACCGTTCGCACCGGATATCCATCAAGCTGCGCAAGCTCCGCACCCAACTCACCCCAGTTGTCGCCGAACATGGCCACCAACCCCTGTGCCATGCCATTGATAGAGCCCGTCAACTCGTCGACGCCCATCGCCTCGGCAAATTGACGTTGAAATGCCACCGCTTCACGCTCACCCGGGACGTCATCGGCCAACCACGTCTCCAACATCCAGGTCATGTCGCAGGTTCGCTGCGTCTCCGGGTCCGTGCAGGACTGATTGAGTAGCAATAGATGCTTCTCGGCACGCAACCCGGCGAATTTATCGCGATCGCCAGGGTGCTCGACCGACATCTGTGGCTCACCCCACTCACAACCCTCGGCATCTACCGGCAGAGCGCCACCCTGCTGGCCGGAGACCGCATCCATCATTTGCGCCTGTTGTTGACGCAGCGCCTCGAAGGTCATTTCCGTGTATTGGGATTGGTTGAAATCGAGGTTCCAAATGAGATCCTTATCGAGGCGTACGATGCTGCCTGTCCGGCCGTCGCCCGCCATCATCCGCATCATTTGCGATTTCATCTCAAGCGCGGTCTCGGTGCGGGACTTGTCACCGGTAATTTCGGTGGTCGAGGTCCCCTCGGACGCCAGCATGGCAAGGCCACCGCCCGCATCCACCTTAATCGACTGGGTAAAACTAATATCCGCCTGAGCCCCCAAAACCCAGACCAACCCGGTTACCGCTGTCACCCAACTGCCAACGCGACTCGCCATCATCACCCCCCAGCAATGCCTATTTTGAATAACGTGCGATCATATTTACCGCTACTCGCAGATTAATCGACCCCAACCACCTGTCAACGCAACCCATCAACCGAAACCCATCGACTCAGTGCTGAAAGCTGCGCACCAGCAACAAAACGCCGGCCACGCCAAGCAAGACCCGGCAAATCAACATGAAGTCTTTTTCGGCCAACCGGGCCTGCAGCCGGTAGCCGAGCCGAACACCCAGCAACGCAGCAGGAATCAATGCCAGATCAAGCCAGAACAGGGACTGCTGCCACTGACCATTGAGCGTATAAGGAATGACCTTGATCACATTCATTACGGCAAAGAACACCGAGGCCTGAGCCAACCAGACCCGCTTTTCGATTTTCTGGGACAAAAAATAGATGGTGATCGGGGGGCCGCCGGCATGCAGCAAAGTGCTGCTAACGCCCGAGACCGTACCCCATAACCACGCCGCGGCCGGCAAACGACCCAGCAGCGGCATCAATCGCTGCCAAAGCGCGAACACGATACTAAAGACTGCCAGCGCGATTTGCAGGGATTTGGCAGGCAATGCGGACAAGGCGAAGCCTGCCAATGCGATACCCACGACCGCAGCACTGGTGATCTGCAGCAGTGATGCCCAGTCAACCGATCGACGGTATAGCAGTACCGTGCGCGCATCCATGACCAGCAGCAGCGGCAGCATCAGGGCTGTCGCCGCGGGGATCGGCATCACCAGTGACAGCAAAGGCACGGCGACCACGCCCGCTCCGCCCGCAAAACCCGATTTCGAGATGCCCGTGATGACGACACCGACAATAGCCAGCAGCCAAAACAGTGGATCGGCAATCAGCGGTGACACCTCGGGCATGGTGTTTACTCTCGGTTGTAGAGACCTTCCATCATCTGATCAATGGTGAAGGTTGCGGGTCTTTGGCGCGGCGGGAAAGCCTTTAAGGTAGCTAAAAACCGCCCCAGTTCCACGCGGGCCATGGCCGCCCGGGCCAGAGTGACCCGGTTCCACCAATCATCGTAGGTGTTTGCGTTTTGGTCGGCGCGCTCGAAGGGATCCCGACGTAGATGGAATATTTTAGGGATGCGTAAAACATCAAACTGCTCACGCCAGACATCGAAGCCCTGGGCGCGCTGTTCGGCGTACACCAACTTCCAGTCTCCTACACGAATACCGGTCAGCAGCCCGTCGTCGCTCCAGTAAAAGAAGCTGCGCCGGGGGCCCTGCTCAGCCTCACCCGTCAATCGAGGCAGGAAGTTGTAGCCGTCAAGGTGGTTGCGGTACTGGCGGCCGTTTGCCGTGGTGCCTGCCTTGAGTGACTCCGTAATATCGGGCCTGCCGACGGCAGCCATGAGCGTCGGCACCCAATCGGTGTGCGACATGATGTCGTTGATCACCTGATTCGGCGGAATTTTGCCGGGCCAGCGCACCATGGCAGGCACGCGATATCCGCCCTCCCAGTTGGTGTTCTTCTCGCTGCGGAAAGGCGTGATACCGGCATCGGGCCACATGTTGAAGTGAGGGCCGTTATCGGTCGAGTACATCACGATCGTGTCGTCGGCGATGCCGAGCTCATCCAATTGATCGAGTAACTCGCCAACGAGCATGTCGTGACCGACCATCGCATCGTTGTAGAAGCCCTGGCCTGACAGGCCCAGCTCGTCCTCAGCGGTATGCGTGTAGTAATGCATGCGGGTCGAGTTGAACCACACAAAGAAGGGCTGATCCCGTTCTACCGCACGGGCGATGAATGACTTGGCACTGGCGAGGAACTCACGATCCACTGTCTCCATGCGCTTTTTGGTCAGCGCGCCCGTGTCTTCAATGCGACCGTCAGCATAGCTGTGGATAACGCCCCTCGGGCCAAAGCGCTCACGAAACCGCGGATCCTTAGGGTAGTCGGGGTGCTCGGGCTCTTCCTCAGCGTTCAGGTGATAGAGGTTGCCGAAAAATTCGTCAAAACCATGTTGCGTGGGCAGGAATTCATCGCGGTCCCCGAGATGGTTCTTACCAAATTGCCCTGTGGTGTAGCCCTCTTCCTTGAGCAGCGTCGCGAGAGTGACATCCTCGGGACGAATGCCCAAGTCGGCGCCGGGAATACCGACCTTGGTGAGACCTGTGCGGATCGGTGATTGTCCTGTGATAAAAGCCGACCGCCCTGCCGTGCAGCTCTGTTGACCGTAGTAGTCGGTAAACTTGGCACCTTCTTGTGCGATCCGGTCGATGTTCGGAGTCTCGTAACCCATCATGCCCATGTTGTTGGTGGACAGGTTCCAAAAGCCGATGTCATCGCCCCAGATAACGAGGATGTTCGGTTTATCGGCTGCAATGGCGGTCGCAGCCATTGATACCAAAACCAACGTTGCCATGGTCATCAATGCACGCGCGCGCACCGCTGGGTTGCTTGTCATGGTGTGTCCTCTTTTTATTATGTGGTCACAAACGCTTACATGTTGGCACAGCAAGCGAGGGCTGTCTTCAACTCTCAAAAAATCC
>JAZBOZ010000027.1:0-10858 GCA_036351405.1 Halieaceae bacterium
ATCGTTGAAGAGCGTTCCGACGGGCGTATTGGCTATTTCCATATCCGCTCAATGAGCGACAGCGGTTTCCGGCAGGCGTTTTCTGAGCTATTCGGCCGCAACTTCGACAAAGAAGCGGTGATCGTGGACACGCGCTTTAACGGTGGTGGTTGGCTGCATGACGACCTATTAAAACTCCTTGATGGACGGCGCTATTTCAATATGGGTCATCGCGGTCGTATTGTGCGCGGCGCCCCTGAGGAGAGCTGGACGCGTCCATCAGCCGTGGTCATGAACGAAGGAAATTACTCCAACGCCCACATGTTCCCGTACGCGTACAAGCTGTTTGAAATAGGGCCGCTTGTTGGTATGCCGGTACCGGGTACTGCGACCGCCGTATGGTGGGAAACCCAAATGACGGGTGATCTCGTGTTCGGTATCCCTCAGATGCCGATCCTGGATCAAAACAACAAGCCGCTTGAGAACCAGGAATTGCAACCTGACATCGAGGTCGATAACCCGCCTGCAGATGCGGCACGCGGTTTGGATCGCCCGCTGGAAGCTGCAGTGGACCAATTGATCAAAACCTTGGATCAATAATTTGGTGTGGCGCACCTTGCGGGGTGCGCCTGCTTCTATCAGTCTGCAGACTCTGCAACTGCCGCAAGATCACCGATGCGTCGACCGTCCAAGTAGCGCAAAACCGAGCACAATCCCCGGGTCAGGGAAGCCGAAGCGTAGGCGAAGTTGCGGACGAATTCAGTTTCAGATTGATTGTTTTGATCAACGATATTGGTAATCGACTTCACGGCCAGCATGGGAACGCCGTAAAGCATCGCGACCCAAGCGATCCCAGCTGCCTCCATCTCTTTCGCCACCGCGGCATTGTCTCCAAGCACCTCGAGATCGCGATCGCTCTTCTCCAGCGATGAACCCGTGGAAATTACGCCCGTCGGGAATGCGAGAGCCTGTGCCATCGCACTGACATCTAACGCGGGATAACCGCCTATCGCAGACTCGCGAAAACCGTCCAGGGGGACATGTCGGTCGTGGAAGACAAAGCGTGACTGACTGAGGTAGACCGTCGCAATATTGGCCCCGCGGCTGGCAAACCCTCCGGCAGTGCCCGCCGAAATCACCAGATCTGGCGCGTAAGATCGAATGGTTTCGAGTGCGAGAACCGCCGCGGCTTCGCTGCCGACGTTATCGACGTCGTAGCGCTCATCCACGCCCGCGAGCCCAAGTGTGATCGTTAGCCGCCCCAGACTGCCGCGATAGCACCGCATGGGTAATCGCGGGTCCAAGGCATCGGCCAAAGGCGCCAAGTTCAAAGCTTCAATAACGGGCGTAGCTTCATCACGCATGGCCATAAGAATCAGCACATGCTCAATCGCTTGGTCACCGGTAGTGTCAGACGATGTACTAACAATCATCGAAATGCCCACTTCATCGCGAGATCCAGCCAGCATCGCCAAAAATCAGTCATCGAGAGTGTCAGTCATTGAGATAGTAAATCGCCTCGGTGTTACGCCAGTAATGCCGGTAGTCCATACCGCACCCAAATAAGTATCGGTCCGGCGCCTGCAGTTCGCAGTAGTCCGGCCTGAAGTTGGCGACCGACTTACGATCGTGCATTTTCTCAACCAGCACAGCGGTTTTTACCGACTTAGCACCGACTGATTCACAGGACTGGATGATGCTTTGCAGTGTCGCGCCCTCGTCCAAGATGTCATCGACAATCACAACGTGTCGGTCGGCCAAAGAAGCCTGGGGCGTCACCCGCCACACCAAGTCGCCACCTGCTGTCTCACCCGCATAGCGAGAGGCATGGCAATAATCAATTTCCGCTGGAAAATCGAGTTGGGGTAACAGCTTCCCGGCAAAGATCACGCCGCCTGTCATCACCACCAAGAAAACGGGCTGCAGCGATGCGTAGTCCTTGGCTAACTGATTTGCCAGCGTCGCTACGGCGGCATCAACCTCTTCTTTGGTAAATAACAAGGTCGCGTTTTCCTTCACCTTGTTGAGTTCTGTAACGTCCATTTCAACCTCTCTAACGCGGCGAACTAGTGATGTGCATCGGCCGCGGGTAACCCGCAAATGTCTTGTTGCTACTCGGCTGCAAACCGATCCGTCGCCGCAACCAATGCGCTGGCATTGGCGGGATCAAACGCAGAGTGGCCCGCATCGGGAATCAATTGAAAATCCGCCTCTGGCCAGGCCTTGTGCAAAGCCCACGCAGTACTCGGTGGACACACAATGTCATAGCGGCCCTGCACAATAACCGCCGGGATGTGGCGAATACGGTCGATATCCTCCAGCAGTTGATCACGTCGTTCGAAAAAGCCATGGTTCACAAAGTAATGGCATTCGATTCTCGCCATGGCGAGTGCTGCAGCAGGCGTGTCGAGATGAGCGATAAAGTCAGGGCTTTGTCTGAGGAAACTACAAGAAGCCTCCCAAACCGACCAGGCTCTGGCTGCCGCGAGGCGCGTTTCCTCATCCTTTGAAACCAACCGCTGGTGGAAGGCCGATACCAAATCAGCCCGCTCGGCCTCGGGGATCGGCGCCAGGTACTGCTCCCAGGCATCCGGATATATTTCGCTCGCTCCATGCTGGTAGAACCACTGAATTTCCTGCTCCCGGAGTAGGAATATCCCCCTGAGCACCAACTCCGTGACGCGCTCAGGATGGGTCTGTGCGTAGGCCAGCGACAACGTGCTGCCCCATGAGCCACCGAATACCAACCAGCGCTCGATGCCGAGCATTTCACGCAATCGCTCGATATCCGCCACCAAATGCCACGTGGTATTTGCCTCCAGCGATGCATGCGGTCGTGACCTGCCACAACCTCGCTGGTCGAAGACCACGATCCGATACCGCTCAGGGTCGAAGAACTGACGCGCCGACTCGCTCGCGCCACCGCCCGGCCCCCCGTGAATGAATACACAGGGTTTGCCGTCAGGAGAACCCGATTCTTCAAAGTACAACTCATGGCCGTCACCGACGTCTAACCATCCATAGTTGTAGGGTTCTATCGGCGGATAAAGCTCGGGCATGGACGTCATCTCCTCGTCATTTCAAGTCTGCATCATCACAACTGGCCAGCCTGTCGGCAATACATGATGCAAAGCGGTATCATGAGCGGCTGGGTTTCGAACGGCCAGTCTGGCTGCGCGCCCGTTTAATACAAGAACAAGGAAAAGAATGACACAAACTATTGATTTCGCCTCTGTGAGGCCATTGCAAACACTCGATTTATTGACTCAGCGTGAAATGGCCAGCCTGGCCAGCGCCAACGCTGAACTTCACGAAACTTTCCGCCGCTGCGCCCTGGCCATCTTGAATACCGATGGTCAAACGGACGACGCGCGGCGCGTCTACGAAATTTACAGGGACTTCGATATCCAAATCGTCCCGGAGCCCAGAGGATTAAAGCTCGAATTACGGAACGCGCCGGCCGCTGCGTTTGTCGATGGGAGAATGATCGAAGGCATTCGTAATCACCTTTTCTCAGCCTTGCGAGACGTCGTCTTCACCGCGCACAAGCTGTCCGAGCAGCGGGCATTCGACCTGGAAACCAGCGAGGGCATCACGGATGCCGTGTTCCGGCTGCTACGGAATGCCGACGTGGTCCGCAGCAATATTCAACCTGGACTCGTGGTCTGCTGGGGCGGGCACTCCATCCCCCGCCACGAATACGATTACGCCAAGAAAGTGGGTTACTCCATGGGCCTTCGCGGGCTCGATATCTGTACCGGATGCGGCCCCGGCGCTATGAAAGGTCCCATGAAAGGCGCAGCGATTGCACACGCCAAGCAGTTTAAAAAAGACAGCCGATTTGTCGGTGTTTCCGAGCCCGGCATCATCGCTGCTGAATCTCCCAATCCCATCGTCAATGAACTGGTGATCCTCCCCGATATCGAGAAACGTCTCGAGGCCTTTGTGCGCATTGCACACGGCATCATCGTGTTCCCCGGCGGGGTTGGCACGGCAGAAGAGATCCTATTCCTGCTGGGTATCAAGCTTCACCCGAAGAACATCGACCACACCCTGCCGCTGATATTTACCGGACCCGAGGAAAGCGCCGCCTATTTCGAACAGATCGACGCTTTCCTGCGCCACTGCCTCGGTGATGACGTGGCAGAGCATTACGCCATCCATATTGGTGACGCGCCCAACGTGGCGAGGGCGATGAAACGAGGCATTAAAGCGTTGCGACGCTCGAGAATTGAGCAGAGTGAGTCCTTCAGCTATGCGTGGAATCTCCACATCCCCGATGAGCTGCAAAAGCCGTTCATACCCACCCACGAGGCTATGGCCGGGCTGGCGCTACACCGCGACCAGCCGCGCCATCAACTGATCGCGGAACTGCGGCGGGCCTTCTCAGGCATCGTGGCGGGGAACGTGAAGGAATTTGGCGTGCGCGCTGTGGAGACCCATGGGCCCTACCAGCTCCATGGTGACCCCGATATCGTCAACAGTCTGGGCGGGCTGCTTGAATCCTTCGTGCGCGACGGTCGCATGAAAATTGACCCTTCCAGCTACAACGCGTGTTTCGAGCTCGCCAAGAGCTGAGAAGACAGCAAAGCCCAAAACAGGTGTCGCCCCAGAGACGGGGCGAACACCGTCTGCAGTCGGTACTCCAACTGCAACCGCTCAATCGATGCCGCCCTGCGCCTTGATTACTCATTGCAATCGTGTGTTCCCGACCAAGGTCGTAATGACTTCCATGAAACCAGTCGGGAGACTGTCTCCTGCAGAAGATCAATGAGAACGGTCATGGATTATCAAACAGCATTCGACCAATCGGTCAATGAGGCACCTGAATTCTGGTTAGACAAGGCCTCCCTGATCGACTGGGAGCAGCAACCGCAGATCGGCTGCGCACCAGACGAACACGGCATCGAGCGGTGGTTTCCCGACGGCCAGATGAATACCTGCTACAACGCCGTCGATCGACATGTTGAAAATGGCCGAGGGGATCAGGTCGCTATCTACTATGACTCGCCAGTAACTGATACTCGCCGCGCCATCACTTACCGCGACCTGCATGAGCAAGTCGCAAAGTGCGCGGGTGGCTTGCAGAAGCTGGGTGTCGGTCAAGGTGACCGGGTGGTGATCTATTTGCCGATGATTCCGGAGGCCGCAGTCGCCATGTTGGCCTGTGCACGCCTCGGCGCGATTCATTCGGTGGTATTTGGTGGTTTTGCGGCACATGAGCTGGCTGTCAGGCTGGATGATGCGCAACCCAAAGTCCTGATTACTGCTTCCTGCGGCATCGAAGTGACCAAAATCATTCCCTACCTGCCGATCGTGGATGAGGCCGTCAAACAGTCCTCGGCTCCTCCTGAACACGTAGTGGTCCTCGAACGGCCTCAGTGTGAGGCTCTACTCAACACCGAGCGCGACATTACATGGACTCAGTTGGTCAAGGGAGCTGAACCCGCACCCTGTCAGCCTGTCAAAGCGACCGACCCGCTGTACATTCTTTATACGTCTGGCACTACCGGAAAGCCTAAAGGTGTTGTCCGTGACAACGGTGGCCACGCGGTGGCGCTCACTTGGTCAATGAAAGCGGTTTATGACGTGTCACCTGGAGAGGTGTTTTGGGCTGCCAGCGACGTAGGCTGGGTCGTAGGTCACTCTTACATCGTCTACGGACCCTTGCTCGCCGGCTGCAGTACAGTGCTCTACGAAGGAAAGCCCGTCAGGACACCGGACGCCGGCGCCCTATGGCGAGTCGTGGAGGACTACGGTGTGAAAGTGCTGTTCCCCGCCCCCACCGCCTTCCGCGCGATCCGCAAAGAAGACCCAGAAGGAAAGCTGTTTCACAATCACAATACCCGGTCTCTCAGCGCACTTTACCTCGCAGGTGAACGACTCGACCCACCGACACAGGCATGGTTAGAAAACCTCACCAAGCTCCCTGTGATCGACCACTGGTGGCAAACCGAGACAGGCTGGGCCATCGCTTGTAACCCCCGCGGCATCGAACCCTTCCCGGTCAGAGCGGGATCCGCGACACTGCCAACGCCGGGATACGACGTAAGAATCCTCGACCCGGAGGGGGAACCCTGCGAACCCGGTGTTCAAGGTTCGGTGGTAATCAAACGACCGTTGCCGCCGGGATGCCTGCCTACAGTATGGGGCAACCACGAGCGGTTTGAAGCGGGTTACCTTAGACCCTACCCCGGCTTCTATTTGACAGGCGATGGGGGATACATCGACGAAGATGGCTACGTCTTCGTCATGGGTCGTACCGATGACGTGATCAACGTGGCGGGGCATCGCCTGTCGACCGGCGAGATGGAAGAGATCGTTGCCGAGCATCCGGCGATTGCGGAATGTGCAGTGATTGGTGTCCATGATGATTTGAAAGGTCAGCTGCCAGTGGGGCTGCTCGTACTCAAGGATGGCTTCAACATCGATGCGGATAAGCTGGAGCAAGAGGTGGTTGCCCGCGTCCGGGAGCAAATCGGCGCGGTGGCCTGTTTTCACCGCGCTATTGAGGTCTCGCGGCTGCCGAAAACGCGGTCGGGCAAAATACTGAGAGCGACGCTCCGTAAAATCGCCGATGGCGAACCCTACACGGTGCCCTCCACGATTGAAGATCCTGCTGCGCTGGACGAAGTCGCAGAACGGTTACGGCTCTCCCAGCACTGATCAATTACAAGCCTCTTCGCCAGCCAAGTGCTGGTGCAAGACTCGATGAATGTGATTGCCCCTTCATCCAATGCGTTATAGGGTTCAAAGGACGTTAATCCGATGTTGAGGGATGGTGCTTCGTGGCAAGGGCATCCTCTGACCGCAAAGAAACGAGTGTGTCATTGAGCGCCCTTCGTTCCCTCTGGGCATACAAGGGCGAGAGAGTCATGCTGGACGGCGACGCCTATCCCCTGCCCTGGCTCGTCGATCTCGTCGTATCGCTTCAGCTTTTGTTACTGCTCTACCGCAATATTGCTGATCTCCGCTTGATCGCCGCAGTCCCTACCGCGCTCGCGCTCGGTGCATACGCTTTTCTGTTCGTTGTGAGGCCTCAGGGTTTTGAAAACTATCGGGTTCTGCTCTTGTCTGCAGTGTGCCTTTCGATTGCGGTGGCATTACCTGTGCTGAACGGCCAGCCCATTGCCTCTGCGACGTTTGTTGCATGCTTGGGCCTGATGGTTCTTTTCTTTGCGCGCGGCACCAAGGCAGTTGTCGTCGTGGCCACGCTGTACACGCTCTTTGTTGCCTGGCGTGTCATGATCGAAGACGGTATCAATCACACACCCGGCCACGGCTGTTCGGTTGTTTTCGCGCTCATCAGTACGGTCGTTGTTGCCTTGCTGATCCAGGGTCACTTTATGCTGCGCAGTGAACATGCCCTTTCAGCACTCAAGGCAACCGCTGCAGAGACCCGCGCTGCGATCGACGACTTGCAAGAATTGGCAACGGTCGGCGGGATCGGGCTCTACCGTATCGATCGCTGCATATGCCCGACGGCCGAACCAAGGAAGTACAAGCGATGTCCCGGCGCGTCGATTGCAACGGGCGCCGAGTCCGCTCCGGCATTATTATGGCCGTTGCGCCAAGGGCTTGACGCGCTCGCCCCCTAATAAAGCACCACCCGCGGAGTCACTGATTTTGACTGATAAGAAACTAAAAGCGGTGACCTTCAACCGCGAAGAAATTGTGGAAGCGTTCAACGCTATCAGCCAAGCCATCGATCAAGGCGAAGCCAATTATGGTGAAGAAGGCAGCAACCGCGTCGAAGAAGACTGGCGAATCATTCAAAAAGTTTTCGGTGCCAGAGCATTGATCGAAGACATTCATGAGCAGCTACGCCCCTGGGCCAATGCCTTTGGCTTCAGCCCCCGAGACCCTGAAGAAGTGAAGCTGTCCTGGAGTCTCACTGTTGGCAAGGCCGTTGGGATTTGCCAGGCATTGATGCGCGAACTCAGCCCGGGCTGGCAGTCTAGAGGCCGCATTGGCACCAACAGTCCCAACACCATTGAGGCGCTGCTTGAATCCATTGAACAGATCAATGCAGCCGATCTCGACAAAGCACTGCGCCCTGAAGAACCTGAGGAAGCCGCGCCAGCTCCCGGAACCCAGCCGCCGGCGCCGCAAGGCAAACCTGCACCTAAAGGCTTAGATACCAACCTGCCAAAGGCGGAGAAGCGCCCCCGCAATCAGCCGCTACGCAGACCTGAGCAGCTCAAAAGCAAATAAAACCCTGACCCCAGATAGGAGTCATTCGTGACAGACAACTTGTGGACTTTTGGCGAGGCTATCTCGCATTACGCACAACGGGCTCCCGATGAGCCGGTGGTCATCTTTTTGGACGAAGCGGGCCATACCCACAAGCTGAGCCGGCAGTCGCTCGAATGTCGCGCCAATCAATTGGCCCACGCTTTGGCCGAGCGCGGAGTCAACCGAGGTGATCTCGTTCCCATTATTCTGCCGACATCAATTGAACACATCATCGCCATGACGGGCGTTTTCAAGGCCGGTGGCACGCCGATGCCTGTCAATCACAAGCTCCCCGCGCTCGAACGAGATCCGCTGATTGAATTGGCTGATCCGAAGTGTCGGATTGTGGAAAAACCAACACAGGATCACGAGCTCGCTGTAACGGCTGATCAATTAGCACCGTATCCGACAACGCCGCCTGAGCGACGAATCAGTTGTCCGGTGAAGGCCCTGTCATCCGGCGGCTCCACTGGCAAACCGAAACTGATTATTAGCGAAGGGGACATGATATTCCCCGCCGGCCAGCACCCGAGTGCGCCGCTACTGCGATTGAGCGAGCGTGATCTCAAATATTCGCCGGGTCCGCTCTATCACAACGGCCCTTTCAATTTTTCACTGATACAGCTGGCTCAGGGTGGACGGATCATGCTGAATGCGCGGTTCCGAGCAGACCGAGCGTTGGCATTCATCGCCGCAGAACAACCCACCGTGCTCAATCTCGTACCCACGATGATGCAGCGCATGCTGCGTGAGCCCGCCTGGGAATCAATGAATCTGGATTTCATCAGCCATATCTGGCACCTGGCGGCACCCTGCCCCGAATGGGCCAAGCTCGGTTTCATCGAAAAACTGGGCGGTAAAAAAGTATTGGAACTCTGGGCTGCCACCGAGGCAACAGGTCTCACCATCATCGACGGCGATGAATGGCTCGAGCATCGCGGCAGTGTGGGCCGTGGCGTGGCAACCGAGTTCAAAATTCTCGACGAAGACCGCAATGAATTACCGCCTGGTGAGATTGGCGAGATTTTTACGCGCTTTGCGGGCCAGCGTGCCGCATACCGATATTTGGGCGCTGACGCACTAGAGGCCACCGAAGACGGCTTCGAGAGCGTCGGTGATCTAGGGTGGGTGGATGCGGAGGGCTATCTGTATCTCGCCGATCGTCGCACCGACCTGATCATCTCAGGTGGCGCTAATATTTTCCCCGCGGAGGTCGAAGCGGCAATCAGCCAACATCCCGACGTTCGAGATGTCGCGGTTATCGGCATCAAGGATGATGACTTGGGTCGGCGTGTCCATGCCATCATCGAGCCTGCCGAGTCCAACAGCTCCGCTGATGCTCAGGCGATGGCAGATTGGTGCAGCGAGCACCTCGCACGCTACAAGGTACCCCGGACTTTCGAGTGGGTTGAAGCGCTGCCGCGCAACGAGGCTGGCAAGATACGGCGCAAAGCGCTGCGTGAGGAACGCGGCGGCTGAGCCACCGCGATAGTTCTTACAGTAAAGGGGTTTAGTCAGCGTCACGCCAACCCCAGTCGTTGAGATCACTGTCCGCTGCCAACATCGCAAAGACCACATACGCCGCAACGCTCTGGTCTAGCGCGGCTGGCTCGATTTTGTCCAGCGTGTCGTCGGGGGTATGGTGGAGATCAAAGTAGTCCATGCCTTGCTGCACAAAGCGGAAGCCGGGCATGCCCTCTCGGTCCATCGGGAAGAGATCAGGCCCAGCACCTCGGGCGTCAGTCTCCCCGGGCGCGATACCCAGCGGTTCGACCAATTCACCGATCAGATCGACCAACGGTCGTGCCTCGTCGGAGACCGCGTGGGTCATTTTCCAGATTCTTCCCGCACCGAAATCACTCTCGGTGCCGATGACGTGCTTGCGCAAAGTGTCGCGATGACGCTCTACGTAGGCAAATCCACCCAGCAAGCCGACTTCCTCAGCTCCCCAAAGAATCAGTCGTACTGTACGCTTCGGGCGCCAGCCACTTGCCAGCAACATCCGCGCAGCTTCCATGGTGATGGCAACACCCGCGCCATCATCAACAGCGCCAGTGCCCAAATCCCAGCTATCCAGATGCCCGCCGATAATGACGATCTCATCGGGATGCTCGCTGCCTTTGATATCGGCAATCACATTCGCACTTTTCACCTTGCCCAAGGCTTTCGGTGTCATTTCGAGGCTGACCGTTAGCGGCTTGCCTCGCGCCAACATACGCTCAATCTGGTCTGCATCAGGGTTGGACAGCGCCGCGGCTGGCACCTGCTTGATGCCATCCGCGTAGCGCATGCTGCCGGTATGGGGCATACGGTGACTGTCTGTACCAATCGACCGGATCATGATGGCAACCGCACCTTTCTTGGCCGCCTCAACTGCCCCGGTTCGTCGTAACCGTCCGAAGTAGCCGTAGGAAGAGCCATCTTGCGTCTTTTGCATGCTGTGACCGACATAGACGATCTTGCCCGCGACATCATCAGGGTCAGCGTCTTGCAGTGCCGTGAGCGATGGGAAAGCCACCAGCTCACCCTGCAAACCGCCTTTCGGTGTCGGCACTGAGCCGCCCAGAGCAGTGATGGCGAGCGGCTGGGGGTAAGGCGCAACCACAGCGGCACGCTCAATGCCCCGCTCCCAACCATCGATCTC
>JAZBOZ010000028.1:0-3764 GCA_036351405.1 Halieaceae bacterium
CGTTGGCTCTGGTGTGCTTCGGGCCGGCCACCGTCCGCCGCAGATGCTGTCTTAGACATACTAAGAGCAACGTCTGGGCCTCGCCGGGAGGATTGACTCGCTTCGGTTCGGCCGCCGTCCGCCGCAGATGCTGTTCCAGACACGCTACGAGCACGTCCGTGTGCGCTCGGGTTTGCCCGTCCATGGCCAAACACGGTCTGGAACAGCATCTGCGGCGCACAGCGGCCTGATTTGACGCGATATTCAAGGTGTTCGAGCCCCGCAGCCGGGCAATTGGTCAGGCCGTGAGTAGCCCGTGAAGTAACCGAGGACCGTCTGCGGCCATGGAAGGCCGCAGCCGAGCGCACATGGATGTGCTTGTAGCGTGTCCGAGGTTGCTTCACGGGCTGCTTGCGGCCGGCTTCGTGGCACAAATGCCAGGCTTATCGGAGGTTGATACTCATATTCGGCTGATTACCCATCTCCGCATCGGAATAGGTCCACCGCGCGGTGATGGTCTTGGTCTCGGTGTAGAACCGCACCGCCTGCTTGCCATAGGCGTGCAAGTCGCCGCGGAAGGAGCCTCGCCAGCCTGTGAAGCTAAAGAAGGGCAGGGGCACGGGAATGGGGATGTTGATGCCCACTTGCCCCACCAGGACTTCGTGCTGGAATTTGCGCGCTGCACCGCCGCTCTGGGTGAAGATCGAGGTGCCGTTACCGACCGCGAGCTTGTTGATCATCTCGATCGCTTCATCGAGTGTCTCGGCAGTCATGCAGCACAGAACGGGCCCAAAGATCTCTTCCTGATAGATGCTCATTTCTGGCGTCACATCGGAGAACAGTGTTGGACCGACCCAGTTGCCGTCGGGCATATCGGGCACTGTGCAATCGGAACCGTCCAACCAGCAGGTCGCGCCTTCGGCTTTGCCTTGCTCAATGAGCTTGACGATGCGCGCTTTGGCCTGAGCGGAGATAACAGGGCCGTAGGCAGCGCCACTGTCATCCCATGCACCGGGGCGCGCTTTAGCCATGCGCTCGGAAAGCTCTTCGATCCAATTCGCGGCTTCGCCGACGAGCACCGCCACCGAGATCGCCATACAGCGCTGGCCGGCTGCGCCCACGGAGGCACCAACGAGCGCGTTGAGCACGGCATTTTTGTTGGCGTCGGGCATGACGACCATGTGGTTTTTGGCGCCCATCATGCACTGGACGCGTTTACCGGCAGCCGTACCCGTTTGATAGATGTGCTCGCCAACCCGCGAAGAACCGACGAACGAGACCGCCACAACATCCTCATGGGTGAGTAGTTGATCGACTTGCGCAGGGCCGCCATGTACCAACTGCAAAATATCTTTGGGCGCGCCGGCCTCGAGGAACAGCTCCACCAATCGCACCGAAGTCATCGGCACCTGCTCGGAGGGCTTCAATACAAACGTGTTACCCGCAGCGATCGCCAAGGGGAACATCCACAGTGGAATCATCGCCGGGAAGTTAAATGGTGTGATGCCCACACAAACACCGACGGGCTGCAAATAGCTGTAGGTATCGATGCCATTGGCGACATTCTCAACCGTCTCACCCATCATGTTGGACGGGATGTTGGCGGCCTGCTCTGCGACTTCGATACCACGCCAGACGTCACCTTTCGCATCCTCGAAGGTCTTCCCAGTGTCCTGCGAGACAATTTCAGCCAGCTCGTCGTGATGCTCTTTGAGCAAGGCCTGATAACGCATCATCAGTCGTGCACGTTCCGGCACCGGTACATTCTTCCAGGTGGCGAACGCCGCCTTGGCGCTGGCAACAGCGGCGTCTACCTGTGCGGCAGAGGCAAAGGGCACCTCGGCGAGCTTATGTTGGTTGGCAGGATTGGTGACATCAAGCGTCGTCGCGTCATCACCAGAGATAAATTCGCCATCGATAAAAAGCGGGATCGTGCGGGTCATAGCAACCTCTGTTGGGTCGGTGGTTGGCGCGTGGCAAGAACGGAAAGCGCTGCATCACAGCCAGCGGCTTCTGTATGGACCTCGCCCAAAGTGATTGTTTTTGTCTTCGAATTTTCGCGGTACATCATACCATCCGCAGCGCTCGGGCTCAGTCCACCTGTCGGGGTGTGGTGAAGTAACCCAGCAACGAATCATGCTCACCCAACCGGGGCGGTGGCCGATCGTAGGTGACTGGCGTGCGCGACAACTTAATGGGGCTACCCACTAACTTGAGGTCCGGGTTATCGGGATGGGGGACATCGACCACCATCTCCCGCGCAGCCACCTGAGGTTGGGCAAATGCCTCCGCGACTGAATTGATCGGGCCACAGGGCACGTTGCGAGCAGTGAGCCCATCAATCCAGTGTTGACTGGGGCTTGCCTTCATTCGCTCAGCGAGCAGCGGTATCAACACCTCGCGATTCACCACCCTCGCCTCGTTGCGGGCAAACCGGGGGTCAACTGGCAACTCGTTTAAACCCAGGACCTCGCAAAACTGCACAAACTGACTGTCATTGCCGACCGCAACGACAATGTGGCCATCGGCCGTTTCAAAACTCTGATAAGGGACAATAGACAGGTGGGCATTGCCAACCCGCGCCGGATCAACACCGCCCACTACCCAGTTGGCAGCCTGATTGGCGAGGGTCGCCATCGTGACATCCATCAGCGCCACATCAACATGTTGCCCCTGACCCGATCGATCCCGCTCTGCCAGCGCCGCCAATGTACCGATCACGCCGTACAGCCCGGTCATGATGTCGCTCAGGGCGACGCCCACCTTCATCGGCTCACCATCGGGCTCGCCGGTAATACTCATCAGCCCACCCATCGCCTGTACCAACAGGTCATACCCGGGACGCTGCGCGAGCGGGCCGGTCTGACCAAACCCGGTAATCGAGCAGTAAACCAGTCCGGGGTTGTCACGCGACAAACTGGCGTAATCGAGGCCGAGTGACTCGAGATCACCCACCTTAAAGTTCTCGATCACCACATCAACATGCCTGGCGATCTCGCGCACCTGCGCGACGCCCTCGGGGTCCTTTAAGTCGATTTGAAGTGAGTGCTTACCTCTGTTTGTACAAAGAAAGTAAGCGGAGTTTTCAGTGGGGCGTCCTTGATCATCAGGCATCCAGGGCGGGCCCCAAAAGCGCGTGTCATCACCGCGGCCGGGTCGCTCGATCTTGATGACTTCCGCACCGAGGTCGGCGAAGATTTGGGACGCCCACGGCCCAGCCAGCACCCTGGAAAGGTCGAGTACCCGGATGTGTGACAGTGAGCCCATGGATGCCCCCTCAGGCTGTGTTAAGTGAAACGCGTTAGAACGTCGTATCATCCGAGTTTCACACAGTAATGACATTACCTGACGGGGTTGGCGTGCCAGCGCCACTCCAGCGAGGAAACGCGTGTTATGACCCCGCTTGGACAATTTGCCAACGCCTTGGCACCGCTAATCGCCAGCGTGGAAAGCGAGGCCTTCCCCCGGCAGCTGGTCGAGGCGCTCCGACAAATGATCGGAGCGGATGACGGCTCGGTGCTGCTCTACGACGAGGGACGCTTGCCAGAGATCGTTTTCACCCAGCCGGTAGCAGGCCGTGACCGTACGACGCTCGATGCCTACCTCAAAGGCCCGTTCTTGCTGGACCCCTTTTATCGGGGGGCGGCCTACGACCAGCACTTCGGTGTGTTCCGGCTCACTGAATTAGCCCCCAAAGGATTTCGCGAGAGCGAGTACTACCGCAGCTGGTATCGAAATAGCGGTTACGAAGACGAATGCGGCTTGTTGATTGACCTCGGTAAACA
>JAZBOZ010000029.1:0-13157 GCA_036351405.1 Halieaceae bacterium
GAGTGACCATAGGTCTTCAGCATGTGCGGCAGTACCAGGGCATTGGCGACACCATGGGGAATGCCGTACTTGGCGCCCATGTTATGCGCCACCGCGTGCACGGTACCGACGTTCACCTGGTTAATCGCCACGCCACCGTTGTAGGCCGCGATCGCCATACCCATCCTCGCCTCGAGGCTGTCAGGGTTGGCAATCGCTTCTCGCAACCAGCGGAACACACCCTGCACCGCCAACTTACCGGTCTCGCTGCGGGTGCCTCGCTCCCAAACACCGATGAACGCCTCAACCCCGTGAGTGAGCGCATCGATACCAGTGGCTGCAGTGATATGCGGCGGCATGCCCGTCATAAGCGCTGGGTCAATCGCAACCGCGCGAGGCAACAAAGCCAGCCCGCCAATCACTTCTTTGGCATGGGTTACCGGATCCGTGATCACAGCACCCATGGTGGCTTCGCTACCCGTACCAGATGTGGTCGGTATCGCAAACAAGGCGGCGATCTCCTCGGGCGCTTTGTTGTGACCGACCCAGCTCTGAGGGTCTTCGCGTGAGTAGCGTTGTGCAGCGATGATTTTTGCGGCGTCAATCGAAGAGCCACCGCCGATGGCGAGTACGGCCGTGCAAGCGTTTTCATTGAGGATCGCTGCGCCGGCCTTCACGTGCTCATAGGTCGGATCCGGCTCAACGCCGTCGTACCAGTGGACGGTGATATCACTGCCCTCTAGTCCGGCGATAGCGCGATCTGCCAATCCTAGGTCGCGCAGCGGCTTGTCAGTCACGATCAACAGTGACTGATGTCCCGCATCGACGATGCGTCGGCAAAGCTCCTTCGAGCTATCGACACCAACGTAAGCAAAGTGGTTGGCATTGGCCTTACTGCCGACCAGGACTCGCATCAGGGTGAGCCTGAGACCGCGCTTTAGCTGTCGAATTGGCATGGATTGGGCCATGGGGGAAGGTCCTCTCGTTATTGTTGGGTGGGGGCAAAATGCCCGTCGTTCAGGCCATGACATCAGGATTTGCGTATCCTGTGACAAACGGCCCGCATGGAGTGCACCAATGCATCACAGACACTATATCGCGATCAAGGACCCAGAGACGCTTCAGGTCGAACAGGATGACATTCCCGGGCCTGCCGCGGGTGAAGTGCTGATTGATGTCGCCTATGCCGGGATCAACCGCGCCGACGTCCTGCAGCGATTGGGTCTGTATCCAGCACCTGAGGATGCATCACCCATTATGGGGCTCGAGGTGTCCGGCACGGTCGCCGCCGTAGGGCCCGATGTGACCGACTGGGCGCCCGGCGATCGGGTCTGCGCGCTGACGCACGGCGGTGGCTATGCCAGCTGCGCGATTGCGCGCGCGGATCACTGCCTTGCGGTACCGGATGGCTATGATCTGGCCGCCGCTGCGGCGCTGCCGGAGGCGTTATTAACCAGCTGGCACAACATTTTCGAGCGAGGCGGGTTGCGGGCGGGTGAAACGCTGCTGGTGCAGGGCGGCGCGAGTGGCATCGGTACGATCGCGGTGCAAATGGCTGCGGCCAGGGACGCTCACGTGATAGCGACCGCAGGGACCGAGGAAAAGTGCGAGTTGGTGCGCTCGCTAGGCGCGGCTTTTGTGGCCAACTATCGTGATGGCGATTTCGTGGCGCAGCTCACCGAGGCTGGGTATGCGGGCCGCATCGATGTCATCCTCGATATGGCTGGAGGCGACTTCGAGCAGCATCACATCAACCTGGCTGCGATCGACGGTAGGATTGTCTGCATCGGTGTGATGCGGGGCATGGAGAGCACAATCAATCTCGCTGCGCTATTCATGAAGCGCCTGGTACTCACCGGCAGCACACTGCGCGCGATGCCACACGGCGAAAAAGCGGCCAGCTTCTCCGCCATACGGGAGGAAGTGATGCCGCTGGTCAACGGTGGGCAGATCAGACCCCAGGTCCATGCGGTAGTGCCTCTGGCTCGAGCATTGGAAGGCCACCAGCTCATGTTGTCTGGACAACATAGCGGCAAGATCGTGCTGCAATGTTCGGGAACGCAGACTTAGTAATGAGGTCGCCCAAACTGAATTACCTCGGAGCCATTCTCACTGTGGCATCGCTGGCGTCACTCGTCGCTTGTGGCGGCGGTGGTGGAAGTGGCGAAAGCAGCAGTCCTCCGCCCACCGTAACGCCACCGCCGCCCCCACCCGAGCCACAGGATTGGTCAGTATCAGGCAGCATCAGCGTGCTGTCGGAAGCGGTGCTGGATGGCGATACCAACAATCCCGATAATCCGGTCATTGAGAATGACACGGTATCGACGGCACAAGCCGCACCCAACCCCAGCACCATCGGTGGGTTTCTCGCCGACGGCGGCGCGGCCGAGCCGGGGGCATTGGGTGAAGCGGGAGACATCGATGACTATTTCCGGATTCAGGCCCGTGCCGGTCAGCGAGTCTCGATGGTCATCGCGGACAGCGAAGCAGCAGACCTCGATCTGTATCTCTATAACGAGGACGGCTTTATCGAAGCGTTTTCTGCGGGTATCGACGACCTCGAGCAAGTCACGATCCCCGCTGACGGCATCTGGACCATCAACCCCAGCGTTTATGACGGTGCTTCCAGCTACACCCTCTCGGTGGGCGCCGACACCCGTGCGCAAGCCAGCAGTGATATCCATCCCGGGCAACTGATTGTGCGGCTGCGCGATGAGAGCATCCTGCGCCCGCATGCGGCTGAACAACGCGCGGGGGATGTGGCGTTGCGCGTCAACGCTGAGTGGCAAGGCGGCGGCATCGGCAGGGAACGCTTGCTACAGCTCGGAGCCACACACCTACGTGGCGCATTGCCTCAGCATGTCGCGGAAAAGCGGCAGCTGCTTAAGCCAAGCCCCGAGCTGCAGGCCCGCTGGCAGACCTGGCAGGCGGCCAAACAGCTGTCCCGATTGCCGGAGGTGGAGCGCGTGGAGACGAATGCGCTACGCAGCAGCACGCGCGTCACCAATGACGCATTTGCCGGACTCCAATGGTCACACGCCGCCATCGGTCTGCCTGGCGCCTGGGAGTTCACAACCGGTGACACTGGAGTGGTGGTCGCCGTCGTCGATTCGGGAGTGATCACGGATCACCCCGATCTGGCAGGCCAGCTCACTGGCGGGTATGACTTTGTGGCAGATACCAACTCGTCTGGCGACGGCGATGGTCTCGATACCGATCCCAGCGACGAAGGACCCCTTAGCGACGAGGAGATCGGCAACTACAGTTATCACGGCACCCATGTGAGCGGCATTGTTGCCGCTGCAGGGGATAATAACGTGGGCGTTGCAGGCATTGCCTTTGGCGCCCGGGTGATGCCACTGCGCGCGCTGAGCGGAGATACGGGCAGTAGTTATGACGTACTGCAGGCGATCCGTTATGCGGCCGGGCTGGACAACGATTCGGGTCGGCTGCCCGACCACCCCGCACAGATCATCAACCTCAGCCTTGGGGGCAGCAGCGCCAGCAACAGCGAACAGGAGCTGATCGACCAGGTCACCGCCGCCGGCACGGTCGTAGTCGCCGCCGCCGGCAACCGCGGTGTCGATGCGCTGGATTACCCGGCAGGGTATGACAGCGTGATCGCCGTGGGGGCGACCGATCTTGAGGGCCGCGTCACGGCCTATAGCAATACCGGTGCCGGTTTAGACCTCGTGGCACCCGGCGGCGACGGCAGTAACGACCGCAACGGCGACGGCTATCCTGATGCCATTCTCAGTACCGGTATGGATGACGGCACACCGGCCTATACCTTTCTATCGGGCACATCGATGGCAGCACCGGCAGTTTCCGGCGTGATCGCGCTGATGCAATCGGTCAATCCGACGCTGGATGCCGCGGGCGTAACAGCACTCCTTGAGCAGGGTGCTATGACGGTGGACCTCGGCATCGACGGGTACGACACCACCCATGGCTGGGGGCTGGTGGATGCGCAAAAAGCCCTGTTTGCAGCACTGGATAGCATGGGTGAAACACCGCAACGCCCGCCACGGCTCGTCGCGTCAACGACGGCCATCAACCTGGGAGCCACCCTCGATAGTGTCGGCATTCGCTTGGACAACCGCGGCACCAGCGCGCTCGGCGAAATCAGCAGTGCCAGCTCATCGCCCTGGCTGTCAGTGGGCGCTGTTAACACCGATGCCAATGGCCTCGGGCAGTGGCGAGTCAATGTCGACCGGACGGGCCTGAGTGAGGGGCAGTATGAGGGACAGGTGCGTTTCAGCTCACCCGTCAACGACGTCAGCATTGACGTCAGCATGCGGGTTGGCGGCGATGGGCAGGGCGATGTCGGTGTGATTTACGTGTTGTTTTACGACCCTGACACCGACACCGTGGCGTTTCAGGCCAGTACTTCCGCAGCGCAAGGCTATCGCTTCAACGGCGAAGTCCCTGAAGGCAATTACGAGATCTGGGCGGGTACCGACACCGATAACGATCTAATGATCTGCGATGCGGGCGATGCCTGCGGGGCCTACAAGACGCTGGATGAACCGATCAGGGTCAACGTGGACCGCCAAATCGAAGGGCTGGATTTTTCGAGCGGTTATCAGATTCAGCTGCGTGGTGTATCACAGCAGGACCATGGCTTACTGCAGCCAGCGCGGAATTTGAGACGTCTTCGCTAAATCTGATTGGCGAGCAAATTCAAGCGGGTTTGCTCGCCCAGTCAGGCGCCTCGCTGGGCCAACGTGCTCGAAAGTTTATGGGTGTCGATGAGGTCGATGCGAGAGCACGGCAAAACACACGCCAGCTATCGCACCCGCCAAAGCCTGGCCAAGCAAGCCGGTGACGGTGCGGGCAGCGGCTATGCCCACAAGCCCCAGCGTCATCTCCATAATCAGGTGCAAAGCGATCACCGCCACAAACCCACCCACGGCGTACAGCACGGCGCGCGGCAGCGATAGCCAGCGGATCAGCAGTGCCGAGACCAAAAAAGCGATCGCAAAGGCGATGGCCAGCAGTGGCAGGTATGTGGGCGCCATGCCAATCAGGTCGTGCCAGATGGCGGCGAGCCGGTCACCCGAGGTGACCTCTATGCCGAAACCCGCGACCGTACCCATCAACGACAGGGTCCCAATCACCACTGCTACCAGATAACCCAGCAGCACCGCCGGGAAATAACCTCGCAATACACGCAACATCGCGGCAACCTGCCATCATCAAAAGTGCCCCAAGCACGATATAGTCCACGAAACCCTGTGCCAAGCCATGGTGCCCAAATATGACCTGCCGCCGCGTTGTCCAGTCGATTGTGTTGTTGTTTGTTTTGCTGCCCGTCTTGTCGCAGGTTGAAGCCCAAGCCGGGGCAGCGGATGCCGAGGTGACAGTGCTCGCCGAGGGACTCAACCAGCCCTGGTCGGTGGCTGAGCTACCCAATGGTGATTTGTTGATCACCGAAAAGCCGGGCCGACTCTTACACCGTTCTGCAGACGGCAAGCTGGCCTCGATTGCTGGCGTCCCTGAGGTATTCCACGCCAGTCAGGGCGGACTGCTTGATGTGCTGGTCGACCCCGACTTTGCGAGCAATCAGCGCATTTTTCTCTCATGGGCCGATGGAAATATGGCGGCCAATCGCACGACCGTGGCCAGCGCGATACTGCGTGACGCACAGCTGGTCGACTTGGAGATCTTGTTAGCGGTGAGCCCCGTCAAAGCCAAGGCAGCGCACTTTGGCGGCAAACTCGCGTTACTGCCCGATGGCACCCTGTTGTTGAGCGTGGGCGAGGGCTTTGAATACCGCGAACTAGCGCAGTCGCTCGACGCTGAGCTGGGCAAAATCCTGCGGATTCAGACCGACGGCCGACCCGCGGCCGACAACCCGTTCCCCGAGCAAGCGCCGCGCGTCTATACCTACGGGCATCGCAACCCCCAAGGGCTCGCCGTCGACCCGGAAACGGGCACCGTTTGGATGCACGAGCACGGCCCAAGAGGGGGCGATGAGCTGAACCGCGTGATACCCGGCACCAACTACGGCTGGCCCGCGATCACCTACGGCGTCGACTACTCGGGCCAGCTCGTCTCACCCTTCCGCGAGGCCCCCGGCATGGCACAGCCCGTCACTTGGTGGGTGCCGAGCATTGCGCCCTCCGGGCTGGCTGTTTACCGGGGTGAGCAGTTCCCTGAATGGCAGGGGGATCTGTTGTTGGGCGCGTTGGTCGATAGAAAACTGTATCGGCTCGATATGGAGGGTGGCGAAGTGATCGGTCAGTCGGAACCCTTCCCTGAGATCAGCGGCCGCGTACGCGATGTCCGCGTCACCCGTGACGGCACCATCCTCGCCCTAACCGATGAAGGGAAGCTGTACCGCGTCCGGGGCGTTAGATAAACCCACAGCGAAGGCCAATCAAGCGTCAGCGACCGGGACTAACTTGCGCTCACGCTCCAGCCACTCGAGTCGACCCACTGGCGCCCAGCGGCGGCGGATACCCGGCGTCGGCGATAAATAAAAGAGGTCACCGTTGTGGCCTGTCAGTACAGTACTCACACCGCTCTGCCGTGCAATCTGACCGTTGGCCCGCATGTGGACATCCTCACCATGGACCGGAATGACCAACCCGGGTTGCACAGTTTCAAACAGGTGAGTCAGTTCCTGGGCGCAGGGGTGGCCCGATGCGTGCAGCGTGCGCTTGCTGTGCTCGGCCTGTATGACGGATACGCCCCGCTCGCGCAGCCCTTCAACCACGCGAGCCACCGAAGCCTCGTTGCCCGGGATGGTTTTAGAGGAAAGTATCACCGTATCACCCTCACCCAGTGACAGATGTGGGTGGCTATCCATCATCAGCCTATGCAGGGCGGCACCGATCTCGCCCTGACTGCCCGTCGCCAGTGCCAGCACTTCGTTATCGGGCAGATAACCCAAATGTCCGGCATCAATCGGCTGAAAATCAGGATCGATCAAGCCGCAGCCCCGGGCACAACGCCACATATTCTCCAGCGATCGACCCAGCAAACCCACCCGCCGTCCGGTAGCGTGGGCAATTCGCAGCACAGACTGGATGCGCGCCACGTTGCTCGCGAATGACGCCACAACCACTCTCCCGGTAAGCGGTGCAATAGTCTGCAACAAGCCATCCGCCACATCCCCCTCAGTAGGTGATCGACCTGGCTTGGGCGCGTTGGTGGAATCACAGATCACTGCATCGACACCCTCGCTGCCGAGGCGCGCAAACTGATCCTGCTGCCAGGCCGGACCAACCACCGGACGATGATCAATTTTCCAATCAGCGGTGTGTAGAACACGGGTGCTTCTGGTCTCGATGACCAGCGCGCAGGTCTCGGGGGTGGAGTGGGTAATGGGCAACCATCGCACCCGGAATTCACCGAGGGTGTGGGTTTCACCCGGTTCCACTTCAATGATCTGCGGCGGCAACTCACCACCCCGCCAGGCGTTTTTGCGGCGCAACACCGCTGCGGTGAACGGCGTGGTGTACACCGGGCATTTGAGATCAGACCAGAGATAGGGCACCGCCCCGAGATGATCCTCGTGGGCGTGCGTGATGATAAGTCCATCCAACAGTTGACGCCTGCTGGCGATGAACTGTGGGTCGGGCATTTGGATCGAGGGCCGCCCGGTCGGGGAGCCCTCGGGATGCTCGAAGGTAATGCCGCAATCGACCATCAACCAGCGGCCGTTGTGGCCGAACAGGTTGAGGTTCATACCGATCTCGCCGCAGCCTCCCAGCGGCAAGAACCAGGTGTCGTTTTTACCCGGGTTCAGTGACAAGCGCGCGGCTTACCAGCTATAGCCAATACGCAGGCTCATCGTCTGGTCCATATTTTCAGCGCCTTCCGCAGCGCCACCGTCGTAGTCGAGGCGAATCTCCGCCGCGCCCTCGAGGCCCATGAACAGCGGGAAGCCAAGGCCCATCGTCGTATTGATGATGGCGCGCGAAGTGTCACTGACATCCATGATGCCGGAGTGAATCAGGTATAGCCGCGTGTCAGGGCCGAGGATCTTGCTCTCACCATTCAGTTCCCAGCCGACACCGGTGTACTCGTCGTCTTCTTCCGCAGCGAAGTCCGTACTGACATAGCTGAGACCCAGTTCACCATCGAGCGTAAGCCAGGATTCCTTGATCAATTTACGGCCAAAGTAGGGGCCCGCGTAGGTTCGCAAATCGATACCGGAAAGCGAGTCTGACTCGGCTGAGAAGTTGGCCCCAACGTAGCTATCCGGGTCAGCGAGGAAGTAATCGTACTTGCCAATGATGCGCCAATTATCGGCGGTCGGCGTCTTTATAGTGCGGGTAGTGACCGAACCATCGGCCGCAGTCGTCGTCACATTTTGATAAGTGTCATCCTGCTCGACATTCGCACGGATGGTGAAACGATCACGCGTGCTGGTGAACGTGGTGTTCAACGCCAGGTCGAGCTGGTCGTTTTCCGTATTTCCTCGTTGCAACGTCAGGCCAGCACCACTGTTACCCACCCAGTGATAACCCTCGCCCTTCTCCCAAGGCGCCGGGTTGGCGACATCAACCTGCGAAAGCGCGATCTTTTCGCCGCTATCGAGGGTCAGCTGCCCTTCGTTAATCGCCAGCTGCTCAACCTCAACCACACGCGCGTCATCGAGCATCAACTCGACCTGCTCGCCGGAGTCGAGGCTTTTGACTAGCCCCTCATCAATCACCAGCTTTTTACTAAACGCTGTTTTTAGGGTGACCTTGCCACCACGGATATCCACCACTTCACCCATGATGACCGAACCATCCGTGAGCTCGATCCGGCCTGGCGCGGCGCTGACCGAAACAGCCGCGAAACCCGCAGCAACCAAAAGCGCTGCCACGGCGCGACGAAGGACTGAACGAGCAGTTATCATGTGCAATTACCTCACTATTTCTTGAGCGCGGGAGACTAAGTCATCCCGCCGGCAATTTGAAACGTAAACCCTCGAGAATATTACTGATTTACGGGAGCCAAACTGCTTATGTCCTCTGCTGCAGGCCAGTTCGACTTTGATTTATTCGTCATCGGCGCGGGTTCCGGTGGTGTCCGGGCGGCCAGAATGTCCGCAGGCCTCGGTGCAAAGGTGGCGATTGCGGAAGACCTCTATCTGGGTGGCACCTGCGTCAATGTCGGCTGTGTCCCCAAAAAGCTTTACGTCTATGCCAGTGAATTTGGTAAGGGCTTCAAAGACAGCGCCGGCTTCGGCTGGCAGGTCGGTGATGTGGGCTTTGACTGGGCGACACTGCGGGACAACAAGAAACAGGAAATTGAGCGACTCAATGGCATCTACGACCGGCTCCTGGTCGGCCCGGGCGTAGAGATCATTCACGGACGCGCGAGCTTGGTCGATGGCCACACCGTCGCAGTGAACGGTGAGCACTACCGGGCAAAGCACATTCTGCTGGCCACCGGCTGCTGGCCTGACATCCCGGACTTCCCGGGTAATGAGCACGTGATCACCTCGAACGAGATTTTTGACCTCGAGACATTCCCCAAGCGGCTGCTGGTGATCGGCGGCGGTTACATTGCCACCGAGTTTGCCTGCATCTTCAATGGCCTCGGCAGCGAAGTCACCCAGCTCTATCGCGGCGAGTTGTTCCTGCGCGGTTTCGATGAGGATGTTCGAGGCTTCCTCGCCGAAGAGATGCGCAAAAGCGGCGTCGACCTCCGTTTCCACAGCAACATCACGGCACTGGAACCCTGTGAGGGAGGCTTCAAAGCGACACTCACCGATGGCAGCACTCTGGAGGTCGACACCGTCCTCTGTGCCACGGGACGTAAACCGCGACTCGACGGTCTCGAACTTGATAACACCGAGGTGAAACTGAAGCCCGATGGATTCGTTAAAGTCGACAAGGAATACCGTACTGACGAGCCTTCTATCTTCGCGCTCGGCGACATGATTGGTGGTGAACAGCTCACCCCCGTTGCCCTAGAGGAAGGCATGGCTTTCGCCTACACCCAGTTTGGTGATGAACCGCGCAGCGTCGACTACAACTTCATTCCCACCGCGGTGTTCAGTCAGCCGAACATTGGCACTGTCGGCTACACCGAGGAGGGCGCGCGGGCGCATTTTGGCGAGGTGACCGTGTACCTCTCTGACTTCAAGCCCATGAAGCACACGCTGAGCGGTCGCGATGAGCGTTCCATGATGAAGCTCATCGTCGATAACGCCAGTGATCGCGTCGTGGGACTGCACATGGTGGGCCCGGATGCGGGCGAAATCTGCCAAGGTATGGCCATTGCCATGCGCATTGGCGCAACCAAAGCGGACTTTGATGCCACCGTAGGCATTCACCCAACCGCAGCAGAAGAGTTCGTCACCATGCGTACGCCGACGCGCTGAGACGCCGACGTTGCCCGATATCGAACTATGGCAGGCCGCGGCGCTGATCGCCGCGGGTACTGTCGGCGGCTTCATCAATGTGATGGCGGGCGGCGGCTCGATTATTACCGTCCCCGTTATGCTGTTTCTCGGTGTACCGGGGCCGGTGGCCAATGGCAGTAATCGCATCGCCATCCTCGCCCAGAATCTCACCGCGATCACGACGTTTTTCCGTGGCGGGCACGCCCATTTCAAGCTCAGCTTAACGCTCGCGCTGTGTGCGACACCCGGTGCAGTGTTGGGCGCGTGGGTCGGCGCGCAATTATCCGGGGATACCTTCAACACCGTGCTCGCCGGCGTGATGTTGGCAGTGATGGTGCTGATGTACACGGGTGGCGCCAAGGCGCATACCGAGACGGTAACCAACCCGCAGCGTATGGTGGCCGGGCATGTACTGATGGTCGCCGCGGGCTTCTGGGGCGGCTTCATTCAAATTGGCATGGGCTTCATCCTGATGCCCATTCTCAATCGGGTCATGGGACTCGACCTGGTCACAACCAATGTTCACAAAGTGTTTATTGTCGCGGTATATACCGTGGCAGCGCTGGCAGTGTTCGCCACTACCAGCGAGGTACTATGGCTAGTAGGGGGAGTACTGGCCATCGGCAATATGTTGGGGGGGTTTTTAGGCGCGCGACTGACACTGGCTAGCGGTGATCGTTGGATCCGTCGGCTGCTGTTCGTCGCCATCACCGGCATGGTGGTCAAACTGCTATTCTTTTCCTGAACCTATTGGAGGTGCAGCAATGCTCCCTAGTCCCATGGCACGACCCAACACCTGCAAGGCACTGCTGACAGCGTCGCTGGCTGCAGTCCTCACAGCCTGTGGCACGACCCAAATCGAGCGGAGCGAAATCGATACCTTCGTCGCCAAGGGTTACAGCACCTACCAATGGAATTATGCGCCTATCGAAGTCCGCGCCAGTGACACATCACCCATGGCAACAATAGGCCCCATCTTCCGCGAGGAGACCAACGCAGCGCTATCCAAGCGGGGCTATCGAGAGGTGAAGGATGGCGGTGACTTCATCGTCAGCCTGCAGTTTAAAACCAGCATCGAACAAGGCGCACTGCCCCGCAGCGGACCGAATAACGACCCCGTACCGCGTGCCGTCATCAATCGAACGCCAGACCAAGCATCGGTTGATAACGCCTACGCTATGGCGGGGCCACGCGAGATGAACAACGCGCTCCTTCAATTCGACGACGGGAATGACGGTGCGCTACTGTGGGCGGCGGCGATGTCACGGCTGGTGGAAGACACCAATCAGAACAATATCGATCCCGCTGAAGTCCGCCGCAATGCGCGTCGCGCCCTGGAGCGCGCACTGGCGCCTCTGCCCAGAGCACCAAAGTAACGTCTGCATGGTCACCAAGCGACAATCTCCGGACGTCGACGCGGCAATCAATATCGCCGAACAGGTATGTCGTGAACATCGGCTACGACTGACCGACAAGCGGAAACGGGTGCTGATAACCCTATTAAAGGCGCCCAATTCGCTATCAGCGTACGACCTTGCACACCACTATCGTGACGAATTTGGCGAAGAGATACCGGTCATGAGTGTTTATCGTATGCTCGACGTGTTCGTCACGGCTGGCTTAGTGCATAAGCTCCGCTCAACGAACCACTTCCTGCCTTGTAGTCACGTTGCCTGCGACCACGAGCACGCGACAGCACAGTTTTTAATTTGTGATCAATGCGGCTTGGTCTCCGAGATGGATTTCGCCGACAAAGAGCTCGCCCAGTTGGCCGCCAAAGCGGCATCGGCCGGGTTTCACATCAACCGGGAGCAACTAGAGCTCCACGGTTTATGCGAACACTGTCAGGCTAGCGCCTAAACCACCGAGTTTTCAGTCCACTCCATTCCCCATTCCCCATTCCCCATTCGCCAATAGTGCGTCGCGAAAACGAGCGCCACCAAAAGTGGCATTTGTTATTGCACATTTAATGTTATGGTGTAACACTTCGTAGCATTACATTGGTAACCCGGGAATCGCCCATGCACAAACCATCACTATTGCTGGCTTTAGCGGCCGGTATTCCCGCCAGCGGAGCGCTATCCCAAGCTGGATCAATCGGCGCAAACAACGCCGAACTACGGATCGAACATGTTTACGTAGTTGCTGGTGCGCCGGCACCGGGCGATCAAATGGTGCAGGCCGCGCGGATTGATGTCCTTGAGGGCGTTGAGAAAAGTCTGCGACAAGCCGCGAGTCTCGGGCAGTCGCTCGAGCATCTGGCAGGGGTCCGAGTGCTGGACACAGGTAACAACGCAGGCATCCCGGTCATTCGCGGCCTCACAGGTAATCGGATTCGGGTTTTATCTAACAGCATCGGTGTGGACTACCAGCAATACGGCATCCGACATAACGTGAACGTGGATCCGTTTCTGAGTGACCGTATCGAGATCGTACGCGGTGCAGCAAGCCTACTTTACGGCTCAGACGCCATCGGGGGCGTGATTGATGTTCACGGTATTAATCTCGGCCAGTCATCAAGCGGCAACCGTGAGCAAGACTTTGCGGCCCGCTATGACTATGCCAGCAACAACGGACAGCAAGACTTTTCCGTGCGAGGGATCAGTGCGGGCGAGCGATTCACGATTGGCGGCGGTTTCGCTGTGCGTAGCGGCGACAACATCACCACGCCTGACAGTGCAACGGCCTTCGAAAGCGGTGACCGCAACGGCCCAGCCTATACGGGGGAGCTGCCATTTACCGACTTTGACCAAAGCAACGGTCAGTTGGGTCTCGCCTGGCACGGTAACAATGCCACCACCACACTGCGCTATAGCCAATGGAACAA